>NZ_CP109901.1:2709919-3011022 GCF_033095805.1 Serratia sp. UGAL515B_01 | reverse complement strand
CTGCCAGCTGCGTATAAATCAATTAGAAGTCACATCTTGGTGATTTCCCCTTCGGGCTGCCGTTTTGCAGCATTCAAATCAGTTCCCGACAGATTTATCGTGCAGTTGCCGCCTACCTGCAACTTGAATGAACTTGGGTATATGTCAAGCACTCCGGTAAAAAATAGCCTAGGCAGCCTCCCGCCATGTCATATGAGCGTGAAACCCGAATCGGCCTGTTTCTCTTAATGGTGACGAGAATTCGGAATGCAGGAAAGCGACAAAAAACATGGCTTTTGAGACGCCTTCTTCTGTGTTGGCAAGGCGGCGTTGTTACGTTGTTTGCCACTTACTTGTTACGTCTTGCCTTGTGATAAATGAGCATCAGTGACGCCTACGCTTAATTAAGGGCCCCCTGATTAGGGACGATTCCAGGTACGGAGAAGATCTGCCATCCCTGAGTTTCTCGACATCGGCAAACATGACGCTCTTGGCTGTCAATGACGGTATTAAGCGTAGCACAGAGTTTTAACCTTTCAATTTGACTTAGGCTGTGTATACGAAGGTCGCTAGCGACCATTTGAGTGCAGTACAAGGCGTGAAGCATGGGGATAGAAATGGCATGATTGGCTATTAAGGAACACAAACCCTATGCGCGCAACATGCTCTGTTTCCCCTGAACCAACGCGCTTTATTGGCAGGCAGCGCTATTCGTTCCGGTACAGTAGATCCGCGTAAATCCCACTCAATAAGCCGCCTGGCACGAACTCTTTTTTAATCCACTGAGTAACCTGCCCGGTTGCTGCGTGCTGCGTAGCCAGTAACATGCGAGAATCCTGACGCGGGTTATGAATGGTACGTATGATCAGAAAACCTTCAGCTACTGCTTCGCGCGCCATATACTCTGGCAGAAAACCAATTCCCTCCCCCAAGATCTGGCATTGGCACTTAGTATTAAAATCTGGAACCAGTATTGCTTCTTGCCCATGCAACAGCCAACCTACTTTCTTGTTAATAGTATGAGCTGTGTCTTCCACCATAATGTTCGGATAGAGCCGTAATTGGCTTTCGGATATGGGTTCCGGCATCAATGCCAGTGGGTGATCGGGCGCAATAGCAAACACCCAACGGATAGCGCCAATCTCCGTGTAATCTATGCCGCCACCGTCCAACAGCGTGTCTGGTGCTCCAATCGCAATGTTGGCTTGGTTGTTAATGATAGAGTCCCATACACCGTTATAAACCTCGGTCGTCACCGTGATATGGCAGGTGGGAAATTGTTTCTTCAACACCTGTAGCAGTCGGGCGGTATGGCGTGGGGTATAAAGCAACTGGTTTATGCAGATGCGTACTCGTGCCTCAATGCCTTGGGCGATGGTATCGATACCGCGCTTGATGGCATGAAAGTCGTTAAGTAGATCTGTGGCCTTACGATAGAAGTAAAAACCGGACTCGGTAAGCTCAATATTTCGAGTATTGCGGGAGAACAGCACCACATCCAATCCGGTTTCCATGCGTTTGATAGTATAGCTGATCGCTGAGGTTGTCAGGCCCAACTCTTCAGCAGCTTTGCTAAAACTGCTAAAACGCGCTGCGGTTGTAAAGGCCAGCAGATTTTCTTCGGTAAAAATAGAGTTCATATGCAGGGGGATCCGAAGCGAGCCCCTTTATATGTTGATGCGCCAGAGGAGGGGACAATACCCTCTGCCGTATTGTTGAATGTATTTGTAATTCTTGTAATGAGCAACCAGTATTGAATGAATTTTAACACTAAGCTTACAACTGATTTGAGGAACATCACATTTCTGATTTTTTATTGCAAGCCAGATGTGGCCTGAAGTAAATGCGGGTTCGCTGAGAAGATCTTTATCGCTTAAAAAGAGCGAAAATAGGGGGAGGAACACTGCGCCGTCGCACATTTTGCTTTAATTATTGAAAACTATTCAATAATGTGTCCTTTTGCGATGAATGATTTTTAAACGGATGTTTTTCTATCGCGTCTGTTGCTATTCTGGCAATCAATAAAATACAGCAAAGCCCACTAGCAAAGAGAGAGCCAGAATATGTCAGAAAACGAATTGGTGAGCGAGTTTCTTTCCGCTGCTGAAAAAGGCGATGCCGATGCACTAAAAAAATGTTTGGTCAGAGGCGTCGATATTAATACCACCAATCGGCAGGGCCGAACGGCAATAACGCTTGCTAGCCTGAATAAACACTATAATTGCGTGAGCTTATTGATTTCTGCCGGTGCAGATATTGATAAACAAGATCAGACCTGCTTTAACCCGTTCCTATTGAGCTGCCTTAATAATGATTTAACGCTATTACGTCTGGTATTGCCGGCGAATCCTGATTTGGAACGTCTAACACGTTTCGGCGGTGTGGGTATTACGCCAGCCAGTGAAAAAGGCCACGTTGAAATTGTGCGTGAATTATTATTACGCACCGATATTAACGTTAATCATACCAATTTTGTCGGTTGGACGCCTTTGTTAGAAGCCATTGTGCTTAATGACGGCGGTGCCAGACAGCAGGAAATTGTCAAATTGCTGCTCGAACATGGTGCTAATCCTCATATGACTGACAAATACGGTAAATCACCGCTAACGCTGGCACGTGAGAAAGACTATCACGAAATTGCTGAACTGCTGATAGCTGCAGGCGCATAAAAAGGAGAAATGCCATCGCACAGCCATTACGGCGGTGCATTAAAGCGCTTTCGGCTGATATGGCCTTCCCTCGTCAAAGGTTAGTCGGGCATGTCGAACAGGTTTTTGATAGAGCGGTAAACCTGTTCGTCCCAGAACAGAAAATGCTCTACGCATTACTCAGCGATGGGTATGATAATGCACCAAATAGTTGCCGAATAGCGCTTAAGCACTGCGAAAAAGTATTTAGCCCTGGTGAACCGGTTCAGTTTTTAACGGACGGTATTGAGATTGGCCAGAATAAATGGATAGATCTCTCCCGTTGCCATTTGTGGCAATGTTCGGAGAAATATTTATTTGAAGAGAGTATAACTCATATTAATTGGTTTAAATGGAGTCAATGGATTAATCAGCATGCATTATCTGGTAATTCGCTTTTTGATTACCTCGGTGACAATATCTTTTATCAAGAAATGGCTCGGTTATTACAGAGTAACCGCTGTGCTTTATTGAAAGCAATAAGCCGGAATGAAAATATTGATAAGGAAATAAACGCTCTGATTGGATTGGGTATTGGTTTAACCCCTTCCGGTGACGATTATCTGGTAGGGTTATGCAGTATATTGATGCTGTCAGGCAATCCTCTACGAAAATATCGTGAAATTTTTCTCACTGCATTGAATAAAGCGAAAGAGAAAACGACGCTGCTGAGTGCAATTACGCTAGAGGAGGCAATCAATCAGCGTTATCGGCAGGTTATTGGGGAATTGATAGAAAAAATTGTACAAGACGATAGTGACTTAATTATTCATACCATTAACGAGATAAAGAAAGTCGGCTCAAGTTCAGGATGCGACATGCTATTTGGCATGGCGGATGCCTGCCTGTTGACCGCATATTTTGGAGAACATAATGCCAATCAGGATCATTGTTAAAAAGAACACTTGGTTTGATTCCGTTTCGCTGATGTCGATTTCGACCAAAGCAAATAAACTGGCAGGGGTTGAACAGGCGTTTGTGGCTATGGCCACGGAAATGAACAAAAGCGTGTTGCAGAACTTGGGGTTATTGACGCCAGAGCTGGAGGCGGCCAAAAACGGCGACCTGATGATTGTGATTAAGGGCGCCAGCGACGAAGCCAACGACGCTACGCTGCAGGCCATTGAAGCCTTGTTTACTAACAAAGATAAAGGCGCTCGGCACGAAGCGCGTTATGCCACTGTTGCCAGCGCAAAAGCCAATATTCCAGAGAGCAATCTTGCAGTTATTTCAGTTAATGGCCTCTACGCAGCGCGCGAAGCGCGTCAGGCGTTGGAAAACAATCTAAACGTGATGCTGTTTTCCGATAATGTCTCTATTGACGATGAGCTGGCATTGAAACAGTTGGCGCATGAAAAAGGGTTGCTGATGATGGGGCCCGACTGCGGTACTGCCATCATCAATGGCGCGGCCCTCTGTTTTGGTAACGCGGTGCGCCGTGGCAACATTGGCATCATCGGCGCATCTGGAACAGGGAGCCAGGAACTGAGCGTGCGCATCCATGAGTTTGGCGGTGGTATTTCACAACTGATTGGCACCGGTGGGCGCGATCTTAGTGAAAAGATCGGTGGCCTGATGATGCTTGATGCGCTGAAAATGCTGGAGGACGATAGCCAAACTGAAGTCATCGTGTTGGTATCAAAACCACCCGCGTCGGCGGTGGCACACAAGGTGCTTGAACGTGCTCGTGCATGCCGTAAACCGGTGGTGGTCTGCTTCCTTGGGCGTAATGCACCACCGGCTGATGAGCAAGGATTACAGTTTGCCCGTGCCACCAAAGAGGCGGCATTAAAAGCCGTGTTACTCACCGGTATCAAACAAGAGTCCCTCGATCTTCATCCTCTCAATTGGCCGCTGATTGAAGAAGTGCGTGCACGTTTGACACCACAGCAAAAATACATTCGCGGTCTATTCTGCGGCGGTACGCTGTGTGATGAAGCGATGTTTGCGGCTTTGGAGAAATACAGCGATGTTTACAGCAATATTCAACCCGACCCGTCCAAACGCTTAAAAGATCTCAACCAGAGCATAGCGCATACTTTTCTCGACTTTGGTGACGATGACTTCACCAATGGTAAACCGCATCCAATGATCGACCCAACCAACCGTATCAGTCGTTTATTACAGGAGGCGCGTGATCCTGAGGTTGGTGTGATAGTGATGGATTTTGTGCTTGGTTTTGGTGCGCATGAAGATCCTGTGGGCGTAATGATTGAAGCAATCAAAGAAGCCAAGGCGATTGCCGCACGCGAGAAACGGCCACTGGAGATCCTTGGCTATGTGCTGGGGACCGATCTTGATACGCCATCACTGCAGCAACAGTGCCAGATGCTCACGGACGCGGGCGTCATTTGGGCAAGTAGCAGCACCAATACCGGATTACTGGCGCGTGAATTTGTCTGCAAAGGGGAGAAAGCCTGATGAGCCATTCATTCTTTAACCAACCACTGAATGTGATCAATGTGGGTATTGCCATGTTCAGTGATGACCTTAAAAAACAGCATATCCCGGTCACTCATCTTGACTGGACGCCGCCAGGGCAGGGCAATATGGCAGTCGTTGAGGCTCTTGACCAGATAGCGTCTCCGGCATTTGCTGACAAGATTGCGGCAGCGAATAAACTGGCGCTGGAGCGCATTATCAAGTCACATCCGGTTCTGGTGGGTTACGATCAGGCTATTAATGTGGTACCGGGTATGACCCGCAAGACCATTCTTCACGCTGGCCCACCGATTAGTTGGGAAAAAATGTGTGGGGCGATGAAAGGGGCGGTAACCGGTGCGCTGGTGTTCGAGGGATTGGCTGCCAACCTCGATGAGGCGGCTGAACTGGCGGCTTCCGGTGAAATCACCTTCTCCCCCTGCCATGAGCATGACTGTGTCGGCTCAATGGCTGGCGTGACCTCTGCGTCAATGTTTATGCACATCGTAGAAAACAAAACCTACGGCAACCGTGCCTATACCAACATGAGTGAGCAGATGGCGAAGATCTTGCGTATGGGAGCTAATGACCAGAGCGTTATTGACCGCCTGAACTGGATGCGTGATGTGCAGGGCCCGATGTTGCGTGATGCCATGAAATTGGCGGGTGAGATCGACCTGCGGCTGATGCTGGCGCAGGCGCTTCACATGGGCGACGAGTGCCACAACCGCAATAACGCAGGCACCACCCTGCTGATCCAGGCACTGACGCCGTGGATCATCCAGGCCGGTTACTCGGTGGAACAGCAGCGTGAGGTCTTCGATTTTGTTGCCAGCAGTGATTACTTCTCCGGCCCTACCTGGATGGCGATGTGCAAGGCGGCAATGGATGCTGCACACGGTATTGAATACAGTACGGTGGTGACAACCATGGCGCGCAATGGCGTCGAGTTTGGTCTGCGCGTCAGTGGACTACCGGGGCAGTGGTTTACCGGCCCGGCGCAACAGGTTATCGGGCCGATGTTTGCTGGTTATAAAGAGGAAGACTCTGGGTTGGATATCGGCGACAGCGCGATTACTGAAACCTATGGGATTGGCGGTTTTGCTATGGCGACGGCCCCGGCCATTGTTGCGCTGGTAGGGGGGACCGTCGAAGAGGCGATCGATTTCTCCCGTCAGATGCGGGAAATCACCCTTGGCGAAAACCCTAATGTCACCATTCCTTTACTGTCCTTTATGGGCGTCCCAACGGCTATCGATATTACCAAAGTGGGCAGCAGCGGCATCCTGCCGGTGATTAACACCGCGATAGCCCATAAGGATGCTGGGATAGGTATGATCGGTGCCGGGATTGTTCATCCGCCGTTTGCTTGTTTTGAGAAGGCGCTACTGACTTATCGCGATCGCTACTGCCAATAACAAGATACTGGGCTAACTTCGCGTTAGCCCCACAGTAGCAAAGCCTGAGCATTGTTCACCTGCAGGACCGATGACGATCTCTGGATCGTAAGGCGTGTTTTAACGACCTGTGAAGGACATTCCATGAACAGAATAAAATTAGAGTGGAAATGCGGTGACTGGGCAGCCTATTTTGGGCTGATGACCAATAACCTGACTAATCTACTCACCATGATGGGGTTACTGATTTTTGTAGTCGGTATTCCCAAAGAAATTGTCTACGGCCGCATTGCCCCTGCCTTTGGCCTGGCAGTGCTGATGGCCAGCGTCTGTTATACCTGGTTTGCACTGCAGATGGTGCGCCAGACCGGACGTACCGATGTGACCGCGCTGCCCTCCGGCCCTAGCGCACCGTCAATTTTTACTGTGACCTTCCTAGTATTGATGCCAGTTTACCAGCAAACCGGTGATGCCGATTTTGCCATCCAGATTGGCCTGGTGTGGTGCTTTGTTGAAGCACTCATTTTGGTAGGTGGCTCGTTCCTGGGGGAAACTATCCGTAAGATGATCCCGCGAACCGTTTTGCTTTCCTGTCTTTCTGGTCTGGGGCTGCTGCTGCTGGCGATGAATCCGATGCTGCAGGCGTTCGAAGCACCTACGGTTTCATTCATTGTTCTGCTGCTGATCTTCATCAACTGGTTTGGTAAAAAACCCATCTTCGCGCGTATCCCCACCGGTTTGCTACTGCTGGTTGCTGGCACGGTCCTGGCGTGGATTTCCGGTCTGCAAAGTCCAGAGGCGATCAAGGCTTCAATGTCTTCTTTCGGGTTCAATCCGCCTGGAGTGCATGTCGACGGTTTTATTAATGGATTGCCGCATGCACTACCCTATCTGGCTTCAGCCGTTCCCCTTGGGCTGGCGAACTATATTTTCGACTTGGAAAACATCGAAAGTGCGCATGCCGCAGGAGATAACTACGATACCCGTAAAGTCATGATGGCGAATGGTTTCTCCTCAATGATTGGCTGTCTGTTGGGTAACCCATTCCCTGTGACCGTTTATGTTGGCCATGCGGGCTGGAAAGCGATGGGGGCAAGTATTGGTTACACATTGGCTTCTGGCGTGACCATGTTCGTTGTACCGTTATTTGGTCTTGGTGCCTTTATGCTTGCAGTGATACCGATGACCGCTATTGTGCCAATTCTGGTGTTTATCGGTGTGGTGACGGCCAATCAGGTAGTGAGGGAAACGCCGAAAGTGGAAGTGCCGGTGATCTTTATCTGCCTGTTCCCGTGGATCGCCAACTGGGCCCTGACCATGGTCAACAGTGTCATGGGGGCCGCGGGGACTTCCGCAGCCAAACTGGGTACAGAATTGCTGTACAGCAAAGGGGTATACTACCAAGGGCTGGTGCACTTGGGGAATGGGGCGCCGCTTGCCAGCATGTTATGGGGATGTATTGCTATTTTTGCCATTAACAATAAACCACTGAGGGGGGCAGTTGCGGCGGCAACGGGCGCACTGTTGTCATTGTTCGGTGTGATCCACTCTCCCACAGTTGGCTTTGCATTGGGTAGCTCGATGATGTTTATGTTGGCCTATCTGATGATGACAGGGATGTTTGTGGTGAAACATTTACTCGATAGCCGTGAAAACGCCCCAGTATCCGTGCAGGAATCAACCGAGACTACGTAACCTAAAACGGGCTTTGCCCCATCTCTTATCGGATAAAGCAGATGAAAGAACTTGTAGTAGTGGCCATTGGTGGTAACAGCATTATTAAAGATAACGCCAGTCAGTCTGTTGAACATCAGGCCGAAGCGGTAAAAGCGGTAGCGGGATCGGTGCTTGAGATGTTGGCCTCCGATTATGACATTGTGCTCACTCATGGTAATGGCCCTCAAGTGGGGCTTGATCTGCGCCGTGCAGAGTTGGCCCATCAATATGAAGGATTGCCGCTGACTCCACTTGCCAATTGTGTAGCGGATACTCAAGGAGGGATCGGCTATCTGATCCAGCAGGCGCTCAATAATCGGTTGGCGCAGCGTGGTGAGCAGAAAGCGGTAACTGTTGTCACGCAGGTCGAGGTGGATAAGAACGATCCTGGTTTCACCCATCCCACCAAACCGATAGGTGCCTTCTTTAGTGAAGCGCAGCGCGACACGTTGTTACAACAACATCCGAACTGGCATTTTGTGGAAGACTCTGGGCGTGGCTATCGCCGGGTGGTTGCCTCACCAGAACCCAAGCACATTATCGAGGCCGATGCCATTAAGGTACTTACGCAACAGGGCTTTGTGGTTATTGGCGCAGGTGGCGGTGGCGTACCGGTGGTTCGTGGCCCACAGGGAGACTATCAGGGCGTTGATGCGGTAATAGATAAAGACCTTTCGACTGCCTTGCTGGCTAGGGAGATTCGCGCAGATATCCTGGTGATCACCACCGGGGTGGAAAAGGTGTGCATTCATTTTGGCAAACCTAACCAGCGTGAACTGGGACGCGTCACTGTGCCAGAGATGACACGTTATATGGAAGAAGGGCACTTCCCTCCCGGCAGTATGCTACCGAAGATCGCTGCCAGTCTGGCATTTTTGCACCATGGAGGAAAACGTGTGGTGATCACTTCGCCGGAATGCTTACCGGCAGCGTTGCGCGGTGAGACCGGTACGCATATCGTCAATGTCTGAGAGGGAAGAAGCGATGAATGAGAATAAAAGCCGCCGTGATTTCTTGAGTCATAGCGGCAAGGCAGCCGCTGCTTGCGCACTATTCGGTGTGACTACGTCCGTTGGTTATGCTGCCCAGCCAGTAACAGACAAATGTGAGGTGTCACAACACATGCGGATCACAACCTCGCATTATTATCTGGATAACGTTCTGCTCGAAGCGGGTTTTGAGTTTGAGGGGGGGATCCCGGTTGCTACCCGGACAGAACTTAAAAGCCTGGAGATCAAACAAGGGAAGATCGTTGCTTTACACGGTAATCGGCAACACCCAGACAGCAATTTGCCGGTGTATGACGCTGGTGGCAAGCTGATGCTACCCACCATGCGTGATATGCATATTCATCTGGATAAAACGTTTTATGGTGGTCCTTGGCGTGCGCTAAATCGTCCGGCAGGCACCACAGTCCAGGATATGATCGCGCTGGAACATAAATTGTTGCCAGAACTACGGCCCCATACGCAGGAGCGAGCAGGAAAACTGATCGATCTTCTACAGTCACACGGTACCACCATTGCTCGTAGCCATTGCAACGTGGAACCCGTCTCCGGGCTAAAAAACCTTGAGGACTTACAGGCAGTGCTGGCCCGCCGTCAGTCCGGTTTCGACTGTGAAATTGTTGCTTTTCCACAGCATGGCTTGCTGCTTTCAAAGTCGGAGCCACTGATGCGTGAGGCGATGCAGGCTGGGGCGCACTATGTGGGCGGTCTGGATCCGACCAGTGTCGATAACGCAATGGAGAAATCTCTCGATACTATGTTCCAGATAGCTCTGGATTATGGCAAAGGGGTTGACATTCATTTGCATGAAACCAGTCCGGCTGGGTTGGCCGCGGTGAAATACATGCTAGATACCGTAGAGAAAACCCCTCAGCTGAAAGGCAAGCTGACCATTAGCCATGCCTTTGTACTGGCAACGCTGAATGAACAGCAGGTGGATGAATTAGCAACCCGTATGGCAGCCCAGCAGGTAACCATTGCCTCTACGGTGCCTATTGGTACGCTGCATATGCCGCTCAGTCAATTGCGTAATAAAGGCGTATTTGTCATGACGGGTACGGACAGTGTGATCGACCATTGGTCGCCGTTTGGTTTAGGTGACATGCTGGAAAAAGCCAATCTCTATGCACAACTCTACATTCGCCCGAATGAGAAAACTCTGTCGCGTGCGTTGGCGATTGCGACGGGGGATGTGCTGCCGCTGAACGATAAAGGTGAACGCATTTGGCCAAAAGCAGCGGACGACGCCAGTTTCGTGCTGGTTGACGCTTCCTGTTCCGCTGAAGCGGTGGCGCGGATTTCGCCCAGAACAGCTACCTTCCACAAAGGGGAAATGGTCTGGGGCAGTGTTGTACAAAGTCATCAAGTCTAGTGAGTCTTTTGGGGCCAGACCTGTGGCCCCATCTTACGGTCCATGCCGTGTTCTGCAATCAAATGACCGCCAAGGGTGCTCGTTTGCAATTGAGGGGCGTAGCCTAATCATCGAGGTTGTTAATAGCCATACTGGTATTGAGAAGCAGAGGTTTGGCAATGTCTTTTCGTTGTTGCATCAAGGCAAGGAAAATTAAATCTGTGAGGGTATTCTGTGCCGTTCTTGATGAAATCGAAGAGCTTCGCCACTCATTTTCGTCAGAGACACTTTCCAACACGTAATCTGCCATCTTGGCCAGTGGGTTTTCTTTACTGCCTGTTATGGCGATCACCGTTGCACCTTGTGCTTTTGCCATGCCGGCTGCGGTACGCATATCTTTCCTTCTGCCGCTGAAAGAAAGAACGATTTGCACGTCTTTGGGCGTTAGGCAGTGCGCAGTGGCTAACTGAACATGAAGGTCGGCTTCCACCAGGCTGATGATTCCTATTTTCTGCAATTTGTAGCTAAGATCTTTCGCCGTCAGCCCTGACCCCCATATTCCAATAATCTGTACCCGCTGGGCGTTATTGATAATATCTATCACTTTCCGGAAAACCTCAAAATTCAGCCTCCTTGTCGTTTCTATGATCGCAGCCGTTTTCTCGCTAGCCAATTTTTGCGCGATGACGCTCAATGAGTCTTCCGATGAAATCGCGTTATGTAAGGCTTTATGTGGGTATGATTTTAAGCGTTCATTTCTGCCCAATTCTTCGCTGATGGCAATTTTTAGCGCGGGAAAACCCCTCATGCCTATTTTTTGGCTAAATTTCACGATTGCAGACTGACTGACTCCGATGCTTTCTGCGAAGCGAGAAGAGGATAGCGTAAGTACAGACTCCGGTTTCTCAATAATGTACTTTGCAATCTTTTGCTGGTTTTCAGCGAGGTTAGGTAGCAACCAGGTTATTTCATTTAGAATCGACATCAATAATATCTCCAGCGAGTGTTATAGATTATTCCAGCTATGCTGGTTTTTATCCCTCTTTTTTAATTTATTGAAATTAAAGGATTAGTCATTCTTTGCCATTTTTGTTCGATGTTTATTCCTTATCGGAGCACCACATGGAATCGTTTTACCGTGATATGTGTCACATATGAGGAATAAATAATTCCTTAATATTGTCAAAAGCCTGAACGACTGGAAACACGATGAAAATTAATTTAAGCAAGATGGTAACAGAAAGCCGCAACCCTGCCAGCGCTGAAATCGATACTCTGTCAACACTCGATATGCTCGCATTGATTAACAGGGAAGATCAAAAAGTGTCCCTTGCAGTAGAGGCAACGCTCCCTGAAGTGGCAAAGGTTGTCGATCTTCTGGTAGAGGCTTTCGCTCATGGTGGCAGGCTGATTTACTGCGGTGCTGGTACATCAGGGCGGTTGGGGATACTTGATGCCAGCGAGTGTCCGCCAACTTATGGGACACCTCGCGAACAGGTTATCGGTTTAATTGCCGGTGGCAATACGGCAATATTACAAGCCGTTGAAAATGCTGAAGATAACGAAGAAATGGGCGCGCAGGATTTGCGCGACATTGATTTTAATGCACGTGACGTATTGGTTGGGATTGCAGCAAGTGGTCGTACTCCCTATGTCCTGGGGGCGATGGGATATGCACGTAGCGTAGGCGCTAAAGTAGCGTCAATCTCTTGCAATCCGGGGAGCGAAATGAGTAAGGCGGCAGATATTGCCATCGAACCACGAGTTGGGCCGGAAGTTGTCACAGGTTCATCGCGGATGAAAGCGGGAACCGCGCAGAAATTAATCCTGAACATGATAACAACCGGGGCAATGATCCGCAGTGGCAAGGTTTACAGCAACCTAATGGTGGATGTTGAGGCAACCAACGCCAAACTATTGCAGCGACAGGTCAATATTGTCGTCGAGGCAACGGAGTGTAGCCCAGAAGAGGCAGAGAAGGCGCTCAATGAGTGTAATCGCCACTGCAAAACCGCGATCGTGATGATCCTTGGCAACCTTTCTGCACAGGGTGCCAGTGCGATCCTGGCTAAAAATAATGGATTTATTCGTAAAGCGCTGCAAGGGATAAAGGTATAACCATGGCGAAAATAACCGTTTCTATGATTGAGCAGATTTTACTCCTCATCGGCGGCAGTAAAAACATCATTGTCTGTGGTAACTGCATGACAAGGTTGCGTCTGACGCTGAAGGATCGCCAAAGCATTCAGATGGATGACATAAAGAAAATCCCTGGTGTAATGGGGGTGATTAATGGTGATGACCAACTGCAGATTATCCTTGGCCCAGGCAAAGCTCAGACTGCCAGCGAGATGATGAATGCGCTGCTAAATGCTGAGCCGCAGCAGGGGCAGACGACAACTGAACAGACCGATTTGCGGGCGTTGGCTAGCCAGAACAAACAACAGAGGAAGGCGGGCCAAAATAGTGCGATTCATAACTTTCTGACTAAATTTGCCACTATTTTTACCCCACTGATTCCTGGATTTATCGCCGCAGGGTTGTTATTAGGCATAGCAACCCTGTTGCAGCAAACGCTGGTAACCGACGGCGTGGTTCAGGCTGCATGGCTAAAGGGGCTGATTGCCTACATGAAAGTGTTTAGCGTCGGTTTGTTTACCTTCCTGAGCATCTTGATTGGTTTTAACACCCAGAAAGCCTTTGGTGGCACCGGCGTCAATGGTGCGATTATCGCTTCGCTATTTATTTTGCGTTATGTACCTGAAGGGACCAGTGGTTACTACGCGGGGTTCAGCGACTTTTTTGGTCTGGTGATAGATCCACGTGGCAATATTATTGGCGTTCTCCTGGCCTGTATATTGGGAGCTTGGATTGAACGGCAGGTACGCCGGTTTATTCCTGACAATCTGGATATGATCCTGACTTCGACTATCACCTTATTGATTACGGGCGCGATTACGTTTGTGGTGATTATGCCGGTCGGTGGCGAGTTGTTTAAGGGGATGTCTTGGCTGTTTATGCATTTGAATGGTAACCCGTTCGGCACCGCAATTTTGGCTGGGTTGTTCCTGATCGCCGTAGTTTTCGGTATTCATCAGGGTTTTGTACCGGTTTATTTCGCTTTAATGGATGCGCAAGGTTTTAACTCCCTTTTCCCTATTCTGGCAATGGCTGGTGCAGGACAAGTAGGCGCGGCACTGGCACTTTTTGTCCGTTCACCCAAAGGCTCAGTGTTACGCACTCAAATTAAAGGCGCTATATTCCCTGGCTTTTTGGGTATCGGTGAACCACTTATTTATGGCGTTACGCTACCGCGGTTAAAACCCTTTGTGACTGCGTGTGTAGGCGGAGCTGTAGGTGGTTTCTTTATCGGTCTGGTCGCCTGGATGGGACTGCCTGTAGGGCTTAACACCGTGTTTGGCCCATCAGGTTTAGTCTCTATTCCTCTGATGACCTCGGCACAGGGTATTTATGCCGGTATGTTGGTTTATATTGCCGGCATTCTGATTTCGTACACCGCAGGGTTTATTTTGACCTGGCTGTTCGGCAGCAAGAATGTCGATTTGAATTGAATTTACGGTTTCAGGCGTGAGAAGGCCCTGCATGGCAGGGCCAATTTGTATCGGTATACTTGCCACTTGCATGTATGTTGCATGTGCTTAGTAACTCTGCCCATCTGTGTGCCCCATCCTTTATAGCTCGTTGCAAGCATCGTTAAAACCGATGAGAAACATCTTAGCGATTTCTCCTTCGAGCTTCTTTTCTGCATATTTCTCATTGGTTACAGGCATATTTGTCACCCCAGTCATCTGCTTTAGGTACGATAAGTCTTATTCATAAGATTTATCCTATTTATCAGCACAAGCGTTGTTCAACTCTGTTCCCGGTAGGTTTTGCTGCCTATGTGCGGCTTGAATCATTAAAATATATACCCGTCATTCTTCAAGTTGCTTGGGTGTTGGTGACGTCCGTTCGCACCCGTCACATAGTGGGCTATGCTCTTGGCGACTCGCGGTCTTGCTGCCTACAAGCAACTCGAATTATTTTGGGCATATATCGACTGACTTAGAAAAATCTCAAATGTACGGATATATGCATTGGCTAAATAAGATACAGCTTGATTTAGGTGGAATGATCGTTAAGAATCGCCCGCTGTATTTTTACCGGGGTTTATAATGGCTTTTATAAGAATTTCTATTGTATGTTTATTGGTATTAATATTTCCTGCATCACCTGTAAATGCTGAAACGGGTAGAGAAAACAACAACGTCAAGCATGCCAAAGATCAAGGATTATGGGCGCACTTTAAAAACAATGTGGCGGAAACCTGGAATAACTCCCCTAATAAGGAGTTCTATCTACCCGTAATCACCTGGCACAACCGCTGGACTTACGATCAAGAAAAACTCGACAATTATAACGAGCGACCGTGGGGCGCGGGTTACGGTATTTCTCGCTTTGATAAAAATGGCAACTGGCATGCTGTTTACGCAATGGCGTTCAAAGATTCGTTCAACAAGTGGGAACCGATTGGCGGCTATGCTTATGAAAAGATCTGGCGCCCTATCGAGAGGAAAGATTTTCGGTTTGGGTTAGGTTTCACCACTAGCATAACCACCCGTGATAATTGGAACTACATTCCTATCCCTGCACCGCTACCGTTGGTGTCGATTGGGTACAATCAACTGACTTTCCAGGCAACCTATATTCCTGGTACTTATAATAACGGTAACGTATTCTTTGCTTGGTTACGCTGGCAGCAACAAAACTTTTCTTGAATAAAAGTAATTTGTTGGGATGTGCCGCTGTTTAATCTCACTGTAGAGTCAATGCTAATGAAAAAATTCCTGATGCTTTTCCTTTTTCTCGGTGTCACCTTGTTACAAGGGTGTGCTACAAAGACTAAGAATGATGCACCATTCCCACCTAAAGTGAATCAAAATGTTGGTTTGGCGAATCCGGCCGATGTTTACTGCACCAAGTTGGGTGGCAAACTGACCGCTAAGCAAAATGCCCAAGGTCAGTATTCCACCTGTACTTTGACTGATGGGAAAGAAATCGAGAGTTGGGAGCTTTTTCGTCGTGACCATCCAGTAAAAAAGTAACCCTATAAGCCCACATCTGAAATCAAGGGACACGGCCTTATAGCTGCGCTAATGGCGTTTCACGGCGAGTGGGATACTGGAACGCCGACACGTAGGCGCTTATGTTGTGCATTTCCTGTATTACTCCCACTGCAACCCGATTACGTACAGCGACGTAGATAAGAAAGGGAGAGAAATGTGTTGTAATTTACGTTTTTTTACCGTCAATGCGATTGAAGGTTGAATAATATTCCCATTTATAATGACCTGTTAGCTAACAAGGAGCGCGTATGGGAATCAGTGAAGAAGAGTCTATCCGGCGTTTAGCCTTAGAGAAGAATTCCGTGGGGAATTCGGCAAAATGGGTGGCAATTGTTTCGGCGGTTTATTTTGTATTAATGCTGTTTTACGGCCATCCGATCGGTGTTCTTGCCATGTCCGGTTCGATTTTTATTGTTTCTGCTGCCACTTGGTTTAAGAAGCGTCAGAAGGTAAAAGCCTATCGCCTCGCGTTAGCCAAGATCAGCAATAGCGAAACGCCCTGATCTGCATTTAGCACTGAGGTCGTGTCCCTTAATCTCGCAGTCCCAAAAGCTCATTTGAGTGATGGATATAATACGGTGTAAGTCATCCGGCACAGGTATAGACCAGATAAAGATGGTAGTCACTATGAGTATCAGCAACAGCCATAAAAATGCGGTTGAACGTCAGTTTGGTGAACAGGCTAATGCCTACTTAAGCAGCGGAGTACATGCGCAAGGCAGAGATCTGCAGCGCTTAGCTGTCCTGTTGGCGGACAATTCCTCTGCCCGGTTACTGGATCTGGGATGCGGAGCTGGTCATGCCAGTTTTACCGCCGCATCTAATGTGGCTGAAGTTGTCGCGTATGATCTCTCGCCGCAAATGCTGGAGGTTGTTGGCCACGCAGCCCAGCAAAAAGGGCTGGCGAACATTCAGGTGCAACAAGGTGTGGCGGAATCGCTGCCATTCGATGATGCGAGTTTTAGCGTAGTGATTAGCCGTTATTCTGCACACCACTGGCATGATGTTGGCCGGGCCTTACGCGAGGTGGAACGCGTGTTGAAGCCAGGTGGAAAGGCCATCTTTATGGATGTGATATCGCCTGGGCACCCGTTACTGGATATCTATCTGCAAACCGTCGAAGTTTTACGTGATACCTCGCATGTAAGGAACTATGCGCCAGGGGAATGGCTGGGTATGTTCACTGAGGCAGGGTTGTTGGTGCGGGAGGCTACTGCTGACCGCCTGGATCTGGAATTCAGCAGTTGGATAGCTCGAATGCGAACACCGGATCATTTTGTCACAGCTATTCGCGCGTTACAGCAAGGTGTAGCGGAGGAAGTTCGCCAGCACTTTGCTATTCAGGACGATGGCTCGTTTACCAGCGACATTATGATGTTTGTCGCGGTGAAAGGATAAATTGGTCACCGTGTCATAAGCGGCAACTGTCCCAAAATGTCATCAAAGTGTGATGGAAAAAGGGCATCGGAGAATTGATAGGTTCTTTAATGTCCTGTTCCCGGCAAATTTGTCTTGGTGGCGCAGTGAGTGATTTTTGGCCTTGCTACCTTGATGCAAGGTCAAGTATGATGCCAAGCACTCGTCAATACTTCAGATCGCATGTGCGTTGGCTACACTCGTTTGCTCCTGTTACATAGCTATCTATACCCAAGTTCATTCAAGTTGCAGTTAGGCGTCAACTGAGCGAAGCCCTAGGTGCTTGATAAACCAAGGTGACTGGGGGATTGATGGCAACCAACACCGTTGAATGGTGAAGGCTATATACCAAGTTACGTCAAGATGTAGGTAAGTGGCAACGGAATGAAACTTGCTGGTGTGCTGAGCAACATAACCAATCCCTCTACAACTTGAAGTCCAGCGTATGTGTTCTTGGGACTCTCGAATTTGCTACTTTCTTGCAACTTGAAAGGCGATGGGGTTAGATAATTAAACATATACAATATAAAAAGGAAATTCAAATGGCATCAAGGCCTAGTTTTAATAGTATGTGGAGTAGCTTTTCAAAGGTTAATGTAGCTGTTCCCCAAGTTGGAAATATCATTGGTGGAAAAGTCAAAGCCAATATAGATAGTGGTATATTCCAAAATGCTTGCGCGATTCGCATGAGCTACGCGTTAAATAATGCAGGCATTAACATACCTAGAAATGAGAGCAAGTGGAAAACGTCATCTGGCGCTGATAATAAATGGTATATATATCGGGTCGAAGATATGATTAAATTCCTTAATGATCAGTTCTATCAAGCAGATGTGATAAGCAAACTGAGTGTTAATAAAAGTGATTTTAGTAATAAGAAAGGTATTCTTGCATTTAACGTTAATTGGAGTGATGCAACAGGTCATGTCACACTGTGGAACGGGGTTTTGTGTTCTGATTCCTGTTACTTCGAAAAAGCAGGTGGTGCTCAATTATGGCTTCTAAAATAATAGCACTTATATTTTTATTTTCTTTCTCTGTTATTGCTGGAGAAAATGATAAAAATAATGATCCACAGAAATATAATTTAGAAAACTATGCTTTAAGCATGTGTTTAGCTAAAGGCTTTACCGATGGTGAAATAAATAAGGAGGCATTTTCTGCTGTTGGTGCTTATGTGGAACTAGGCCCTTATCCTGTTGAAGCTTATGAAGAAGTTAGTGAGCTTGCTAAAAGGTTCTTGGCTAAGAATTATATAAGTAAAAATGGTAATTCAAAGCTTACGGTAATGAAATGCATTGACTTATCGAGAAGTGAACAGTTAAAAGCGATTAAAGATAAGTATGCCCAGTAAGGGGACTCGACTTTACCGTATTAACGCTATTAAAGTGGGTGAGTACTGCGCTACTGATTTATTCAGTAGCTAACCCTTGTATCTTGAGTGGTGATGGGTATTTACTCAAGTTTATAGGCAGAGGGCAGTTGAACGATAAATCGGTTAAGCATCGATTTGAACTGCGTTTGAGTTACTGGTATGAGTGAAATTCAAGGATGATACACGTTCCCACGGACGGGGCGATTATGTGCCGGTATTCCTCACACTCCACCGGCCTGAAGCTTAAAGTAAAACGTTATTAAGTAAACTCCTTGTCGAAAACATTTCACTGGATGAGATGCTCCGTGGTATACCGCTTTTTTTGTTGCGGTTACTGCAGCGTAATCTTTTATTGCCATCGTTAGTTTCTGCCGTCGATAAAATCTGTTTAAATATGGCTTCTTGACTTAAACAAGGAGTAAGCGATGCGAAAAGATGAAACAGATTTTGCTTTTAGTCGCAGTAGAGCAATTTAGTTTACACTGTTGTAAATATCTAAATGCAAAAGTAAGGGGCATGATGAATCAACAGCGGCAATTTTTGCCCTGGCTGCTAACACTCTCGCATGCAAACCCATGCATTCGAGCCATCGTATAAAGGACGACCCGTAATGACACAAACCATTTTTATGGTAGGCGCTCGCGGAGCAGGTAAAACAACGATAGGCAGCGCATTAGCGCAGACATTGGGTTATCACTTTATTGATACCGACCTGTTTATGCAGCAGACAGTGCAAATGAGCGTGGCAGAAATCGTTTCGCAGGAAGGTTGGCAGGGTTTTCGACGCAGGGAAACGCTTGCTCTGCAAGCGGTAACACAACCGTCAACCGTTGTTGCTACCGGTGGCGGGGCAATCCTGGCCGAAGAAAATCGGCATTTCATGCGGCAGCATGGGACGGTAATTTACCTGCGTGCACCAGCCAGCATTTTGGCACAACGTTTGGAAGAGGTTCCCGAGGAAGGGCAACGTCCAACCTTGACCGGAAGGCCTATCGCCGAAGAAATCTCAGAAGTGCTTACCACGCGCGAAGCGTTATATCAAAATGCTGCACATCACGTTATTGATAGCAGTGCTAATCCGCAGCAAGTCGTTGAGCAGATCCTCACTGTACTTCGTATCGTAGCGATAAAGTAAATGTTATTGGTCATGAGGCTATTTGAACGCGCTATGCTGTGTTATTTATGCTCACTTGGCCCACCAAACCTTATACTCTTTTCTTTGTATCGTGCGTATATGCCCCGTGAAGTCGGCGAGATCACCGGGGATTTACCTGTCAGCCAACCCAATGGCGAAGCCCTTTTTAATTTAATATGAGCGCTGCTGGCGGTCATCTGAGTACAAGGTGATGCGTGAGCTGCGCTGTAAAGTGGGCCAAATAAGCGACGAACGATGCAGACGATGGGCTTTTGGGGTATTGAAGGCACTACGGCCAATTAAACTATACAACCTAATTATTTCATCCTGTTGATGTTTTGTCGTGCGCTGCGATCGCATTTTGTACGAAAAATCAGTGACAGACCTACTTCCATCCCCCAATATGGATCTTCCACAAAGTTAATTACGCGGGTGCCAGTCTATGCTGAAAGTAAACGAATATTTTTCAGGAAAAGTTAAGTCTATCGGTTTTGATAGTAGCAGCATCGGTCGTACCAGCATTGGGGTTATGGAAGAAGGGGAATATACCTTCAGTACCGCGCAACCGGAAGAAATGACGGTGATTACCGGTGCTTTAAAAGTACTGTTACCGGGAGCGCCTGATTGGCAAGTGTTTACGCCAGGTGAAAAGTTCTTTGTGCCTGGACAGAGTGAATTTAATCTGCAGGTTGCCGATGCAACGTCATACCTGTGTCGTTATCTGAGTAAATAAATGTGTGCCGGGCTAACCCCGGCTTTCCGCTGCCTTAGCGCTGTGCTTCTCCTCCTAAGGCTTCAATTGTATTGCCGATCATTGCTGCCAGTTCGCTGGTCATCAGAATGAAATCTGCATCGAAACGCTGCGCATAATCGTCACGATCAATATCATCGTTTTGATCGCGTAAGGTATCGGCAAACTTCAGGCGTTTGAGTGAACCGTCATCGGTCAGTACCACTTGAATGCGTTCCTGCCAGTCTACCGCCAGTTTGGTGACCAGTTTACCGGCCTCAATATGTACGGCAATTTCATCGCTGATCAGGTTTTGTTTTTTGCAGCGGATCACACCACCATCCTCCAGAATCGCTTTGAGTTCAGCTTCATCCTGAATAATAAAACCGGCTGGCAGTTGGCCAGAACGAACCCACTCTGTCAGCGTCAGTTCAATCGGGCTTTCCATGGTGAGAGGGACAACGGGTAATGAACCTAAGCTTTTACGCAGCAGTGCCAGCGTGTCTTCTGCGCGTTTGGCACTGGCTGCATCCACCATAATCAGGCTGTTAACGGTATCGATCCACATAAAAGTCTGGTTAAAACGACTGAAGGCGCGTGGTAGCAGGCTGTGCAGCACTTCATCTTTCAGGGAGTCTTTCTCGGTTTTTTTCAACTTGCGGTGCTGCTCACCTTCCAGTTTTTCGATCTTTGCCTGCAATTCTTGTTTGATTACCGGCGAGGGTAGAATTTTCTCTTCTTTACGGGCGCAGATAATAATTTGACCGTTAACTGCATGCGTTAGAGAGTCGCTGTGTGAACCCATTGGGGAAACCCAGCCGGTTTTCGCCATGTCTTGGCTGCCGCACGGGGTGAAAGCAAAGGCACTGAGCTGTTTTTCCATTTCATCCGCATTTAGCGTAACGTCGCGGCTCAAACGGTAAACCATCAAATTCTTAAACCACAGCATAGTTTTATCCCCTGGCTGGGCGTGCATTTGGCACGCTATTTCGTCAAAAGCAAGGCGACATGATAACGAATTGATGATGAAAAATCGCCTTATTCCCGCTGATTTGCCTCCGCTCCCGTATTTTTACCGTGATCATGCGAATGCGATGCAAAAATCGCCATCGTGGTTACACTTTGGTGCAATGCGTGATTCGAACACTAGGTTGTATTAGGCTGTGGCAGAGAGTCTTGTCGTTGTGCTTTTAGGAGAGAAATTGTGCGGATTGGTGTCGATTTGGGTGGTACTAAAATTGAAGTAATTGCCTTAGCCAATGATGGACAAGAACTGTTCCGTCATCGTATTGCAACGCCGCGTGATGATTATCAACAAACATTACAGGCTATTTCCGGTCTGGTGAGGTTGGCGGAGGATAAAACCGGTCAACAGGGCTCGGTAGGGGTTGGCATACCCGGCACACTGTCGCCATTTACCGGCTTGGTTAAAAATGCCAACTCAACCTGGCTTAATGGGCAGCAGTTAGACAAGGATCTTTCCGTAATGCTGGCACGTGAAGTGCGGCTTGCCAATGATGCCAACTGCCTGGCCGTATCGGAAGCGACTGATGGTGCGGGAGCTGGGAAGGCAACCGTCTTCGCGGTGATCATTGGAACCGGATGTGGTGCCGGGGTGGCGATTAATGGGCAGGCTCATGCCGGAGGAAACGGTATTTCGGGTGAATGGGGTCATAATCCTCTGCCATGGATGGATGCTGATGAACTGCGTTTCCGTGCTGAAGTGCCTTGCTACTGTGGTAAACAAGGGTGTATTGAAACTTTTATCTCTGGTACCGGTTTCGCCAACGACTATGCGCGTTTAAGTGGTAATGTGTTGAAAGGCCATGAAATCATGCTCTTAGCCGAGAAGCAGGATGAAACAGCAAAGTTGGCTATCCAGCGCTACGAAATGCGCTTGGCGAAGTCATTGGCTCATGTAATCAACATTTTTGACCCTGATGTTATAGTCCTGGGTGGAGGGATGAGTAACGTTGAACGCCTCTACCAAAGGGTGCCGCAACAGGTAAAGCCTTGGGTATTTGGCGGTGAGTGTGAAACGCCAATTCGCAAGGCCGTTCACGGTGACTCGAGTGGTGTGCGCGGAGCAGCCTGGCTGTGGCCGCCCGTGTGATCCTACCCACGTTTGAACTTTGCTTTACGGCAGACCGCACTAACGCGCTAAATTGTTTGGCACTGTCTTGCGAAGGACAAGGACTGAGGCGAACTTCAGTCCTTCGGTATGTACTGATCCTCGCTTTCGCTGCGTACCCTCTCGATGTGGATCGTCAGAAACATCATTTCTTCACTGGTTAACGGGTGCTGGTAGTGTTTTTCGATATGCCGATTGATCTTAACGGCGCAGGCGAATGATTCATGATATTTGTCTTTCACCATTTGATACAGAGAGTCGTCTTCACTGCTGACGTAGTTGGTCCCTAGTAACCGTTGAGCAAAGAATTTCAGATGCGTTACGAAGCGGTGATAGCTGAGTGAGTCCTCGTTGTAATCAAAACGGAAATGATATTTAACAATGTTAAGGATCTCATGCATGATGCGGGTGATGTTTAACGTGTTGTGCATTTCGTCATTGAGTTGAGCATTAACCAGATGCAAAGCAATAAACCCCGCCTCGTCTTCTGGCAGCGTGGTTTCTAGACGTTCTGCAATGATAGCCAAGGCCTCCAAGCCAAGTGCGAACTCCTTTGGATAGAGTTTTTTGATGTCCCACAGTAGGACATTTTTGATATCCACGCCTTGCGCATGGCGTTGTAAAGCAAAGTGGATATGATCGGTCAGCGTGATGTAAACGATGTTGTGCAGTTTTCCTGGTAGCCGTTGACGGGCTAAAGCAATGATCTTGTCAGCAGTAGCGACGCAGGTTAATGGGATCTCTGCCAGCAGTTCTTTATAGCACTCGCTCATTTCACTGTTGTTGAGGGTAAATACCTTCTCGATCAGACTTTCATCCACACGATCCCCGGCTTTCTTTTTAAAGCCAATACCACGCCCCATGACTACTGTCTCTTCATGGTGCTCATTCTGCGTAATCACTACGTTGTTATTGAGTATTTTAGCGATTTCCATGGTTTTCCCTGGCGTTTTCCAAACGGTGAAAACAAAAAAACCTGGCACCCGAGAACCATCCCGAACGCCAGGTTTTGCCTGTATTTACAGTAACAATCCTATTATCCGCTGCATGATAACCGTTCTCAGCTGAGGCTCAATGCTTTTCACTGCGTACTGCCGCTGAGATCACACTTTACGCTGTAGGTGGAAAACTGCATATTATGCTGCTTGTTTCTGCCGCAGTTACTCGACGCGAAACCGCTCGTCTAACCGGCTAACCCCCAGTCCGTTGACCTTCTTCACCTTAATTTGTACTGGGATACGTTCTTTCATTGCATCAACGTGGCTGATGACTCCGATGGTTTTGCCTGTGGCATTAAGGCTGTCCAGTGCATCTAGCGCTGTATCCAGTGTTTCTGCATCCAGAGTGCCGAAACCCTCGTCCAAGAACAGCGAATCGATGCTGGTCTTATGGCTGACCAAATCTGACAAAGCCAGAGCGAGAGCTAGGCTGACTAGGAAGCTTTCACCGCCAGAGAGGGTACGAGTATCACGCAGGACATCGGCCTGCCAAGTGTCCACCACTTGCAATTCGAGTGTTTCACTGATTTTACGTTGTAGCAGATAACGCCCATGTAACCGGCTGAGTTGGCGATTTGCAAGATACACCAAGTGATCAAGCGTAAGGCCTTGGGCAAACTTGCGAAATTTATCGCCGTCTTTTGAACCGATCAACTGATTAAGCTGGCTCCAGTCGTCATACTGCTGCTGACTTTGGGCGATCTGTTCAAACAGAGATTGCTGATTGAGACGACGTTGGGCATTGCTACTCAGTTGGTTACTGATTTCTCCTTGGTGCAACTGTAACGCCTTTAGCTGTTCTGCTAGCCTGTTGAGCGCGGTTGTGAGTTGTTCAACATCCGCCGTTGTTTCATCAAGGTTAACGGGACGGTTTAGCCGTTGTTGCTCCAGCATTTGCACCGCCTGCGTCAAGAGTGTACTGGCCTCTACCTGGCGTTGCTGTAACTGCTCTTTGCGCTGCTGTAGCAGCTGGCGTGTATCATCATCAAGCAGCGCAGCAAGCAGTTGTTTTTCATCATCAAACGTACTACTGGCTAACGCTTGCAGCCACTGTTGCTCGGCCCGTAGCAACCGTTCGGTTTGCTGTTGCTGCTGTTGGTGTAATGTGACCCGTTGACCCGCCAGAATATCGCGCTGTTCCTGCGCTTTCTGTAGCTGTTCGCTCGCCTGCTGCTCGGCTTTCTCGCAAGCGCTCAGTGCTTTTTGTAGCTGCTCGCGTACCTCGGGGATCGATTGCTCGCCAAATAGCGCGACGCGCTTACCGTGTAACTCTGCCAGTGTTGTTTCGCTGTCCTGACAGCGTTGTTGCCACTGTGCAAGCAGGCGCTGCGTCTCTTGCTGACTGATTTCCAGCAGCTCAAAACGCTCATTCAAGCGGGCTACTTCTTGCTGGGAACTCTGTTGCTCTCCTCGCAGCGTATTCAAGGTATCTTTGGCCTGTTGTACTGCAACGATGGCCTGTTGGTGCTGCTGCAAGCGTTGCTGATTAGCCTGCTCCTCGCTTTCGCAAGCATCTAACCATGTACCTAAGCGGTCGGGTTCTTGCAAGGTAAAATCGAAAGCAAGTGGCGCGGTGAGCGATAGCCAACTTTGCAGATGCTCTTCCCGTTGCGCCAATGTCTGAACTAACTGAGGTTGCAGGCGCTGTTGTTGCTCTTTCAAACTGTCACAGCGAGCCCGCAGTTCAGTGCCCAGTGTATGCAATCTATCGGTTTGACTTCTCAACTCAGCGGCACGTTGCTCTGTTTCTGACGGTTTTAGCGCCTGATACTGCTCGATTGCCGGATGGTAAGTGGAACCACATAGCGGACAGGGCATTTCTGCCTGTAGGTGGGCGCGTTCAGCCTCCAGACTGACAATACGCTTTTCCATCTCGAGCACCTTCTCGACATCAGTCTGGTGCGCTTTTTGCTGTTTGTATTGCAGGCGAACTGCATCGAGTTGCGCTTCTATTTCAGCCAGTTGCTTTTGGTTGGCAGCAAACTCCAACTGTTGCCGATCAATTTGTTGTTGGTTTTGTGCAAACAGCAACGCCAGCTCGGAGAGCTGCTGGCGTAATGGACGTAGCCCGGTTAATTCGGCCTGACGATGACGCAGTTTCTCCGTTGGGGATTGCGTTTCTAGCTCAGCCTGCTGTTGTAACTGCTTATCAAGCGCTGCGGTCAGTTCCGCCTGCTTGATCTGATACTGTCCTGCCAACGCGGCGAGCTGCGTACGTTTTGCGCTCAGTTGTTCCAGTTCTAGCCGCTGTTTTTCACTTTGCTGCCAAGATCCATCACGGTGCTTTTGCACTTCGGCTAAGGTTGTACGCAACAGGGCGATTTGCTGGTCAAGTGGCTGTACCTGTTTATCGATCAGGGTTTGCTGCTGCTGGTTATGACTGTTCTGTGCCTGTTTTGCCGTTTTGGCCTGTTCCAGACGCTGTTGCAAGGGGAACAGTTCAGTTGCTTGCCTCTGTTGTTGTTGCTCCAACTGTTCAAGCTGTTGCTGCAAAATGAGATTATCCCGTTGGCAACGTTGGCGTTCATCCAGCAATGGGCGCAACTTTTCTGCGGGCTCACTGCGCGCCAACCGCAACAACTGTGGTTCAGCCTGCTGATAATCCTGCTGAACGGCGACAAGCTGTTGCTGATAGCGCTGAACCTGCTGTTCGGTGCTATGCCATTGCTGCAACCAGTTCAACTGATGTTGCTGCTGCTGTAGTTGCTGGTTGATCGAAAGCGCTTCGTTGCCGAGCGCACTGAGTTGGTTTTCCAACGTTTGGTGCTGCTCATCGTTGAGCAGTTCAATACCGTTGGCCCGGTGGTGCAAAGCATCAAGCTCTGCTTTGGCCTGTTTATGCTGTTCAAACACCCGTGACGATAGCTGGCCATAAATTTCGGTGCCGGTCAGTTCTTCCAATAGCTCGGCGCGCTCGTTAGGTTTTGCATTTAGAAAAGCGGCAAACTGCCCCTGCGACAGCATCATCGATTTGGTAAAACGACCAAAGTCCAGGCCGGTTATTGAGGCGATCAGCTCTTTTTTATCGGAAATTTTGTCTGCCAGGATTTTTCCATCTTCCCGCAGCGCCAGTTCGACTTTGGGGGCTTGCAAATTTCCGTCAGGATCGTTTTTAGCACGGCGTTGGCTCCAGAAAGCACGATAACCGATCCCTTTGACCTCAAATTCCACTTCTGCCAGTGACTCTGAGGTATGGCGTGTCATCAGCTCATTCTGGTTGGCGCTGATTTCCAAACGTGGCGTTTGGTGATACAGCGCTAGACAAATAGCATCCAGTAGCGTGGTTTTACCCGCGCCCGTTGGGCCGGTAATAGCAAAAAGGCCATTACTGGCAAAGGGTTCTGCAGAGAAATCAATTTTCCACTCACCTTGCAGGGAGTTGAGGTTTTTCAGCCGTAGGCTCAGTATTTTCATGCTGAAGGCTCCTCGCCGTGGTGCAGGCTTTCTACCACCTGTTGAAACATTTGCCGCATCCGTTGCTGGCGGGGTTCAGTCATTTCTTCTTCGATTGTCAACCGGCGTTCGAATACTTCGCCGACGCTCAATTCGTTCAACGTTTCTTTGTCCTGTTGGACAAGAGTCTGTGAGCGTTGCTCCTTGCTGCGTCGAAGCAGGAGAACTTCAACCGGCAGATCGTCAACTAACTGTTGGATCCGCCGCTGGATATCACCCAGGTAATCTTGGGTAGCAACTTCAATATCCAACCAAACCGGCAAATCGCCTTGGTAATCGCTAAATTGCTGCAATTGGGCGGTAATTTGTTGCAAGTTGCCCTTGATTAACTGCATGGGTTGGTAGGTGGGGATTTCTAGCGAGGTGACCTGCTGCAATACGCCGTCAGCAAAATCAACCATAAATACACTTTTGTTTTTACCCAACTCATCAAAACTTAATGGGATTGGTGAACCGCTATAACGGATATGTTCAGATTTTGCTACGTTCTGCGCTCGGTGAATATGACCTAATGCAATGTAGTCGGCGGGAGGGAATAACTGCGCTGGGAAAGCATTAAGCGTACCAATGTAAATATCGCGCACTGAATCGGAGGTGTTCACTCCTACCGTCGTCAGATGGCCGGTTGCGATTATCGGCAGTTTTAGACCCAGTGTCTGGCGGCATACACAGGCAGCCTGATACAGGCCGTGATAATGCTCGGCAATTGCATTTTGTAAGGCCTGTTGTTTCTGGTTACCAGACTCTCCTGCACGGCTTGAGAGCAGATCTCGTTGGCGCAGAAAGGGGATTGCACACAGTACCCCCCCTGGTTGACCATTGCGTTGATTCAGGACCACAATTTGCTGTTCTGGGTCTGTTTGCGCATTGGCAATCACGGTGGTATTCAGATAGGAAAGCAGCTCACGCGATTCATTCAGCGTTGCAACGGAGTCATGATTGCCGCCGAGTATCACCAGTTGGCAGCCGGTGCGCTGAAGGTCCACGACAAAACGGTTATACAGTTCACGAGCGTAGCTTGGGGGGGAACCGGTATCAAAAAGATCCCCTGCGACGATCACGGCATCAATCTGCTGTTGTTCCACGATTTCGATCAGCCAGCCTAAGAAAGCCTGATGCTCTGCGGCGCGGCTTTTAGTGAAAAAGTGCTGGCCCAAATGCCAGTCAGAGGTATGGATCAGGCGCATATAAGGCTTCTTGGCTAATAAGAGGATAGCGGCGATTATAAGCGCGTAGACATCTCCTGTCGTGGCGCAATCAAATGGCAATAAAAATAATCACTATGCTTAAGGCTATCCGCAGAGCAACGTATTCATAAAATTGTCACAAAATTGACGCATAATAACGTCACACGACCTAAATAGATCGCAAACTCATTGGCAGGATGGACAATGGCAAGACGCATACTGGTGGTGGAAGACGAAGCGCCGATCCGTGAGATGGTGTGTTTTGTGTTGGAGCAGAATGGTTACCAACCGTTGGAAGCCGAGGATTATGACAGTGCAATAATGCGCCTGTCTGAGCCGTTCCCTGATTTAGTTCTCCTGGACTGGATGTTGCCTGGTGGCTCCGGGATCCAGCTCATAAAGCACATGAAGCGTGAGGCGATAACTCGTGATATTCCAGTGATGATGCTGACTGCGCGCGGCGAAGAGGAGGACCGGGTACGTGGTCTTGAGGTGGGGGCGGATGATTATATCACTAAACCGTTCTCTCCCAAGGAGTTGGTGGCGCGCATCAAAGCAGTGTTGCGCCGTATTTCACCGATGGCGGTGAATGAGGTGATTGAAATGCAGGGGCTTAGTCTTGATCCCTCCTCGCACCGGGTGATGGCCAGTGAACAACCACTGGATATGGGGCCGACAGAATTTAAACTGTTGCATTTTTTTATGACTCACCCAGAACGTGTTTACAGCCGTGAACAGTTGCTTAATTACGTTTGGGGCACTAACGTTTATGTTGAAGACCGTACCGTTGATGTGCATATTCGCCGGCTGCGCAAGGCGCTGGAGGCCAGTGGTCATGACAAGATGGTTCAAACCGTTAGGGGCACCGGTTATCGGTTCTCAACGCGCTACTGACAGCACAGCGCTGGAGAATTTACTGTGTTAGAACGTTTATCGTGGAAGAGACTGGCGAGCGAGCTGGCTCTTTTTTGTTTGCCTGCCTTTTTACTAGGGCTGATTTTTGGTTATCTGCCTTGGTTCCTGCTGGTGTCCGTGTTGGTTACCTTAGTCTGGAATTTTTATAATCAACTCAAACTTTCCCACTGGTTGTGGGTTGATCGTAGCATGACGCCACCGCCCGGGCGTTGGAGCTGGGAGCCGCTGTTTTATGGCCTCTATCAGATGCAACAACGTAATCGCCATCGCCGGCGTGAGCTGGCGCTGTTGATCAAACGTTTCCGCAGCGGTGCTGAATCCTTGCCCGATGCTGTTGTGATGACTACCGTTGAGGGCAACATTTTTTGGTGCAATGGATTAGCGCAACACCTGTTAGGTTTTCGCTGGCCGGAAGACAACGGCCAACACATTCTAAACTTGATACGTTATCCGGAATTCAGCCAATATCTACAACAGCAGGCATTTACCAAACCTTTAACGCTGCAGTTGAATAATGAACACTTTGTAGAATTTCGTATTATGCCGTATTCCGAAGGGCAGTTGCTGATGGTGGCACGTGATGTTACCCAGATGCGCCAGTTGGAAAGAAGCAGACGTAACTTCTTTGCCAACGTCAGCCATGAGCTTCGTACACCTTTAACGGTGTTGCAGGGGTATCTGGAGATGATGAGCGACGAAGAGTTGGATGGCTCGTTACGTGGAAAAGCGTTGAGCACTATGCAAGAGCAGACCAAACGCATGGATGGTTTGGTGACGCAGCTATTAACGTTGTCACGTATTGAAGCTGCGCCAAACATAGATATGAATGAGAAGGTTGATATTCCATTGATTTTGCGCGTATTACAGCGTGAAGCTCAGTCACTCAGTAATGCCTGTCACGAGATCAACTTTCGAGTTAACGAAAATTTGAAAGTGTTTGGTAACGAAGAACAGTTACGCAGTGCGGTATCTAATCTGGTATATAACGCTGTAAGTCATACAGCTAAAGGCACCCATATTGAGGTGAGTTGGCAGCAGACCCCGCAAGGGGCACAGTTTCAGGTGAGTGATAACGGGCCAGGTATTGCCGCGGAACATCTTCCTCGTCTTACGGAGCGTTTTTACCGTGTTGATAAAGCGCGCTCACGCCAGACTGGGGGGAGTGGACTGGGGCTGGCTATTGTCAAGCATGCGCTTAGTCATCATGATTCGCGTCTGGAGGTTCTCAGCGAGCCTGGTCTTGGCACGCGCTTTATATTCACCTTGCCTAACAGATTAATTGTTGAAGAAAATATATCAGAGAGTACAGTGAACAACTAGGCTGTGTTCCTAAATTATCCGCTGTGCCATCGCAGACTCAAAAGCCTGTCATCAAGGCATGTGGCTCCATAACCTGACTTCACCGATCGCTGTTGTTTTGTGCGATGTTAGTCAAGACGTTAAGGTGTCGTTTTCGCCGTATACGTTGTGTCAAACCTGCACTTTTCTGGGATTAGGCAGTGAACCATAACTGGCTTGTGGCAGATCTGGTTCCCCCCTTATAGGTGTTTCTACCGTCCTTTGCTGTGCTTTTTGTCAGCTACAGGCTGAGAAATAGCAACCAATGGGGAGATCATGTATTTTATGGTGGTGTTTGCGTCAGGTAACGCTTTGTTTCATATTTTATGATTTTAGTGTTTAAAAATAATACAAATCATGTAGTGTATATTTATTGATAACCATTACGTTTAACTGGCTATGTAATATTATTTGGTCAATTACTCTGCTTTTAGCATTGAGTATTGCCTTTCAACGCTATAAATATTTTACTTAGAGCCTGTTCCAGTAGGCGTTATTGGTGCAAGGTATTTTGACACAGAACGTGCACAGAAACCGTAGCGTGCAAGCAGTACGTGAGGGTTTTTAATACGGCTCAGGGCCAGGATGGTCAGTAATTAGCCTTAAGGGATGGGTTCTTAGCCTCCGTTTTTGGATTAAACCTCCGTCTATCCCACCGTTTTCAGACCACATAATTGTTGGCTGCAACGTGAAAACTAACGGGTAAATAATAACTAAAACCTCCGCCTATCATCATGAGTGGTCTTTTTTCACAAGGATGACTGTCTGGCAGTGCAAGATTTTGTGTCTGTCGGTCTCGAGATGAAATGGTAACCAGCAGCCAGGATGAGCATTTTCAACACCATACCGGGTAATTTTTTACTTTTTAACAGGCAACACAACATCGTATGAGTCATCGTTTAACATCAAAAGATATTCTGGCTTTGGGTTTCATGACCTTTGCCTTATTTGTCGGCGCTGGGAACATAATCTTTCCGCCGATGGTGGGTTTGCAGTCTGGTGAGCATGTATGGACTGCTGCTCTTGGTTTTCTGATCACTGCCGTTGGTTTACCGGTGATCACCGTGATTGCACTAGCGCGTGTAGGCGGCGGTGTTGATGCGCTGAGTTCGCCGATTGGTCGCAGTGCCGGTTTGTTGTTGGCAACGGTATGCTACCTTGCCGTCGGCCCGCTGTTTGCAACTCCACGTACGGCGACCGTCTCTTTTGAAGTGGGTATCGCACCATTGACCGGTGACGGTGCAATGCCGCTGTTTATCTACAGTCTGGTGTATTTTGCGCTGGTGATCGGCATCTCACTCTATCCCGGCCGTCTGCTCGATACGGTGGGGCATTTATTGGCTCCAATGAAGATCCTCGCATTGGCAGTGCTGGGGATTGCTGCGTTGATCTGGCCCGCAGGCAGCCCGATCCCTGCTGCTGAAGCTTATCAGAGCGTCCCATTCTCTTCCGGTTTTGTTAATGGTTACCTGACGATGGACACGCTGGGGGCCATGGTATTCGGCATCGTCATCGTGAATGCAGCACGTTCGCGTGGTGTTAAAGATGCAGGTTTGCTGACTCGTTACACGATCTTGGCTGGTCTTATTGCTGGGTTGGGGTTAACTCTGGTTTATTTGAGCCTGTTTAAATTGGGTTCCGGCAGTGGCGTTTTGACTCCTGATGCCACCAACGGCGCGGTGATCCTACATGCCTATGTGCAAAATACTTTCGGTGGCGTGGGTAGCTTTTTCTTGGCTGCATTGATTTTTATTGCCTGTATGGTAACTGCGGTCGGTCTGACTTGCGCTTGTGCGGAGTTTTTTGCGCAATATCTGCCGCTGTCATACAAAACGCTGGTGTTTATTCTTGGTGTGTTCTCCATGGTGGTTTCCAATCTGGGGCTGAGTCACCTGATTCAGATTTCTATCCCAGTACTGACCGCTATTTACCCACCTTGCATTGTGCTGGTTGTGTTGAGCTTCACCTTGCGTTGGTGGAATAGTTCATCACGTATTGTTGCGCCGGTGATGTTAGTCAGCCTTTTGTTTGGTATTCTTGATGCCGTGAAAGCGTCCAGCTTCCAGCACTTGATGCCAGCATGGACCGATCACTTGCCGCTTGCGGCGCAGGGGCTGGCTTGGTTACCCCCTTCGCTGTTAATGTTGGTACTGGTCGCAATTTATGATCGGGTTTTTGCGCGCAGCCAAGTGACTGCTCACTCCTAAACCGACGGTCTTGATTCTGGGCCACGGACTTGTCCGTGGCTTTTTTACGTTTAAAAAGACGGGTCATTTTCATGCCACAACAGTCATTCACTCCCCCCACCGTCAATAAGCTGAAACGTGGCCTTACTACGCGCCACATCCGCTTTATGGCTCTCGGTTCAGCTATCGGAACCGGTTTGTTCTACGGTTCTGCTGAGGCCATCAGAATGGCGGGCCCCAGCGTTCTATTGGCTTACCTGATCGGCGGTATTGTTGCTTTTATCATCATGCGCGCACTGGGCGAAATGTCGGTCAATAACCCGCAAGCCAGTTCGTTCTCACGTTATGCTCAGGATTACCTTGGGCCAATGGCAGGTTACATTACCGGTTGGACTTATTGCTTTGAGATCCTAATCGTCGCTATTGCTGATGTAACAGCGTTTGGTATCTATATGGGCGTCTGGTTCCCTGAGGTGCCGCACTGGATTTGGGTATTAAGTGTGGTATTGATCATCGGTGCCATTAACCTGATGAGCGTGAAGGTTTTCGGTGAACTCGAGTTCTGGTTCTCGTTCTTCAAAGTGGCGACCATTATCATCATGATCGTGGCCGGGATCGGTATCATTGTCTGGGGGTTCGGCAATGGTGGGCAACCGACAGGAATACATAATCTGTGGACCAATGGTGGTTTTTTCAGTAACGGCTTCGTAGGCATGATACTGTCGTTGCAATTAGTGATGTTCGCCTACGGTGGCATCGAGATCATTGGTATCACGGCTGGGGAAGCAAAGGATCCGAAAGTGTCGATCCCCAAGGCTATCAACTCAGTACCTTGGCGTATTCTGGTGTTCTATGTCGGTACTCTGTTTGTCATCATGTCAATTTACCCGTGGGATCAGGTTGGCACTAACGGTAGTCCTTTTGTGTTGACCTTCCAGCATATGGGGATCACTATTGCCGCGGGTATTCTTAATTTTGTGGTAATCACTGCTTCACTGTCAGCCATTAACAGTGACGTGTTCGGTGTCGGGCGTATGATGCATGGTTTGGCAGAACAAGGTCATGCACCGCAGGTATTCAGTAAAATCTCCAAACGTGGTATTCCGTGGGTCACCGTGGTGGTGATGATGGCGGCAATGCTGATCGCTGTGTATCTCAACTACATTATGCCGGAGAGTGTGTTCCTGGTGATTGCTTCGTTAGCGACCTTTGCTACCGTGTGGGTATGGATCATGATCCTGTTCTCGCAGATTGCTTTCCGTCGCAGCCTCAGCAAGGAGCAGGTGAGCAAGCTGGCATTCCCACTGCGTGGCGGTGTATTTACGTCGGTCATCGCTATTATCTTCCTGGTATTCATTATCGGCCTGATCGGTTACTTCCCGACCACGCGTATTTCCCTCTATGCTGGGTTAGTATGGGTAGTGCTTCTATTGTTGGGATATTACGTTAAGGTAAATCGCCAGAAGAAGAAAAACATCCAGGCACCTGTGCAAGAATAAGGCAATCTCTTTATCTGAGTATGCTGTTCCAGGGGAGAATCGATTTGCGGTTCTTCCTTGGAAGATGGCTACTTATCGTCCCGGCTCCAATCCACCTACTTGTTTTCAGTTGTCAGCGTTTGGACACGGTGTATGTCTACAGCGCTGTTCAGCGTCTCCACCCCTCGACTCATCCCCCGAGTTTATCGCCCAGAGATGAGGGGGAACTGCACTCGACGTGGCATTGTGCCAGGCACATGCACAATGTTGTCGATTTCGTTTTGTACATCAGGAGAAGAGTTATGCTTAACGCCTGGCATCAACCGGTTCCGCCATTCTTGGTTAATAATGGACACCGTCTGGATATCACCCTGTGTTTACAAGGTGATGATTTGCCTGAGCAGGTATTCTTGCGCGCCGAACCGGACAATGAAGAGTGGCTGCTGATTATGAAAGGGCAGGTTGCCGACGGGGTATGGCACTATCAAGCCAGCCTGTCACTGCATCAAGGGGAATCGGTACGTCGCTATTGCTTCAAGTTACTGTGGGCCGATCGTCAGTTGTGGTTTGGCCCACTAGGCTGGTCGTTGGTGCCGTTGGGGCAACTGGCACAATATGCGCTGGATGAGCCGGACAACAGCCCATCCTGGGTGGCCGATCAGGTATTTTACCAGATCTTCCCTGACCGCTTCGCCTGTAGTGGAGGAGATCACGGTATTAAGAGTGGCAGTTATCATCATCATGCTGCAGGTTGTGATGTGGTGCGCCGCGATTGGCAACATCCCTTAGAAGATGATCAGGATGCGGCTTCTACCTTCTATGGTGGAGATCTGGATGGCATTAGTGAGAAGTTGCCCTATTTGCAACAATTGGGTATCACCGCACTGTATTTGAATCCGATCTTCACCTCGCCGAGTGTGCATAAATACGATACTGAAGATTACTACCATGTCGATCCTCACTTCGGTGGTGATGAGGCATTACAGCGTTTGCGAGTGAACACTCACAAGGTAGGAATAAAACTGGTGCTTGATGGTGTGTTTAACCACACAGGGGATTCGCATCCATGGTTTGACCGTTATCAACAGACGGTGAATGGAGCCTGTCACAACCCTGATTCCCCTTATCGCGGCTGGTTCAACTTCTATCCAGATGGAACCGCACTGACTTGGAAAGGGCATACCAACTTGCCAAAGCTCAACTTTGCTGAGCCGCAGGTGGTTGATGCGATTTATCGGGCGGAAAACAGTGTGGTTCGCCATTGGCTAAGGCCACCGTACAGTATTGATGGCTGGCGGTTGGATGTTGTACACATGCTGGGTGAGAATGGTGGAGCAAAGGGAAACCTGCATTACCTTGCTGAGATTTATCAGACGGTCAAGCAGGAAAACCCCCAGGCCTATGTGTTGGGCGAGCATTTTGGTGACGCGCGCCGCTGGTTGCATGCCGGAGTTGAAGACGCCGCCATGAACTACATGGGATTTGCTTTACCGGTGCGAGCTTTTCTGACAGGAGTAGACGTAGCCTACCATCCGATTCAACTGGATGCGGCCACCTGTGCGCAGTGGATGGACGGTTACCGCGCGGGGTTACCACATAATCTTCAGATTATTCAGTTCAACCAGTTGGACAGCCACGATACTGCGCGTTTTCAGACGCTACTGAAAAACAATCCGCAGCGCATGAAAATGGCAGCAATATGGCTATTGACCTGGATTGGCGTCCCTTGTCTCTACTATGGTAATGAAATTGGTTTGGATGGTGGCAATGATCCCTTCTGCCGTAAACCGTTCCCGTGGGACGAGAAACACTGGGATCGGCATCTGCTAGCCCTGTTTAGCCGTCTCTCCGCATTGCGTAAACAGAGCAAGGCGTTAAGACGTGGAGGTTGCCAGGTACTTTATGCGCAAGGGGAATCTTTGGTGTTTGTGCGTACTTACCAGCAAGAACAGGTATTGGTCGCTTTACAGCGTAGCGGTGAAGGGGAAATAACCTTGGCCTATAATCCATTGTTGCAAAAGGGAAAATGGCAACGATTGGAGGGTGAGGCCGACTTGACCACAACGAAAAATGGCTTACAACTTACACTAACTGCTGAATCGGCCAGCGTGTGGCGGTTACCTGGTTAATACTGAACAACCGTTTTACCTGCCAATGGCGGGTAAAACGGTACTTAACTATTAATACCCCACGGCGGATCCTGCCGGGCGGCGTACGTCATTGGCTCCGTAGATAAAACCTTCGCGTACTCGGCCAGACACAGCTGAGTCATTGCCAGAATCAGCGGTGCTGACGCCTGCAGCCCCGGGTAACCCTACCAGGATCAGCTCAGCGGCTCCCCAAGGGGTTTGCTCAACCATGTTGTAACCCATCTCTTTAAGTATTTTCAGGGTGTCCGCAGAAATGCCACGTTGTTCGTAATACACCTCATCCGGTAACCACTGGTGGTGGATCCTTGGTGCATTCACCGCTTCCTGCGGTGCCATGCCATGGTCAATCACGTTGAGGGTGGTTTGCAGTGTGATAGTGATGATGCGTGAACCGCCCGGCGACCCTAGAACCATAAAGATCTTGTTGTCTTTGGTGACCAGCGTCGGGCTCATTGAGGATAGTGGGCGCTTACCTGGTGCGATGGCGTTAGCTGTTCCTTGTACCAGGCCGTAGAGGTTCTTCTCGCCAACTTTAACCGTAAAATCATCCATCTCATCATTGAGGAAGAATCCGGTACCCGGAGCGATCACCACGGCACCGAAGCGACCATTAACGGTATAGGTGGTTGAAACCGCATTACCCTCATGATCGACAATAGAATAGTGGGTTGTTTCCGGCTTTTCGTGCGGCTCCATGCCAGGTTGCACGTTGATAGAAGGTGTGGCTTTATCCGCAACGATTTTTTTTCGGATTTCATCGGCGTAGCTTTTACTTACCAGACGTTCAATCGGATTATGGATAAAAGCCGGATCGCCCAGATAGGTGTTGCGGTCCATATAGGCATGGCGCATGGCCTCACTCATGGTATGAATGGCAGCTGCTGAGTTGATGCCCATGCTTTTCAAGTTGTAACCTTCAACGATATTGAGAATTTCACACAGTGTCACCCCTCCCGAGCTGGGGGGCGGTGCTGAAACGAATTTATAGCCGCGATAGCTACAGGTAATGGGGGGGGGTTCTGTCACTTTATAGTTGGCAAAATCGGCGGCAGTCAGTACCCCACCGCTTTTTTGCGCGGCAGCTTCTACCGCCTGAGGGATCTTTCCATGGTAGAAGGCTGAAGGGCCTTCTTTGGCGATGGCTTGCAATGTGTTAGCCAAGTCCGTTTGTACCAACCGATCGCCTGGCTGAAGGGCCGAACCATCTGGACGCAGGAATATTTTAGCAGACTCGGGGTCCTGCTTAAAACGTGTGATTGTGGTGTCGAGGATATCGGTATCGGCGCGCGTTAGGATAAAGCCTTCACGCGCGAGTTTGATGGCTGGTGCCATTACTTGTTCACGGCTTAGCTTCCCGTACTTTTCCCGTGCGGTCTCCATTCCCAATACCGTACCGGGTACCCCAGCAGCCAGATAGCCGTATAGACTGGCATCTTTTTTGACTTTACCGTCCGCGTCTAGATACATGTTTACACTGGCCGCTGCTGGGGCAGTTTCGCGGAAGTTGATAAAGGTATCAGTACCGTTTGCCAGATGCAGGGTCATAAAACCTCCGCCGCCAATATTCCCGCAGCACGGGTTGACCACGGCTTGAGCATAGCCAACCGCAACGGCAGCATCGACCGCATTGCCCCCCATTTTGAGAATGTCTACGCCGACCTGCGAAGCCAGATGTTGTGATGTCACCACCATCCCATTCCGTGCTTCTACGGCCGGGTTAGAGGCGGCGTACAGGTCGCTGCTGAGCAGACATACTGCCAATGTCAGTGGCTGACCCCATTTTTGCAAAACCATAACGACTCCTGTCAGTTTTTATCGTGATTGATGTATCCCGCCAGTAAAGCGCAAAGCAGGCTAATGCATAGAGAGTAGCGAGGTATAGAGGGGCAAATGAATAAAAGGGGAGAAAATGTGAAGCAAAACAAATAAATGGAAATTTTTTTGTGGATGGGTATAAAAAACCGGCCAGCGTAGCTGACCGGCTTCGGACGTTTACAGGCTGAAATTACAGCTTGGAAGCGTTTTCAGACAGATATTTTGCAACGCCATCTGGGGATGCGCCCATACCTGCTTTGCCTTTTTCCCACTGAGCTGGGCATACTTCGCCGTGTTTTTCGTGGAATTGCAGTGCATCAACGGTGCGGATCATTTCGTCAATATTACGACCAATTGGCAGATCGTTAACGATCTGAGAACGAACAATGCCGTTTTTGTCGATCAGGAAGGAACCGCGCAGTGCAACGCCGGCATCTGGATGTTCAATGCCGTAAGCTTTCTGAATTTCGCGCTTAGTGTCAGCAACCATTGCGTATTTCACTTCACCAATGCCGCCTTTTTCGACAGGGGTTTTACGCCATGCGTTGTGGACGAATTCTGAGTCGAAAGAAACACCTACAACTTCAACACCACGCTTCAGGAATTCTTCATAACGGTGATCGAAAGCGATCAGCTCAGAAGGGCATACGAAGGTGAAGTCCATTGGCCAGAAGAACAGCACGGCTGGTTTACCGTTCAAGTGCTTCTTCAGGTTGAAGTTTTCTACGATTTCGCCACTGCCTAATACGGCAGCTGCAGTGAAGTCAGGGGCTTGACGAGTTACCAGGACCATAATTACTCCTGTAATAGTAGTTCAAGGGGTTGATGTAAAAGCAGGGGCCAGTATAAGGGCCACTATCCGGTGAATAAAGGGTAAAAGACCAATCAATGAGATAGTTTTTACCTATCAAACCGAGAGTTTAAATATGACAGGCTTTAAAAATAACCTTTTCGTACAAAAGCGCAAGCACTATATATGCCCGAGTTTATTCATGTTACAGGTCAGCAGAAAATGAGCCCATCGCTTTACTCTGTGGCCGAGATGAAAAACAAAACTGTTGTTTGCCTATTTAAACGCTGCGAACAGCGGCTTTTCAGGGCGAATCCTGCTGATGGACGGATCACCGTAACCAACACTGCTGTCGTTTGGCGACGCTATATCACAATGACTTGCTTTTGGCCTGTTGCATCATACGTGGATAAAACTGCCAGAAATATGTTTCAAGTTGATGATAATGGCGTTCCACTTCCGTAAAGGAGCCTGCCAGTGCTGACAAACGCGGGCGGCGGCTGGCCATGCCTTGCAACACTTCGGCGATAAATGGCAATTCTGCATAACGCTCCAGCCAACGTTCTGGCCAAAGATAGCTATTCAGCTTCTGGAAACGCTGAGGTGTTTGCAATAGATAAGGTTCAATCAGGCTTTGTGCTTGTAGTGTGAAATCCCTAAGGCTGCAGGTTGGTTCGAGCTGTTGCCAGTGGCGAGCCAGAAAATGATCCCAAACCACGTCGAGTGTAATCGGTGCGACGCGACGAAATTCTGCACTAAAAGCGTCGCGGCAGGCTTTGACTTCTGGCAGGGTATCGGTGATAACATCGACCCTGCGGTGCATCATGATACCAGTTACTACTGCAGGATCGTATATACCTGCCGGGTTGCCGCGCACGAAGTCGGCAAGCAGATTGCCTAGCAGAGAGCTTTCCGCAAGCTGGGCCAAATGGAGATGAGCAAGAAAATTCATTGCGTAACTATACGCTAAATAATTCGTATTGCGTAAAAATGAGCTGCGCATTTAACGTATCCGTAACATAACCAATAGCCAAGCAATCACCTAAGTAGCGCAATTGTTCCTTATTCCTTGCTGCTTATCGCCCACGGCTTTAGACTGTAGCGCTTGTTTTTCTCCAACCTGCTAATTATTGAAGAAGTGAATGTCCATGCGCGTTGCCGATTTTTCTTTTGAGCTTCCCGAGTCCTTGATTGCACGTTATCCCCAACCTGAGCGCAGCGCCTGCCGTTTGCTGCAGTTGGACGGACCGAGCGGAGCCTTGACGCATGGTGTGTTCACCGATCTGCTGGATAATCTGGAAGCTGGCGATCTGCTGGTGTTCAACAATACTCGAGTCATCCCTGCACGCATGTTTGGTCGTAAGGTCAGCGGTGGCAAGATAGAAGTGCTAGTGGAGAGAGTGCTGGATGAGCACCGGGTGTTGGCACACGTGCGAGCCTCCAAATCCCCCAAGCCTGGGGCAGAATTGTTGCTGGGCGATGACGAAAGCATTGCTGCGACGATGGTTACCCGGCACGACACGCTGTTTGAACTACGCTTTAATGACGAGCGCGATGTGTTTACCCTGCTGGATGCCGCTGGCCATATGCCACTGCCGCCGTATATCGATCGTCCTGATGAAGAGGCTGACCGTGAACTGTATCAGACCGTCTACAGTGAAAAACCTGGTGCCGTAGCGGCACCCACTGCCGGGTTGCACTTTGATGAATCGCTGCTGGCGGCGTTACGTGCCAAGGGTGTTGAAATGGCATTCGTGACGCTGCACGTTGGGGCAGGCACGTTTCAACCTGTGCGGGTCGAAACGATTGAAGAGCACGTAATGCATGCCGAATATGCTGAAGTATCGCAAGAAGTCGTGGATGCGGTGCTGGCTTGTAAAGCGCGGGGCAAAAGAGTGGTCGCCGTAGGCACCACCTCGGTGCGTTCGCTGGAAAGTGCTGCTAATGCCTGTCAGAATGCGCTGATCGCACCTTTTTTTGGTGATACCCGCATCTTTATCTATCCTGGATACCATTATCAGGTGATCGATGCGCTGGTAACCAACTTCCATTTGCCTGAATCGACCTTGATTATGTTGGTTTCGGCGTTTGCTGGTTATCGAAATACCATGAATGCTTATCAGCAGGCAGTAGCGGAACAGTACCGGTTTTTCAGCTATGGCGATGCGATGTTTATCAGCCGTAATCCATTGGCGGAGAGTGAATCCGTTGGCGAAGGCCTGGCGTCTTTCAAGTAGTCGCAATATTGACGGTAATAGTCCACCTCAGTCACTTACTTGAGTCAGCTCCGGCAGTCTGGCTGCGACTTGAAATCCATATGAATCCCCGGGCTAGGCGTATGCCTGGCCCTGTTTTAAACACGTTAGACTGTTTATCTAACGCTGGAGGTTTTGTGAAGTACGAATTACAAACAACCGATGGCCGTGCTCGTCGTGGTCGTCTGGTTTTTGAACGTGGTGTGGTAGAAACCCCGGCCTTTATGCCAGTAGGAACTTATGGCACGGTCAAGGGGATGACGCCGGAAGAAGTGAAAGAAACCGGTGCGCAGATCCTGTTAGGCAATACGTTCCATTTATGGCTTCGCCCTGGGCAGGAGATCATGAAACTGCACGGTGATCTACATGATTTCATGCAGTGGCACGGACCGATCCTGACTGATTCCGGTGGCTTCCAGGTTTTCAGCCTGGGTGCGATGCGTAAAATTAAAGAGGAAGGTGTTTATTTCCGTAATCCTATTAACGGCGATAAAGTGTTCCTTAGTCCGGAAAAATCGATGGAGATCCAGTACGATCTGGGGTCGGATATCGTGATGATTTTCGATGAATGCACGCCTTATCCGGCAGATTGGGACTATGCCAAACGTTCAATGGAAATGTCGCTGCGCTGGGCGCAGCGTAGCCGCCAGCGTTTTGATGAGCTGAACAACAAAAATGCATTGTTCGGTATTATTCAAGGTGGAGTTTACGAAGATTTACGGGATGTTTCTGTAAAAGGGCTGGTGGATATTGGCTTTGATGGTTACGCTGTGGGCGGTTTGGCGGTAGGTGAGCCAAAAGAGGATATGCATCGCATTCTTGAACATGTTTGCCCACAAATTCCACAAGATAAGCCACGCTATCTCATGGGGGTAGGCAAACCGGAAGATTTGGTTGAGGGGGTGCGCCGCGGCATTGACATGTTTGACTGCGTGATGCCAACGCGTAATGCACGTAATGGTCATTTATTCGTGACTGACGGCGTGGTAAAAATCCGTAATGCCAAGCACAAGGATGATACTTCACCGTTGGACAAAGAGTGTGATTGCTATACCTGTCGCCATTACAGCCGTGCCTATTTGCATCATCTTGACCGGTGTAATGAAATACTCGGTGCGCGATTAAACACAATTCATAACCTGCGTTACTACCAGCGGTTAATGGCGGGTTTACGCCAGGCTATTGAAGAAGGTAAATTAGAGCAGTTTGTTACGGATTTTTACGGTCGGATCGGCAAACCGGTTCCACCTTTAAATACCCAATAGATTTCAAACGGTAGAAAGGCGGTGACCGAACGAATCCCCAGGAGCTTAGCTAGCTAAGTGGCTAGGGTGAAGGAGGGAAGCCAATACAGCTATAGTTTGAAAGATGGCGGGTATATACCCAAGCGAATTCAAGTTGCAGGTAGGCGGCAACTGAGCGAAGCCCCAGTCACTTGGTAAACCAAGTGACTGGGGTGAGTGAAAGCAGCCAACACCCCTGCAGCTTGAAAGGCGATGGGGATAACGCTTGAATTAATAATCGATAACTTAATGAGGGAATTTCAATGAGCTTTTTCATTTCTGACGCCGTCGCATCCGCAGGGGCTCCGGCTCAGGGAAGCCCGTACTCTCTGATCATTATGTTGGTGGTGTTTGGTCTGATTTTCTATTTCATGATCCTGCGCCCACAGCAGAAACGTGCAAAAGAGCACAAAAAACTGATGGATTCCATCAGTAAGGGCGATGAAGTGTTGACCACTGGTGGCCTGATTGGCCGTGTCACCAAAGTGGCCGATACGGGTATCATTGCCATCGCGCTGAATGACACCACGGAAGTGATGATCAAGCGTGACTTCGTGGCGGCCGTTTTGCCGAAAGGTACTATGAAGGCCCTGTAATTTTGTCTTCCCTAAGGGAATTGCCGTGCTAAACCGTTATCCTCTGTGGAAGTATCTGATGTTGATCGTTGTGATCCTCGTCGGTCTGCTTTATGCGCTTCCCAACATCTATGGCGAGGATCCGGCCGTACAAATCACTGGCGCGCGCGGTGTCGCCGCCAGTGAAGCTACGCTGGACCAAGTCCGTAACGTATTAGAAAAAGATAATATTGCGATCAAATCGATTGTGCTGGAAAACGGCGCCATCCTTGCTCGTTTTAGTGATCCTGACGTTCAGTTGCGTGCCCGTGAAGCCTTGATGGCAGAATTGGGTGATAAATATGTTGTGGCATTGAACCTCGCTCCTGCTACGCCAGCCTGGTTAACCCTGATCAATGCAGAACCGATGAAGTTGGGTCTGGACTTGCGCGGTGGTGTTCACTTCCTGATGGAAGTGGATATGGACACAGCTCTGAGCAAGTTACAAGAGCAAACCATGGATACCTTGCGTAGCGAACTGCGCGAAAAAGGTATTCCTTACGCTGCTATCCGTAAGCTGGAAAATAACGGCGTGGAAGTCCGGTTTCGTGACGATGCTGCTCGCGATCAGGCAATAAGCTTTGTGACGCCGCGTCAGCGTGATTTAGTGCTCTCAGCTAACGGTGCCAACACCCTGAAAGCCACGATGACAGATGCCCGTTTGAGTGAAGCGCGTGAGTATGCGGTACAACAAAACATCACGATCCTGCGCAACCGCGTTAACCAACTCGGCGTTGCTGAACCGTTGGTGCAACGGCAGGGGGCCGATCGTATTGTTGTTGAATTGCCTGGTATTCAGGACACGGCTCGCGCCAAAGAGATTTTGGGGGCGACAGCCACGCTTGAATTCCGCCTGGTTAACACTAATGCTGATGTTACTGCCGCAGCGAATGGCCGTGTTCCCGGCGATTCCGAAGTGAAATTTACCCGTGAAGGCCAACCTATCGTGCTGTACAAGCGCGTGATTTTGACGGGTGACCATATCACGGACTCCACCTCAAACACCGACGAATATAACCAACCGCAGGTTAATATTTCGCTGGATAGTGCTGGTGGTACTGCCATGTCTAACTTCACCAAGGATAACATCGGCAAGCCGATGGCAACCCTTTTTGTGGAGTATAAAGACAGCGGCAAGAAAGACGCCAATGGTCGAGCGATTCTGGTGAAGCAGGAAGAAGTGATCAACGTGGCGAATATACAGTCGCGCTTGGGTAACAGCTTCCGTATCACCGGTATCAATAATCCGAACGAAGCGCGTCAGCTCTCTCTGCTGCTGCGTGCCGGTGCGTTGATTGCCCCGATCCAGATTGTCGAAGAGCGGACTATCGGGCCAACATTGGGTCAGCAGAATATTACCCAAGGCTTGGAAGCTTGCCTGTGGGGACTGGTGGCATCCATCGTGTTTATGGTGGTTTGGTACCGCAAGTTTGGCTTGATCGCCTCAAGCGCATTGCTGGCTAACCTGGTGCTGATTGTCGGTGTCATGTCATTGTTGCCAGGAGCAACGTTAACCATGCCGGGTATTGCCGGTATCGTGTTGACACTCGCCGTGGCGGTTGATGCCAACGTGCTGATAAACGAGCGTATCAAGGAGGAACTTAAGAATGGACGATCCATTCAGCAGGCTATCCATGAAGGTTATAAAGGCGCGTTTTCTAGTATCGTTGATGCCAACATTACCACATTGATCACTGCGGTCATTCTTTACGCAGTGGGCACTGGGTCGATCAAGGGCTTTGCCATCACCACCGCAATTGGAGTGGTAACGTCTATGTTCACTGCGATTGTTGGTACTCGTGCCATCGTCAATCTGCTTTACGGCGGCAAGCGCATTAACAAGCTGTCTATCTGAGGAGTGCGTTGTGGCACAGGATTATACTGTAGAACAACTCAACTACGGCCGTAAAGTCTATGACTTTATGCGCTGGGATTACGTGGCCTTCGGCATTTCATTGGTGCTGTTGATTGCATCAATCGCCATCATGTCCGTACGCGGTTTTAACTGGGGGCTAGATTTCACCGGTGGTACGGTGATTGAAATCAACCTGGAACAACCCGCAAATCTGGATCTGATGCGTGATACGTTAGAAAAAGCCGGGTTTAACGATCCGATTATCCAGAACTTTGGCAGCAGCCGTGACGTGATGGTGCGTATGCCACCGGCAACCGGTACCGCAGGTCAGGAACTGGGTAACAAAGTGATCGGCGTGATCAACGCCTCGGTCGATAAAAACGCCACTGTCAAGCGGATTGAGTTCGTCGGCCCAAGCGTAGGGAATGAATTGGCGCAAACCGGTGGCATGGCGCTACTGGTGGCGCTGATCTGTATCCTTATTTACGTTGGTTTCCGTTTCGAATGGCGCTTAGCACTGGGGGCGGTTATCGCTCTGGCGCACGATGTGGTTATTACTATGGGTGTGCTGTCGTTATTCCATATTGAGATTGACCTGACTATAGTTGCTTCTCTTATGTCGGTTATCGGTTACTCTCTGAACGACAGTATTGTGGTATCTGACCGTATTCGTGAGAACTTCCGCAAAATACGTCGCGGGACGCCTTATGAAATCATGAACGTCTCTCTGACACAGACACTGAGCCGAACCATCATGACCTCTGCTACTACGCTAATGGTCGTACTGATGCTGTACATTTTTGGCGGTGCTATGTTGCAGGGCTTCTCTCTGACCATGTTGATCGGCGTCTCTATCGGTACCGTGTCCTCTATCTACGTTGCCTCTGCTTTGGCGTTGAAACTGGGTATGAAACGTGAGCACATGCTGCAGCAGAAAGTCGAGAAAGAGGGTGCTGACCAGCCTTCTATACTGCCGTGATTGAGTCGGTTGTATGTTTAATTAAATAAAGAGGGCGCCAAAACGGCGCTCTCTTTATTTACCTACTTTACCTTACTATTGAATGACGGTAGGCGCTGATAGTGGGATTATGTTGTGCAGATGAATATAACCCAGCTGTTCCAGGGGGACTCCGCTCAAACGTAACTCGAACACTTGCTCGGTTTTTGGTAAGAGGGCACTGCGGCTTTGTAGCTGTTGTGATTGACTGCCTTTTTTGAGCGGCATTCCGGTAGTGGTATCTAACTGACCCCATTCTAAGGTAGCAGTAAAGCCGCGCAGGGATTTACCTGACAACGTACGAACATATAGCATTGCCTGGCTTCCATCGGCTTCGCTCTTCAGGTTGTTCAGTGAAACGCTCAATTCGCCCACGTCGCTGTTTAATCTGGCGGCATTATTGGCATTCGGTAGCAGGTAAACACCATCAGAGGCGTTCTGGTTAAGCCTGTTTTGACGCTCCAGAATAAAAGCCTGGTCGGCCAACGTCCCTAACATTTGTTTCAGCTCAACCACCTGGCTTTTAAGTTTCGGTACTTCACGATTCTGTGTACAACCCGCAAGTAGAATCAAAACACCGAACATACAGATCTTACGATAACTGATTGTCATGTTTGTAGTTTCCTTTTTATTAGTGCCGTAACAGCTTAACGATATAGGTGGGTAAAGTCATGTTGTCATCCTGCCGTCGTGAGGCTATGTTCTTTACCTTTGGGGTGTGACGACAAGAGATACAAACTGGTTTATGAAACCCCTTGGCCTAAGTACGTCACAAAAGGCTGGTGGCCTTTGTTGTGACCTCAGTTCGGGGTAAACTGTTTTTAATCATAAAAACGTTTATCAGGACGAGTTATGCACTGCCCTTTTTGTGCTGCCATTGATACCAAAGTTATTGATTCACGCCTGGTGGGAGACGGTTCACAGGTGCGCCGTCGTCGCCAATGTGTGGTCTGCAATGAGCGTTTTACCACTTTTGAGGTGGCTGAGCTGGTAATGCCCCGGGTAATAAAAAGTGATGAGGTTCGCGAACCTTTCAATGAGGATAAACTGCGTCGTGGCATGTTGAAAGCGTTGGAAAAGCGTCCGGTCAGCGCCGACGATGTGGAAAATGCCATCAATCACATCAAATCCCAGTTAAGAGCTACAGGTGAACGCGAAGTGCCAGCCAAGATGGTCGGCAACCTGGTGATGGATGCGCTCAAAAAATTGGATAAAGTAGCTTATATCCGTTTTGCTTCGGTTTACCGCAGTTTCGAAGATATTCGCGAATTTGGCGAAGAAATCGCGAAGTTGCAGGACTAACGGGATCTTCATGCATAACGACGAATTTTACATGGCTCGTGCCTTTGAACTGGCACGATTGGGACGTTTCACAACAACGCCGAATCCGAATGTAGGCTGCGTTATCGTGCGCGATGGTGAGATTGTTGGTGAAGGCTATCACTTACGAGCGGGTGAACCTCATGCTGAAGTTCATGCCCTGCATATGGCTGGCGAGCGAGCTCAAGGTGCTACGGCTTATGTTACGCTTGAGCCTTGTAGCCATCATGGGCGAACACCGCCTTGTGCTGATGCGCTGATAGCGGCGGGTATCTGCCGTGTGGTTGCTGCAATGCAGGACCCTAATCCACAGGTTGCCGGGCGTGGGTTATACCGCTTACAACAGGCAGGAATTGAAGTCTGCCATAGTATCATGCTGGCAGAGGCCGAGGCGGTTAACCTCGGTTTTCTCAAACGTATGCGTACGGGATTCCCTTATGTACAGTTAAAACAGGGGGCATCATTGGATGGCCGTACTGCCATGGCATCCGGTGAAAGTCAGTGGATCACTTCATCGCAGGCCCGGCAGGACGTGCAGCGTCTCCGGGCCGAAAGCTCAGCGATCCTCAGCACCAGTGCTACCGTTCTGGCAGATGATCCTGCGCTGACAGTGCGTTGGGATGAACTGAGTAGTGAAATCCGCCAAATCTATCCGCGTGAAAACCTTCGGCAGCCTCTGCGGATTATTTTGGACAGCCAGAACCGGATAACGCCGCAACATAAAGTCATACAACAACCCGGCACCACTTGGTTGGCACGGCGGCAACCGGATGATCTAGCCTGGCCAGAAAGTGTTGAACAGCTGTCTTTCCCTGCTTATCGTGATGGCATTGATCTGGTTGTCATGATGATGCAATTAGCCAAGCGACAGGTGAATAGCATTTGGGTTGAGGCTGGCGCACATCTTGCCGGTGCATTACTGCAAGCCGGACTGGTGGATGAACTCCTGCTCTATGTAGCACCCAAATTATTGGGAGATGATGGCCGCGGCCTGTGCCATCTGCCTGGGTTGGATCGATTGGTCGATGCGCCGGAGTTTGTGTTCAGTGAAGTGCGTCAGATTGGTCCCGATTTGCGTCTGCGTCTGCGTTTAAAAGACTAGGCTGTGTCCCTTAACTGCGCGCAAATGGCCACAGCTCTGCGTGTTTACGACGGCACGAGGACTCCAGCCAATGTAACCTTTGTTTGCATGTAGTAGGTGTTTTACAAAACCGCCGCGCAGGCAGGCAAAGAATATGATAGAATCCGCCCCCCTGCGGGGTTATTGAACCCATTTTTAAGGAAAGCCCATGAAAGTGATCGAAGGTGTTGTTGCTACTCCTAATGCCCGTGTGGCGATCGCAATTGCACGTTTTAACAATTTCATCAACGACAGTCTGCTGCAAGGTGCTATTGATGCGCTGAAACGTATTGGTCAGGTTGCCGATGACAATATTACCGTTGTCTGGGTTCCAGGGGCATACGAATTGCCATTGACCGCTCGCGTTCTGGCTAATACTGGCAAGTATGATGCGGTTATTGCTTTAGGGACCGTGATCCGTGGGGGAACCGCGCACTTCGAATACGTGGCGGGGGAAGCCAGTTCTGGCCTGGGTAATGTCTCACTGAATACTGAGATCCCAGTTGCCTTTGGCGTTCTAACCACCGAAAGCATCGAACAAGCGATCGAGCGTGCAGGCACCAAAGCAGGCAATAAAGGTGCAGAAGCTGCCCTCACCGCACTTGAAATGATTAATGTTATCAAAACTATTAAAGCCTGAATTTAGTTTAAGGGGAATTCCGTGAAACCTGCTGCTCGTCGCCGTGCTCGTGAGTGCGCTGTTCAAGCGCTTTACTCTTGGCAGTTGTCTAAAAATGACATTGCTGATGTTGAACACCAGTTCCTGACGGAGCAGGATGTCAAAGATGTTGACATCGCCTATTTTCGTGAGCTGCTATCAGGTGTGGCAGTGAACGCGGGTATGTTGGATGACCTTATGGCCCCATACCTGTCACGTCTGCTCGACGAGCTGGGCCAGGTGGAAAAAGCGGTGTTGCGTATCGCGCTGTTTGAGCTAAAAATGCGTGAAGATGTCCCTTATAAAGTGGCTATCAATGAAGCCATCGAACTGGCGAAGACCTTCGGGGCCGAAGATAGCCATAAGTTTGTGAATGGTGTGCTTGATAAAGCAGGTCCTAACATTCGTAAGAAAAAGTAAAAATCAGGGCCGGGAAACCGGCCCTGATTTATTTGGAATATCAATCATGGCATGCGGCGAATTTGACCTCATAGCCCGCTATTTTGACCGGTCCAAGAGTTTGCGCCGGGATGTACAGTTGGGCATTGGAGATGACTGCGCACTTCTAACAGTGGCAGAAAAACAGCTTTTAGCTATCAGTACTGATACTCTGGTTTCAGGTGTTCACTTTCTGCCGGATATTAATCCGGCCGATCTTGGTTATAAGGCATTGGCGGTTAACCTGAGCGATCTGGCCTCAATGGGGGCAGACCCCGCGTGGCTTTCGTTGGCGTTGACGCTACCAGAAGTCGATGAAGAGTGGCTCAAGGCATTCAGCGATAGCCTATTCGAACAGCTTAATTACTACGGCATGCAGTTGATTGGTGGTGACACTACCCGTGGGCCACTCAGCATGACCTTGACAATCAATGGGTTTATCCCAGCAGGCCGTGCATTAACGCGTTCAGGGGCCAAGATTGGTGATTGGATTTATGTGACGGGTACTTTAGGTGACAGTGCAGCCGGTTTGGCCATCCTGCAACAACGTCTGGAAGTGAGTGAGCCTACTGCCCGTGAATATCTGGTCGCGAGGCATTTGCGTCCTCAACCGCGTGTGCTGCAGGGCCAGGCGTTGCGTGATTTAGCCAGTTCGGCGATCGATATTTCTGATGGTTTGATTTCAGACTTAAAGCACGTACTGAATGCGTCTAAGTGTGGTGCGCGTATCGTACTGGATGAATTACCTATGTCACAATTTTTGACCGATAACACGGATACTGATCAGGCAGTATGCTGGGCTTTAACCGGAGGTGAAGACTATGAACTGTGCTTTACGGTGCCAGAGATTAATCGTGGTGCGCTGGAAGTGGCGCTCAGTCATTTAGGCGCAGATTATACTTGTATTGGTCAAATCGCTCCGCATTCCGAAGGGGTAAAATTCTATCTTGATAATCAAGAGACCGAATTGCCATGGCGTGGATACGATCACTTCAGTGCCGTGCAACCATTATGAAAGATGAAGCTAAAAACCGGTTGCGCATAAGTAACCCATGGCACTTGCTAGCTACTGGATTCGGCAGCGGTCTTTCGCCAATGATGCCTGGAACCATGGGGTCACTTGCAGCAATACCAATCTGGTTGCTGCTGATCCAGTTGCCGTGGCAGCTTTATTCGTTATTGGTCATGTTCAGTATCTGTATGGGTGTGTATTTGTGCCACCAGACAGCTAAAGATATGCGAGTACACGATCATGGTAGTATCGTCTGGGATGAGTTCGTTGGTATGTGGATCACCCTGATGGCGCTGCCGGTAAACAGTTGGCAATGGGTGGCTGGCGGATTTGTATTGTTTCGTGTTCTGGATATCTGGAAACCCTGGCCGATCCGTTGGTTCGATCGCAATGTGCACGGCGGTATGGGGATTATGATCGACGATATTGTTGCAGGTGTGCTCGCTGCCGGGATTATTTATCTGATTGGCCATCACTGGCCGATAGATTTATTCTGATATTTTAGTCGATGGGGTTCAGTATGAACCCCATAAAGATTATGCCAACCAGGTCTCGATCTGGCGTTGAATACCGGCGGCATCCAGACCCAAGTCGCTGCGGATTTCTTCTTGACTCCCTTGTGGGATGAAATAATCAGGCAGGCCAATGTTCAGCACAGGTACCATACGGCGTTTCACCATGAGTAACTCGTTAACTCCGCTGCCTGCTCCCCCATAATGGCATTCTCTTCCAGTGTGACCAGTATCTCATGGCTTGCAGCCATCTCCAGTACCAGTTGTTCATCCAGCGGTTTTACAAAGCGCATATCTACCAGCGTGGCGTTCATCGCTTCGGCTACCTGATGGGCTTCTGGTAGCAAAGTACCGAAATTGAGGATTGCGATTTTCTCACCTTTGCGGCGCACGATGCCTTTTCCTAACGGCAAGTTGGCCAATGGCTCCAGATTTGCTCCAGTGCCACTTCCACGCGGGTAGCGAACTGCCGTTGGACCCTCATTATAGTGATAACCGGTATACAACATTTGACGGCATTCATTCTCATCACTTGGCGTCATGATCACCATATTCGGGATACAACGCAGGAACGAGATGTCAAATGCGCCCTGATGAGTTTGGCCGTCGGCTCCTACTATACCGCCGCGATCAATAGCAAACATTACGGGTAAACTCTGGATCGCTACATCATGGATCAGCTGATCGTAGGCGCGTTGCAGGAAAGTAGAGTAGATCGCTACAACCGGCTTATAGCCACCAATTGCCAGACCTGCGGCAAAGGTGACCGCATGTTGTTCGGCAATCGCGACATCAAAGTATTGCTGTGGATATTCACGAGAAAACTTCACCATGCCCGAGCCTTCGCGCATGGCTGGGGTGATAGCCATTAACTGACTATCTTTGGCCGCAGTTTCACACAGCCAGTCACCAAAAATTTTTGAATACGTAGGCAACCCTCCGGCACTTTTTGGCAGGGTGCCGCTGGCCGGATCAAATTTCGGTACGGCGTGGAAGCTGATTGGGTCTTTTTCAGCGGGTGCGTAACCACGACCTTTCTTGGTCATGATGTGCAGCAATTGCGGACCTTTCAGATCACGCATGTTTTTCAGTGTGGCGGCCAACCCTTGCACATCGTGGCCGTCTACTGGCCCAATGTAATTGAAACCCAGTTCTTCAAACATTGTGCCGGGTACAACCATGCCTTTCAGATGCTCTTCGGTTCGTTTCAACAGCTCTTTTATAGGGGGGAGGCCAGAAAGCACCTTTTTGCCCCCTTCACGGAGTGTTGCGTATAGCTTGCCGGACAAGAGTTGTGCCAGATGATTATTTAATGCACCGACGTTTTCGGAGATCGACATTTCGTTGTCGTTCAGTATTACCAACATATCTGGGGTGATATCACCGGCATGGTTCATGGCCTCAAAAGCCATGCCTGCGGTGATGGCACCGTCACCAATGACACAGACGGTACGGCGGTTTCTGCCTTCGAGTGCCGCCGCTACGGCTATACCCAAACCAGCACTGATCGAGGTTGAAGAGTGACCAACAGACAATACGTCATATTCGCTTTCGGCACGCCATGGGAAGGGATGTAAGCCCCCTTTTTGACGGATGGTAGAGATGCGATCCCGTCGGCCAGTCATGATTTTATGTGGGTATGCCTGATGGCCCACGTCCCAGATCAATTGATCAAATGGGGTATTGTAGACGTAATGCAATGCCACCGTCAGTTCGACGGTACCCAGCCCAGAGGCAAAATGACCACTGGAACGGCTAACGCTGTCCAGCAAATATTGCCGCAGTTCATCACACAGCTTAGGCAGGCTTTCTTTCGGTAACAAACGGAGTTCTTCCGGTGTTTCTGCGAGAGCTAAGGTCGGGTATTTGGCTATATCAAGACTCATTCGATGCTCATATCAGAGGTGTTGACGTCATACGTTAATTATCGCGTTCAATAATGAAACCGGCTAACGCACGCAGTGGCGCTGTGTTGTAAGATTGTGTTGCCAAAGAGGCTAATGCTGCCAAAGCTTCCTGATAGAGATCCCACGCTTTTAACTTCGCGCTGTCAAGCCCAAGTAGGGCAGGATAGGTACTCTTTCCAAGTTGCTGGTCTGAGCCTTGACGTTTACCGATTTTTGCGGTTTCACCTACTACGTCAAGAATGTCATCCTGAACTTGAAATGCCAGGCCTATTGCGGCTGCATAACGGTCAAGCTCTGGCAGCGCTGTACGGCCTGGCTCACCGGCTGCCAACGCACCCAGGCGAATTGCAGCACGGATTAGCGCACCCGTTTTATGGCGGTGGATCTGTTCCAGCGTGTGCAGGTCGATCTGTTTACCTTCGGCTTTCATATCCAAGTATTGACCACCGCACATACCCCCCACACCGCTGGCACTAGCCAGTTCGGAAATCATGGACAGACGGTCGCGCAAGGTAACATCGGGCATATCTGCATCGGCCAGGATCGAGAAAGCCAGCGTTTGCAGAGCATCGCCCGCAAGAATAGCGTTGGCTTCACCGAATTTTATATGGCAAGTTGGCTGACCACGGCGCAAATCATCGTTATCCATGGCAGGTAAATCGTCATGGATCAGCGAGTATGCATGAATGCACTCCACCGCTGCAGCGGGAGCATCCAGACTGTCCAGACTCAGGCCGAACATTTGCCCGGTGGCGTAAACCAGGAAAGGCCGTAGCCGTTTGCCCCCTAACAGTGTGCCGTGGCGCATAGCTTCAACCATTTTGCCATCATTGAACGGTAACGGAGCGATATAGTCCAGCAATACGCGATCGCTGCGCTTTTGGAAGGCCTGCAACTGTTCGTGAAACTCAGACATTGTAATTACTCAGCGTCCGGGGTGAAAGGAGCCAGGGCGGCATCATCGTTATAGTCGTTAAGCAGGATCTGAACGCGTTGCTCTGCCTGCTGCAGTTTTTGTTGCCCCTGCCGCGCTAGCTGTACACCGCGTTCAAATTCATTAAGTGCCTCCTCAAGTGTTAACTCGCCAGACTCCAGACGATTCACGATACTTTCGAGTTCACTGAGGGAGTGTTCAAAGCTAATGCTTTGCTCTTTACCGTCTGACGTTACAGGTTTTTTTGGCATAGTTATCTTCTACATCATTGTGTGAACCGTGAGGCCTGAGCCTATCCTAGCGGATACTGATTAGCAAATTATGGCACGCATGTGTGGTTTATCCGCGCGGTATACCATCAGATGATGATATACTTCGCGCCCGGATAAGATTGATAAAACTGCGGGCTTGCCGAACGTTTTATCAATCTTATCGTCATTGTATACCTAATAGCTTATCAGTTGCAGCCAACCGCCGCCGCTCGGAAGACAGAGGGTATTAAACTTTTACCCCGTAATTTCTTATCAGATAATAAAGACCGCCATGAAGTTTATCATTAAATTGTTCCCAGAAATCACCATCAAGAGCCAATCTGTGCGCTTGCGCTTCATTAAAATCCTGACGACCAATATCCGTAACGTCTTGAAGCAATATGATGAAACACTAGCGGTAGTCCGCCACTGGGATTGTATTGAGGTTCGCGCCAAAAACGAACAACAGCGCCCGGTAATTGCTGAGGCGTTGACGCGTATCCCCGGTATTCACCATATTCTGGAAGTTGAAGATCGCGTTTATACCGATGTGCATCATATCTTTGAGCAGGCTTTGGAAACCTACCGTGAACAGTTGGAAGGCAAGACATTCTGTGTACGAGTAAAACGGCGTGGCAAGCAAGATTTCAGTTCTCAGGATGTAGAGCGTTATGTTGGCGGGGGGCTGAATCAGCACATTGAAAGCGCACGCGTCAAGTTGTCAGACCCACAGGTAACGGTGAATCTTGAGATTGAAGATGACAAATTGATGCTGGTTAAATCGCGTCGTGAAGGTATTGGCGGTTATCCAATTGGTACGCAGGAAGATGTGTTGTCATTGATTTCTGGTGGTTTTGATTCCGGGGTTTCCAGCTATATGCTGATGCGACGCGGTTGTCGGGTGCATTATTGTTTCTTCAATCTTGGAGGCGCTGCACACGAAATCGGTGTGAAACAAGTGGCGTACTATCTGTGGAGTCGCTTTGCGAGCTCTCATAAAGTGCGTTTTGTTGCGATCGACTTTGAACCTGTCGTAGGGGAAATCCTGGAGAAAGTGGATGATGGTCAGATGGGGGTCGTGCTCAAACGTATGATGGTCCGTGCCGCTTCTCAGGTTGCCGAACGCTACGGTGTTCAGGCTTTGGTGACCGGCGAAGCACTGGGGCAGGTTTCCAGCCAGACGTTGACGAACCTGCGTCTGATCGACAATGCTTCTGATACGCTTATTTTGCGCCCACTAATTTCGCATGATAAAGAACATATCATTGATGTTGCTCGTAAAATCGGCACGGAAGATTTTGCCAAAACCATGCCGGAGTATTGCGGTGTGATCTCAAAAAACCCAACGGTTAAAGCAATCAAGAGTAAGATTGAAGAAGAAGAAAACAACTTTGACTTCGAGATCCTGGATCGAGTAGTGCGTGAAGCGCGTAACGTTGATATTCGTACTATTGCCGAAGAAGCGCAGCAGCAAATCATTGAAGTAGAAACTGTTGCTGAGTTTACCGCTGATGAGGTAATTCTGGATATTCGTTCTATCGATGAACAAGAAGAGAAACCGTTGCAACTGACTCAAGTCGACGTTAAACATTTACCCTTTTACAAGTTGAGCAGCCAGTTCGGCGATCTTGATCAAAGCAAAATCTATCTGTTGTATTGTGACCGTGGTGTGATGAGCCGTCTGCAAGCACTGTATCTTCATGAACAAGGTTATACCAACGTTAAAGTATATCGTCCTTAACTTGTTCTCAGATAATAGCAATGCTGAATTTCAGCGGCATTGCTATTCGGGTAATCAAGGCTCAATCACGGAAATCGTACATGCCGGGGATAAGTACCAACTGTGCAGCTATCTCTGCGGCTTTGGCTTTTCCCAGAAGTAAATCGATCAGTTTCAAAGCGAACTCCATTGATGTTCCTGGTCCCTGGCTGGTTAACAGGTTGACACGCTGATCGAAAACCACGCGTCTTTCCATCCATTGTTCCTGCGGGATCTGCTCTTTCAAGCCAGGAAATCCAGTCATATTACCCACTGGGAAAAGGTTGTGATGTTGTAATACCAAGGCCGGAGCAGCACAGATGGCTGCCACAATTTTGCCTTGTAGATGCATTTGACGCACTTTTTCTACTAAAAGTGGGCTATCACGGAAGCACTCGGCACCTTTTAAGCCCCCAGGCAGTACAATAGCGTCAAAGGCTTCGTCAACGATCGCGACAAGTGGTGCATCGGCCAGCAATTTCACACCACGCGAGCAGACAATCGTTAAGCCACCATCTCCGGCTACGCTGGCAGTAGTCACGTTTACCCCAGCGCGGACTAACAAATCTATTACAGTAACGGCCTCGGTTTCTTCGCTACCAGGCGCTAGGCAAACGAGTGCCGAAACGCTCATACTCATCTTCCTTTTGTTTCACCATTTCAAACAGGCGGGTATTTTCTGGCAGCGTCATGCCATGACTTCGCCCGCAGCGGAGTAGATACCCGGTAATGTAGTCGATTTCGGTATGTCGCTGAGCACGAATGTCTTGCAGCATAGAGGATATGTTGTCCGCCGTGATCTGAATTACCTGCATGACATAGGCGACCAGTCCTTCACATGAGGTATGGTAGCCTTCCATTTCCATTACGCTGATAACTTCACGACAGATGCATTCTATCTGTTCAGGATAATATTGCAGATCACCATTACGGCAGTTATACATGACAGTCAATGGATTGATGACACAACTTACTGCTAGTTTACGCCAATTGGTAGCGGCAATATCGTTATGCCACGCAACATCAGGTAAAGCTTGATGTAGTATATCTGCTAAGTCGCTTAGGTGTGTCGCCTGAGGTGTCGTGGGGCCAATATGGGTGATCCCGTTGGCGACATGAACAATGGTGTTTCCCTCGTGGCGTGCGGCATGGGTGGTTGTACCATGAAGTATCGGTTGACTATGCGGTGGTAACTCATCTTGTGCTCCCATGCCATTATGCAGGAGCAAAATAGTGCATTGTGGATTTAGCTTTGGGAGTAATGCCGCCACCGCGCCAGAAATTTGCCAGGCTTTCAGCGTTACCATTAACAGTTCACTCTGTGACAGGTGCTCAGGGTCGTTAGTTGGCAAATTGTGGTTAAACGACGTGCCATCAGGTTCAATCACGTTTACCGCACAAAATGGCTGAGGAACCCGTAACCATCCCTGTACATCGTGGCCCCGTTGATAGAGCCTCGAGAGCCAAAGTTGTCCGAGTGCACCGCAACCAAGAATTGTTATTTTCACTCAATCTCCTTGGTGTTTGGGGAGCGCAGATTAATTTCTCTGATTATAGACATTCCGGAAGCGTAACGTCTTCACCATAATCTTGCCTGCAGCTACAAAGCGCGTATTATGCAACACATTTAAATTATTGTGCCTCAGAAGGCAGACGTCCATTCAGGAGGAAGAAGTATGCCATCTTTCGATATCGTTTCCGAAATTGATATGCAGGAAGTTCGTAACGCCGTTGAGAACGCCACTCGCGATCTCAGTACCCGTTGGGATTTCCGCAACGTACCCGCCAGCTTTGAGTTGAATGAAAAGAACGAGAGCATTAAAGTTGCCAGCGAGTCTGACTTTCAAGTGCAACAATTGTTAGATATTTTGCGTGAGAAATTGAGCAAACGCAGTATTGAAGGCGGAGCTCTAGAGATCCCTGAAGAGATGACCCACAGTGGTAAAACCTACAGTGTTGAAGCGAAATTAAAGCAAGGTATTGAAACCACATTGGCGAAGAAAATCGTCAAGCTGGTCAAAGACAGCAAGTTGAAGGTGCAGGCACAAATTCAAGGTGATGAAGTCCGTATCACCGGTAAGTCACGCGATGATCTGCAGAGCGTAATGGCACTGGTGCGTGGTGCCGACCTCGGACAGCCTTTCCAATTCAAGAATTTTCGCGATTAATCGGCAAAGAAGGGCCGGTTTAGTGGCCCTTTACTTTAAAGCGCTTCGACCAGTGCTTCCAACTGTCCACGGTTGGTCTGCCGTGTATCCACTTTAACGTAAGCACTGCGTTCCTCAGGGACCACAACCGCTTCTGCCACGCCTGGCTGGGCCATTAGACGGCTTTGCAATGCTGAATCTTTCACGGCCAGTTCAGACAGTGTAATACGTAGGCTGCTGACATAAGGTGGCTCTTTCATGGTGCTACTGATCATAAACCAGATTGCTGCAATTATTGCTCCTGCAATAAATACTAGCCCCGCACCTTGCATACCATATAGCCATCCACCAAGGCTACCACCGATGGCAACACCAATAAACTGGCTGGTGGAATAGACCCCCATTGCGGTTCCTTTATAACCTGCGGGAGATTCTTTACTGATTAGTGAAGGCAGAATAGCCTCCATGACGTTAAATGCCATAAAGAACAGCTGTACTCCGGCAATAATGCCCCAAAGATGCAGACCGGAGAACCACAGCAATACCTCGGCACAAAACAGTACGGCGACGCAGCCCATAAAGACCTGTTTCATGCGACGGTATTTTTCAGCGTAGATGATAAAGGGGATTACGGCAGCGAAGGAAACCAGCATGGTAACCAGATAGACCTTCCAGTGTGCGCTTGCCGCCAGCCCTGCTTTTTCCATTGCCAGAGGCAGTGCGATGAAGCTGGACATCAGTAAAATATGCAGACACATGATGCCAAAGTTGAGTTTAAGCAGGCGAGAATTGTTCAGCACCTTGCTAAAACTTCCCTGTACGATACTCGATTCGCGGTTCAAAACGTGATTGCTTGCTGAAGGGACTATGATCACGGTGATGACGATCCCCATCAAAGCCAATACGGCAATCATCCAGAATAGTGCATGCAAGCCGAAAGCGTGGGTGACTATTGGCCCTACAACCATGGCAATAGCAAAGGTAATGCCGAAACTGACCCCGATAAAGGCCATCGCTTTGGTGCGATTCTGTTCACGAGTTAAGTCTGATAGTAATGCCATAACCGCAGCTGCAATAGCTCCAGAACCTTGCAATGCGCGGCCAAGGATAATCCCCCAGATAGAATCGCTTAGCGCAGCGATTACGCTGCCAATCGCAAAGATCAGCAATCCGCCAACGATTAACGGTTTGCGGCCTACACGATCAGAAACCAATCCAAACGGGATTTGGAATACAGCCTGCGCCAGACCATAGATGCCAATGGCAATACCAATCAGGGCCTCACTGGCGCCGTTTAGTGCCATACCATAGGTGGTGAGAACTGGCAGCACCATAAACATACCGAGCATGCGTAGTGAAAAAACGGCCCCCAGCCCCCAGGTTGCACGACGTTCCTGTGACGTCATTACATTGTCGTTCATTGTGACCTCAGCATACCCGTCATCTTTCAAACAGTAGCGTTATTGATAGAAGTTAAATATGAAAGCGCTAAGGTTTAGTCCCCATAAGACCTGCCTAAACAGCGTGAACCTGAAGGAGTTTTGCCTGCAAATTTGCGCCATTTTAATGTGTGGGTTAGGAGGGGTAAATTAAATGTTGTTTAGCAGATATTTCATCAACTGTAGGATAAATAAAATGGGCCGCTCAGCGGCCCATTCACAGAGAAACGCATTTACCAAGCGTAGGACAGCAAGGCTTCTGGCGTTGCACTTGCACTAAAGTCGATAGACATCATCACACTCAATGACGTAATGGCAACGATTGAGAACACGAAGAGTTTTCTTGCCCAAACGCTGTCATTTTCGGTTTTGTAACCACGCAATGCCATGCCAAGCCACCATACACTGACTGCTGCCGCCACGATCAGGTATTTGTAACCAGCATATCCCCCGAGAGTCAGCATCAAGGTCGCAATCATAAACGCCAGAATATAGAGAGTAATGTGATTCTTGGCGACAGATATCCCTTTTACCACCGGAAGTACCGGGATATTGGCTGCTTGGTAATCTTTAAAGCGGAAGATAGCAATCGCATAGGAGTGGGGCATCTGCCATAAGCTAAAGATGGCCAGTAGGATCAATGCACCAGCATCAAACTCGTTAGTTACAGCGCAATAACCAATCACTGGTGGAGCAGCACCCGATAAGCTGCCGATCAACGTGCCATACACCGAATGACGTTTCATATATAGGCTGTAAACGCCAACATAAACGACAAAGCCCATTACCGCCAGCCACATGGCCAGCGGATTGGCAGCGATATAGAGCAGTGCAAAACCAGCAATACCTAAAATGGTAGCGTAAACCAGGCTCGCACTTGGCGCGATCAGGCCTCTAACCAGCACCCGATTCTTCGTTCTCTCCATTTTCTTGTCGATGTCACGGTCAATGTAGTTGTTAAATACACAGCCCGATGCAACCACCAACGAGACACCCAAAAGGGTAGCGAGAAACAGGGGATAGTCGATGCTTCCTTTGGAAGCAAGCAGGAATCCCCCAACGACAGAAATTAAATTGCCAAAAATAATTCCTGGTTTGGTTACTTGCAGGTATTGCTTAATCATCACGTCCAGCTCGGCTCTTAATCAACCATCATATTGATGTTGAGGTTGTACATAATCCACAATGAACCCACAACAACGATACCGATGATCAAAGCAGTGAACAGTAATGCCACCAGGTTCCAGCGTTCCGCCGATGAAGTGTTCATGTGTAGGAAGTAAACCAGATGAACGATCACCTGGATCACCGCCATACCGACCACTACCGCCAGGATAGTAGAGTGAGAGGCTGAACCGCTCATCACCATCGCAAATGGAATTACCGTCAGAATTATCGACAGGATAAAGCCGATAAAGTATGACTTCACGCTGCCATGGCTTGCGCCGCCATGAGAGGTTTCATGGGATGAATGGCTCATTACATAACTCCCAGCAGGTAGACAACGGTAAACACGCAGATCCAAATCACATCCAAGAAGTGCCAGAACAGACTCAGACACATCAGTCGGGTTTTATTGGTTGAATTCAGGCCACGTTTGCTCACCTGAACCATCAATACGACCAGCCAGATCAACCCAGCACTCACGTGTATGCCGTGGGTACCAACCAGCGCAAAATAGCTGGAGAGAAACGCGCTGCGGTCAGGACCAAAACCTTGAGCGATCAGATGATGGAATTCATAAATTTCAATTGCCACGAAAGCTAGGCCGAAGATGAAAGTCAACATCAGCCAATTGTTGACGCTGCTGGCCTTGCCTTTACTCATCCCGATCATCGCCATCCCATAAGTGATGGAACTGAACAGAAGTAGGAAGGTTTCAACCAGCACCAACTTCAGATCGAAGATGTCTTTACCAGTGGGACCGCCAGCGGTCCCATTGACTAGAACCGCATAAGTTGCGAACAAGCTCGCAAACAAAATACAGTCGCTCATCAGGTAGATCCAGAATCCAAAGACTTTGGTCTCTCCTGCATCGTGGTGCCCATGCTCTGCATGGGCTGTATTATGCTTAGTCAGGATATCAGTTGACATGTTTCACGCCTGCTTTGCTGATTTGTTCATAGTGTTGGTTTTCAATGCGCTCGATTTCATCGATTTGCACGTAATAGTCAACATCTTCATCGAAGCTCTTGATAATCCAGACAACGATCATGCCAACGAATCCGACAATCGCCATCCACCAGATTTCCCAGATCATCGCGAAACCAAATACCAAGCTGAAACCTGAGATAATCACACCGGCTCCAGTATTCTTCGGCATATGGATAGGCTCGTATTTTGCCGGTTTCTTGTATGCTTCGCCTTTTTCTTTCATGTCCCAGAATGCATCACGATCGTGAATTTCTGGCACTACGGCAAAGTTATAGAAAGGCGGTGGAGATGATGTTGACCACTCCAGCGTACGTCCACCCCATGGATCGCCGGTCAGATCACGGTTCTGTTCACGATCACGAACACTGACGATGATCTGGACTACCTGGCACAGAACACCACAGGCAATAAGAGCTGCCCCACCGGCTGCGACTAACAACAGAGTATGGAACTCAGGGTTGATATTCTGGCTTAAACGGCGTGTCATACCCATAAAGCCCAGTATATACAGTGGCATGAATGCAATGAAGAAGCCGATGATCCAGAACCAGAATGCCCTGATGCCCCAGGTTTCATTCAGGCGGAAACCGAATGCTTTAGGGAACCAGTAAGTCAGGCCAGCAAAACAACCGAAGACTACGCCACCGATAATGACGTTATGGAAGTGTGCAATGAGGAACAGGCTGTTATGCAGTACAAAGTTTGCACCTGGAACTGCCAGTAACACACCTGTCATCCCACCAATAGAGAAGGTGATGATGAAACCGACAGTCCACAGCATTGCAGAGTTGAACTGAATACGCCCTTGGTACATCGTGAACAGCCAGTTGAAGATTTTCACCCCAGTCGGGATGGAAATAATCATCGTAGCGATACCAAAGAAGGCGTTAACGTTAGCGCCGCTACCCATGGTGAAGAAATGGTGTAGCCAAACGATGAACGACAGCAGGGTGATAGCGATGGTTGCCCACACCAGTGACGTATAGCCGAACAGACGTTTCCGTGAGAAGGTTGCCGTCACTTCAGAAAACACACCAAACACTGGCAGAACCAGGATATACACCTCTGGGTGACCCCAGGCCCAAATCAGGTTGATGTACATCATCATGTTGCCGCCCATATCGTTGGTAAAGAAATGGGTGCCCAGATAGCGATCTAGAGTTAGCAACGCAATGGTGACGGTCAGAATAGGGAAAGAAACGATGATCAGTACGTTGGTACACAATGCGGCCCAAGTGAACACGGGCATTTTCATCATTGGCATACCAGGAGCGCGCATCTTCATAATGGTAGCGAAGAAGTTCACGCCAGTCAGTAGTGTGCCCAGACCTGAAATCTGTAGGCTCCAGATCCAGTAATCGACCCCAACCCCAGGACTGTATTCCTTACCAGAAAGCGGTGGATATGCCAGCCAGCCGGTCTGTGCAAATTCACCGACAGCCAGCGAAAGGTTGATCAGCACGACACCTACCACGAAGAACCAGAAACTCAGTGAGTTCAAAAACGGGAAGGCAACGTCACGAGCACCGATTTGCAGCGGAACGACCAGGTTCATCAGGCCTACCACCAGAGGCATTGCCATGAAGAAGATCATGATAACGCCGTGAGCGGTAAATATTTGGTCATAGTGGTGTGGCGGAAGGAATCCGGCTTCACCGGCTGATGCCAATGCCTGCTGACCACGCATCATGATGGCGTCGGCAAAACCACGTATCAACATCACCATAGCGACAATGATGTACATGATACCAATTTTCTTATGGTCGACAGACGTCAGCCATTCGCTCCATAGCCACTTCCACTTGCCGAAATAAGTAATTAGCGCCAGCAGCGCTAAGCCGATAACGGCAATTACAGCAAGAGTGACCATGACGATCGGTTCATGAAACGGAACCGCATCAAGTGTTAATTTTCCGAACATCAGATTATTCCTCGGCTCCGGTGTTAGCATGTTCATTCATGTCCATGCCTTCATGCGCTGAAGACTCTGCGCCTTTGTGCATGTGCATGCCGCCCATGAATTTGGCGATGGTCTCTTTGAACAAATTCGGTTTGACACTGGAGAAGTACTCAACCGGGTTATTTTCACTCGGTTTGGCCAGTTCGTTAAAATCGTTAATCGTGTTGAGGGTATTCTGCGACTCTTTCACTTTAGCAACCCACTGTTCGAAGTCGCCTTCGCTCGGGGTGACAATGGCAGTGAATTTCATGCCAGAGAAGCCATGCCCACTATAACTACTCGAAATGCCATCATATTTACCGGCTTCATTACCGATTAGATGCAGTTTAGTTTGCATCCCGGCCATTGCATAAATCTGCCCACCTAACTGAGGAATAAAGAAAGAGTTCATTACCGAGTTAGAGGTGATTTTGAATTCAATAGGGACATCTTTCGGGAATGCCAGCTCATTTACCGTTGCAATACCTTGCTCTGGATAAATGAACAACCATTTCCAGTCCAATGACATCACTTCGATGGTCATTGGCTTTTTGTCGGTAACAATTGGCTTGAATGGGTCCAGGTCGTGGGTCGTTTTCCAAGTTATGGTACCCAGTATTACGATGATTATGATCGGAATGGTCCAGACAACCGCTTCGATCTTATTGGAGTGTGACCAGTTTGGTGTGTACTTGGCTTCTTTGTTAGAAGCTCGGTACTTCCAGGCAAAGGCGAACGCCATAACGATAACTGGGATCACTACGATCAACATTAAGCCGATTGCGGTGAGAATCAGTGTTCGTTGTTCGACACCTATTGCGCCTTTGGGATTCATCAAAACCATATTACAGCCGCTAAGCATTACAGTTGCTGTAATTAGAGATAGCATCCCAAAAATTTTATTGTATTTCTTAAGTCTCATCTAACGACCTCAATTACAAAGGCACTATTGTCGTTTCATGTGTGCGTGCATTTTACGGGAAGGTTGCAGCACTGTAAACATACTTAAGGGACTGTAAGCACCTTGTAGACTCTTTCTGTTAAGGGAGTCACATATGTTACGCGACATGATAATTTATTAATAGCAACAATGTGTTGGCGAGCTGAATCGTGCAGTGTCTGGCTTTCGCAAGGAAAACCAACGCTATGTGGGATAATGTTGGAAGAAGTTACTATTATAAGCGCAAAAGAAACGTTTAATTAATGTAAAATATTTGTTTAATAAAGGTGAATTTAATTTTATTTCTGAGTATAACGCTCAAGTAAAAATAAATTTTTCCATTTTATTATTTTTTAGGAAATTAATTCGGTTCTTGATTTTTTCATCGACCAACATAAATTGTTGGTCGATGAAATCAGACAACCTGTATGCGGCGAAGTGCTAGGTAGTCCAGCAGGCTACCCATAATAATACCTACAACGCTCAAGATGGCGCCTGTTTGAAGTAGCTTAATGGCAAAGTTTGGCCACTCGGTCCAACCCAGTGCGTTGGTTATCAATAACAATAACCATAGCGTGAGGAGCGCACAACCTAAGGTCAGCAGACGCAGCGCCCACCGGTAAGCATGGCTGAATTCAGTACGTTGCATAAAGTTATCAGTCTGTTGCGTATATTCCAGCGTTTGACGGCAAATGGCTAACAACAGCAAACCCGGCAGAGCTGCAATAATAGAAAACAGATAAAATAACTGCCAACCATGAGCTTCGACAAACCAACCTGCAATCGGGCCTACGTAAACACGTCCAACAGCGGAGAGTGCAGAAAGTAATGCAAATTGGGTAGCAGAAAAAGACTTGTTGCACAAAGTCATCAGTAGGGCAACAAACGCTGCTGTACCCATCCCTCCACATAGGTTTTCTAGAAAGATAGCGCTGCCCATGGTGATAATATTTTTATCAGTAACGGCTAATAGCCAGTAACCAATGTTTGAAACGGCCTGGAGAATACCGAATAACATTAATGCTCGGAATAGGCTCAAACGCTGCATCAGTAGACCTCCAAACAAGGCACCGATGATCGTGGCAAACAGGCCGAGCGTTTTATTGACTAGGCCGACTTCTCCAGCATCGAACCCTACGCCACGGATCAGAAAGGTTGTGCTCAGGCTACCGGCAAAAGCATCGCCCAGCTTATACATCACGATCAATAACAAGAGCAGCCAAGCATTATTGCGTGCGAAAAAATCACGCAATGGGGCAACTACCGCCTGCTCCATAGTTCGTGGTGCTGGAATATTGTCGTCTGGCTCTGGCGCCATTAATGTTGCAGCTACGCCAATTAACATTAACCCCGCCATCAACCAGTAAGTAGCCTGCCAACCTAAATAGCGGTCTGCCAGCCACAGAGCCAAGCCGCCAGAAACCAGCATCGCCAGCCGGTAACCCAGTACCGAAACCGCTGCACCTGCGCCACGTTCCTCTGCCGCCAGTAGATCGGTTTTATAGGCGTCAAAAACAATATCCTGCGAGGCAGAACAGAATGCGACTAACACAGCCAGTACAGCGAGCCACCACAAATGTTGGCTTGGATTGACAAATCCCATGGCGACTATGGCAAATACCAACAATAGTTGGCTAATTAACAACCAGCCGCGCCGCCGCCCGAGAAAGGAAGGTGTGTAGCGGTCCATAAATGGTGACCATAGAAATTTGAATACATAGGCCTGACCAACTAGTGAGAAAAAACCAATAGTTTTCAGATCGATGTTTTCGACAGTCATCCAGGCTTGCAGTGTGCCGGAGGTCAGCGCTAAAGGTAGTCCTGACGCAAAGCCCAGAACCAAAAGGATGACTGAATTACGTTGGGTAAAAATATTCAGATACTGTTTTGGCATGAGATCCTTGTTTTGTACTGCCCGTTGCCGAACAGCACAAAGTCTTTGACACGTAATATTTAAAGTTGCAGTTATGATGGAATTATTTATCTTTTAATCAGTGTATTAGTCATGTTTTCCACCTAACTTCAACTCGCGATATTTAGGGTAATGGCTGATTAACGCGCGTTTTGTTTGATGAACTGACTGACGCTGGTATCTTGTGCCATGTCTGCGATCACGTCGCCAAGTACCGTATTGACCGCATTAGCAATTTTGTCGTTAGTTGCAGCAAAAGCACCTTGAACGTTGTAAGTAGAACGATAGGTTTTCACCTGCTTATTACCGTTTTTCGCTTGAGCGATAATTGAAATATCCGCTTTAGTTGTAATGTTATAACGTAAGTTACCTTCGGATACATCGGCAAATAACCCGTTCACTACGATTTGCAAATCAACCGCACCAGCAGGCCCAATCATGTAGCCACGCGCCCCCATTTGTTTCTCTAGTACTTCCTGAAGCAGGAAACGTAGGTCTCGTGAGGGAGTCAGAGTAATCAAGTGACCATCACGGTTCACTTTCGCGAGTGCCTGGTCTGGACGCTGGTCAGCACCATTAATGCTAATGGTGATCCCTTGCAAAGTAGGATCCTGCTGTGGCAATACGATTTTCGGGGTAACGTTCAGCGTATTGGTGCTGGTAACACAGCCAGCAAGCATTAATGCAGCTAACAGTGGGAAAAAAAGTTTTTTAAACATATAACTGTCTCATCAATCGTGGTTTTATACCCTTTATCTTTCGAGTCACTTAACACTGACAGTGGAGCGAAATTTATCAGGTACAACGTATGGGGACTTGGTAAACAAAGCGATCAATCCAACAACACATTGTCGACATCATAGCATCGCAAGCAACGGGAGGAAGCGCCGAACGTTGCCAAAGCGTAAATTTTTACTCAGCAAGAATAAAAAAACCATTTCACGCCTCTGACATGGATAAAACTCATTAACTGCAAATGTTGGCTGTTTTATCCACTATCAGTGGTTGTGGCTGTGATAGTGATGTTCTCGCACGTATAAAACCGGACTAATATTGAGCAAGATGGCATAGTAATTCGCTGGTGCTGTTTAAGGAGGTCCCATGGTTCGTGAACAAATAGAAACAAAATTGAGGGCTGCTTTTGAGCCCGTATTCATGGAAGTCGTCGATGAAAGCTATCGTCATAATGTCCCCAAAGGTTCAGAAAGCCATTTTAAAGTCGTTTTGGTCAGCGATCGCTTTGTTGGTGAGCGGTCTTTGGCTCGTCATCGCTCAATTTATGCCACGTTAGCGCAAGAGTTAGCAGACGGCGTACACGCACTGGCGTTGCATACCTACACAACCAAGGAGTGGGAAGGTTTGCACAACACTGCGCCTGTTTCGCCGCCTTGTCGTGGTGCTGGAACTCAGGCTTGAAATCTAAAATTTACGGTATCAGTGGAACTTTAACCGTAAATTAAGGTATTACTACTGACGAATTTTGCGACGGCCTGCGGGCCGTTGCTGTTTTTGATGACGACAAAGCCGATATTCCATGCGGTGCTGATTACCTTGTAACAACAAAGGTATCGGGAGAGTAAACCGGCAAAGGATGAATTTTAACGCGCCAGCAACGTCTTGCCATCCTCGACTAGCTCTGTTTGCACCGCTATAATGTCGCGTCTTATTTTTCCAGAATGGTTTCGGGACGCTCTCGACATCAGGGAACTCGGTTTTAATTTAGCCGTCCTGGTTCTTGGAACGGAGTTTACCGAGCACTGTGATTTTTTTGAGGTAACAAGATGCAAGTTTCAGTAGAAACCACTCAAGGCCTTGGGCGCCGTATCTCTATTACTGTACCCGCTGATGTTATCACTCAGGCGGTAAAGAAAGAGCTGAACAACGCAGCTAAAAACGTACGTATCGACGGTTTCCGTAAAGGTAAAGTGCCGTTGAACATCGTTGAACAGCGTTATGGCGCTTCTGTTCGTCAGGATGTGTTGCGTGAACTGATGCAGCGCAACTTCGTTGATGCGATCATCAAAGAAAAAATTAACCCTGCTGGAGCACCGAACTACGTACCTGGCGACTATACAGAGGGCGCAGATTTCGAATTCTTCGTCGAGTTTGAAGTTTATCCGGAAGTTGAGCTGAAAGGTCTGGAAAGCATTGAGGTCGAAAAACCCGTTGTTGACGTCAAGGACGCTGATGTTGATACCATGCTGGAAACCCTGCGCAAGCAACAGGCAACCTGGAAAGCAATTGACGGTGCAGTCACTGCGGAAGATCGCGTGACTATCGACTTTAGTGGCTCTATTGATGGTGAAGAGTTCGAAGGTGGCAAAGCCACAGATTTCGTTTTGGCTATGGGCCAAGGCCGTATGATCCCTGGTTTTGAAGATGGGCTGGTCGGTCATAAGGCGGGTGAAGAGTTCACGATTGATGTTAACTTCCCTGAGGATTACCACGCAGAAAATCTGAAAGGAAAAGCGGCTAAATTCGCTATCATTCTGAAGAAAGTTGAGCAGCGTGAATTGCCAGAACTGACGGCAGAGTTCATTAAGCGTTTCGGTGTTGCTGATGGTTCTGTCGAAGGATTGCGTGCTGAAGTGCGTAAAAACATGGAACGCGAACTGAAAGGTGCGGTGCGTAACCGTATCAAGTCTCAGGTAATCGATGGGTTGGTGAGTTCAAACGAAATCGAGGTGCCTGCTGCTTTGATTGACAGCGAAATCGGCGTGTTACGTCGTCAGGCTGCTCAGCGTTTTGGTGGCAATGAGAAACAAGCGATGGAACTGCCCCGCGAACTGTTCGAAGAGCAAGCCAAACGTCGCGTCGTTGTTGGCCTGTTGTTGGGCGAAGTGATAAGCCAGAACGAACTGGAAGCTGATGAAAACCGCGTAAAAGCGCTGATCGAAGAAATGGCTTCCGCTTATGAAGAACCGAGCGAAGTTATTGAGTTCTACAGCAAAAACAAAGAGCTGATGAACAACATGCGCAATGTTGCTTTGGAAGAGCAAGCGGTTGAAGCTCTGCTGGCTAAAGCGAAAGTGACAGATAAAGTGACAACGTTCAGTGAGCTTATGAACCGCACTCAACCTGCGTAATAGCGGGTAAGTCATGAGGAGCACAGCCTGTTATTAAACGCGATACAAAGTGTAAAGCAGCACAGGTAGTTCCTTAAAAAGCCCGTAGCTCCGGTTACGGGCTTTTCTTTTGCCACGTGACTGATTAATAAAAGGTTAACTGTGGCAACATGCACTATATTTATTTTGTCACGGGTAAAACGATGGTGGAGCAATGCAGGCTATCCATCGCTTTACCAAATAAAGAAGCTGGCTTAAATTGTTGCAGGACTTGAAATTCAGTCCATTGTCCACCATTTCTTCAACAGCCATGGCTTTACCCGGAAATCGGGATGATAACGCCGTCAAATCAGTGTGGGAGCCTGTCGGTAGCTTGAACGTAGTCATGATGACCGTTCTCAAGTAGAATCGACAGACAATAGCGCCAAGGCAATTTCTATTAGGAGACGGTTATGTCATACAGTGGCGAAAGAGATCAATTTTCACCTAACATGGCACTGGTGCCAATGGTGGTAGAGCAGACTTCGCGTGGGGAACGCTCTTACGATATTTATTCCCGCCTGCTGAAAGAGCGGATTATCTTCCTGACCGGTCAGGTTGAAGACCATATGGCGAACCTGATTGTGGCGCAGATGTTGTTCCTGGAAGCAGAAAGCCCAGAAAAAGACATTTTCCTTTATATCAACTCTCCAGGTGGAGTAATCACTGCAGGTATGTCCATTTATGACACCATGCAGTTTATTAAACCCGATGTCAGCACCATATGTATGGGCCAGGCATGTTCAATGGGGGCGTTCCTCCTGACTGCTGGCACTAAAGGTAAACGTTTCTGTCTGCCTAACTCACGAGTGATGATTCACCAACCGTTGGGTGGCTATCAGGGACAGGCGACGGATATTGAAATCCACGCACGCGAAATCCTGAAAGTAAAAGCACGTATGAATGAATTGATGGCACAGCATACTGGTCAATCGTTGGAACAGATTGAGCGGGATACTGAGCGCGATCGCTTTATGACCGCAGAAGAATCGGTAGAATACGGTTTGGTGGACAGCATTCTGACACACCGCAGCTAGAAATACGCGGCATGCGAGCCGATAGGCTATAGTATTCAGAGCATGTGTTGCGTGCTTTGGACTGCATTATCGACGTTCCCAGTAAAACATTGGGCGCACTGCCGCCGTGATAATCTGCGGGACAAAGACAAAAGAAGAGGTTTACTGATGACAGATAAGCGCAAAGACGGTTCAGGAAAGCTGCTGTACTGCTCTTTCTGCGGCAAAAGCCAGCATGAAGTGCGTAAGCTGATTGCCGGTCCGTCAGTGTATATCTGCGATGAATGTGTTGACCTATGTAACGACATTATTCGCGAAGAGATCAAAGAAGTTGCGCCGCATCGCGAGCGCAGCTCATTGCCGACACCGCACGAAATCCGCCATCATCTCGATGACTATGTTATAGGTCAGGAGCAGGCGAAAAAAGTATTGGCTGTAGCGGTCTATAACCACTATAAACGTTTGCGCAACGGCGATACCAGTAATGGCATAGAGTTGGGCAAAAGCAATATTCTGCTGATCGGTCCGACCGGTAGTGGGAAAACGTTATTGGCTGAAACTTTGGCGCGTTTTCTGGATGTGCCCTTTACCATGGCCGATGCTACCACGTTAACTGAAGCGGGTTACGTTGGTGAGGATGTGGAGAATATCATCCAGAAACTCTTGCAGAAATGTGATTACGACGTGCAAAAGGCTCAGCGCGGTATCGTTTATATCGATGAGATTGACAAAATTTCACGTAAGTCTGACAACCCGTCTATTACCCGAGACGTATCTGGTGAAGGCGTACAGCAGGCGTTGCTGAAGCTGATTGAAGGCACCATAGCGGCGGTCCCACCTCAGGGGGGGCGTAAGCATCCTCAGCAGGAGTTTTTACAGGTAGATACTTCTAAGATTCTGTTCATCTGTGGTGGGGCGTTTGCAGGCCTGGATAAAGTGATTGGTCAGCGGGTAAATACCGGTTCTGGTATTGGCTTCGGTGCTACGGTGAAAGGTGAGTCTGAAAAAGCAACCGAGGGTGAGCTGCTGCTGCAGGCAGAACCGGAGGATTTGATCAAATTCGGTTTGATCCCTGAATTCATTGGTCGTTTGCCAGTGGTAGCCACCCTCAGCGAACTGAGCGAAGAGGCTCTGATTCAGATCCTTAAAGAACCGAAGAATGCCCTAACCAAGCAGTATCAGGCCTTGTTCAATTTGGAAGGCGTGGAATTAGAGTTTCGTGAGGAAGCGTTGACGGCGATTGCCAAGAAAGCTATGACGCGTAAAACCGGTGCTCGTGGTCTGCGTTCTATTGTCGAAGGCGCACTGTTGGATACGATGTACGATCTGCCGTCGCTGGAGAGCGTTGATAAAGTGGTGATTGATGAGTCTGTTATTGCTGGGCAATCCAAACCGTTGCTGATTTATGGAAAACCAGAAGCTCACGCTTCTGGCGAATAATTAGCCACTAAAACCAGCGTATTAGTCGCAAAATGGGGGATTTTATCCCCCATTTCTTTTTCTGTGCATTCTTGCCGTTGAATGTAAGAGAATCATCCCCATATACTCGTAATCAAGATTTTGTGAAACGTTTGATGCTTGCGTCTCATGAGATTCCCCCTAAAACTTGGCGGAAATTAAACTAAGAGAGAGCTCTATGAACCCTGAGCGTTCCGAACGCATTGAAATCCCCGTTCTGCCATTGCGCGATGTGGTGGTTTATCCGCATATGGTGATCCCGTTGTTTGTTGGTCGGGAAAAATCGATTCGGTGCCTCGAAGCCGCAATGGATCACGATAAAAAGATCATGCTGGTGGCACAAAAAGATGCCTCGACGGATGAGCCTGGCATTAACGATTTATTCTCTGTTGGTACCGTTGCATCTATTTTGCAGATGCTGAAACTGCCTGATGGTACTGTCAAAGTACTGGTCGAAGGCATGCAGCGTGCGCGTATTACCACGCTTTCCGACAGCGGTGAACACTTTGCGGCACAGGCTGAATATCTTGAGTCACCTGCTATTAACGAACGTGAGCAGGAAGTTTTGGTGCGCACGGCCATCAACCAGTTTGAAGGTTACATCAAACTGAACAAAAAGATCCCACCGGAGGTGCTGACGTCTTTGAACAGCATCGACGATGCTGCGCGCTTGGCAGATACGATAGCTGCACACATGCCGCTGAAACTCAGCGACAAACAGTCTGTGCTGGAGATGTTCGATATTACTGAGCGTCTAGAGTACCTGATGGCGATGATGGAGTCGGAAATCGACCTGCTGCAGGTTGAAAAACGTATCCGTAACCGCGTCAAGAAGCAGATGGAAAAGAGCCAGCGCGAGTATTACCTGAATGAGCAGATGAAGGCCATCCAGAAAGAATTGGGTGAGATGGATGATACACCAGATGAACACGAGGCTCTAAAACGCAAGATTGAAGCGGCGAAAATGCCGACGGAAGCTCGTGAGAAAGCTGAAGCAGAATTGCAAAAGTTGAAAATGATGTCCCCGATGTCTGCGGAAGCAACCGTAGTACGTGGTTACATCGACTGGATGCTACAGGTGCCGTGGAATGCGCGTAGTAAGGTGAAGAAAGACCTGCGCAAAGCTCAGGAGGTACTCGATACCGATCACTATGGTTTAGAGCGTGTTAAAGATCGTATCCTTGAGTACCTTGCCGTGCAGAGTCGTGTCAGCAAAATCAAAGGGCCTATTCTGTGTTTGGTAGGTCCTCCAGGTGTAGGTAAAACCTCATTGGGGCAATCCATCGCTCGTGCAACGGGTCGCCAGTACGTGCGTATGGCACTGGGTGGCGTGCGTGATGAAGCGGAGATCCGCGGTCACCGCAGAACCTATATCGGTTCTATGCCGGGTAAGCTTATCCAGAAAATGGCCAAGGTCGGTGTCAAAAATCCACTGTTCTTGCTTGATGAAATTGACAAAATGTCATCCGATATGCGTGGTGATCCGGCATCTGCCCTGCTAGAGGTACTGGATCCAGAGCAAAACGTGGCGTTCAACGATCATTATCTGGAAGTGGATTATGATCTGTCTGACGTGATGTTTGTCGCAACCTCTAACTCAATGAATATTCCTGCACCATTGCTTGACCGTATGGAAGTTATTCGTCTTTCCGGTTATACCGAAGATGAGAAACTTAATATAGCCAAGCAGCATCTTTTACCAAAGCAGCTTGAGCGCAATGCGTTGAAGAAAGGTGAGTTGTCAGTCGATGATAGCGCTATTATTGGCATAATCCGTTATTACACTCGCGAAGCAGGGGTACGTAGCCTAGAGCGTGAAATATCTAAATTGTGTCGTAAAGCAGTGAAATCACTGTTGATGGATAAAAAACTCAAGCATATTGAGATCAATGGTGAAAACCTGAAGGATTATCTGGGTGTTCAGCGCGTTGATTACGGCCGTGCGGATACCGAAAACCGAGTAGGGCAAGTCACTGGTCTGGCCTGGACAGAAGTAGGGGGCGATCTTCTAACGATTGAAACCGCCTGTGTTCCGGGAAAAGGCAAACTAACTTATACCGGCTCTTTGGGTGAAGTCATGCAGGAATCCATTCAGGCTGCACTGACAGTTGTACGTGCACGTGCGGAGAAATTGGGTATCAATGCCGACTTCTATGAAAAACGTGATATTCACGTTCATGTGCCAGAAGGTGCAACACCGAAAGATGGTCCGAGTGCGGGTATTGCCATGTGTACAGCACTGGTTTCCTGCCTGACAGGTAACCCGGTTCGCGCTGATGTTGCTATGACCGGTGAAATCACACTGCGTGGTCAGGTATTGCCGATCGGTGGTTTAAAAGAGAAGCTCTTGGCTGCGCATCGTGGAGGGATTAAAACCGTGCTTATCCCTTACGAGAACAAGCGTGACTTAGAGGAGATCCCGGATAACGTGATTGCCGATCTTGAGATCCATCCGGTACAGAAAATAGATGAAGTTTTGAACATTGCGTTGCAAAACCCAGCTTTCGGAGCGCAGCCTGTCGCGACGAAATAGTGACAGTTAGCATAAACCATCGATAAAACTTACGCTGGCAAGGCATTTCGGACTTGCCAGCGTTTTTTTGTGCCGTTAAGTTAGTAACCTGTCGGGCCACATTTTGCCTCTGTTTGGTAGCTTGCCAAGGCGCGATGGGATTGATATAACAGCTGCGCTGTCGCAACCGTCGAGGTTTTTTCGGTGCGACGTTTGAATTCTAGAGGGGATGATAGAGTGAATAAGTCACAACTGATCGACAAAATTGCCGCAGGTGCTGATATTTCCAAAGCGGCGGCAGGGCGTGCTTTAGATGCAATCATTGCATCCGTTACCGAGTCCTTGAAAGAAGGTGATGATGTAGCTTTGGTTGGTTTTGGTTCTTTCACCGTACGTGAGCGCTCAGCTCGTACTGGTCGCAACCCGCAAACGGGTAAAGAGATCAAAATCGCAGCAGCCAAAGTACCCGCATTTCGTGCAGGTAAAGCGCTGAAAGACGCAGTAAACTGATTCCCGCATTGATGCCCTGATTTTTTCTTCAAGTTGCACAACTGAACGTAGTCAATACCACGGCAACTCGAAGGGAAGGGTATAATGAGTTAGCGCTAAAGGTTTTGGTGTAAACAATCACCTGACTCAGCGGTATTGGTAAGGTAATATATAAGGCGCATCGTATTGATGCGCTTTTTTATTTTTGTAGCAGGGAACGCGCCTGCACAAGGGTTTTTAATCCATATCACAGCGGAGTGTTGTCACACTATGATGGACAATTTACGCGCGGCTGCTAACCACGTCGTGCTAAAAATCATCCTGGCCCTGATTATCTTGTCATTTGTTTTGACTGGGGTGGGTAACTACCTAATCGGTGGTTCCGGCGGTTATGCAGCGAAAGTAAATGGCCAGGTGATTGAACGCGCCCAACTGGAACAGGCTTTTCAGAGCGAACGCAGTCGTATGCAGCAACAGTTGGGAGACCAGTTTTCGGTGTTGGCTGGCAACGAAGGCTACATGCAGCAACTACGCCATCAAGTATTGTCTCAGATGATCGACAAGATACTGCTTGATCAGTACGCTAAGAAATTGGGGTTGGCAGTCAGCGATGAGCAGGTGAAAGATGCCATTCGCAAGGAGCCTTACTTCCAGACCGACGGTCAATTCGATAATGCCAAGTATCTCGATCTTATTAACCGTTCGGGCTTTAGCGCTGAAGATTACGCACAGTCTATGCGTCAGCAGCTAATTAATCAGCAGGTGATCCAGGGGTTCGGCAGTTCTGACATTATCCCACCCAGTGAAACACAGGCGATGGTGGCACTGATGATGCAAGAACGAGATGTTCGACTGGCGACGATCGACATTAAAGCCCTGCAGGCAAAACAAACGGTCAGCGATGATGCGTTGAAGGCCTACTACGAGCAGAACAAAAATAGTTTCATCGAGCCAGAACGTGTAAAGGTGAGCTATATTCTGCTCGATGCAGCGGCACTGCAAGATAAAGAGACAGCCACTGAGGCAGATATCACCGCATATTATGAACAACACCAAAGCAGCTATGGCCAACCAGAGCGTAAAAAATACAGCATTATCCAGCTGAAAACTGAAGCAGAAGCTAAGGTCGTTCTAGAGCAATTGAAGAACGGGGCTGATTTTGCTGTGCTAGCAAAGGAAAAATCTACCGATATCATCTCTAGCCGTAACGGCGGTGCGATGGATTGGATGGAGCCGGATACCATGCCAGACGAAATAAAACAGGCTGCTCTGACAGAAAAAGGCCAGTTGTCTGGCGTGGTGAAATCTTCGGTTGGCTACCTTATCGTCCGTTTAGATGATATTAAGCCAGCTTTGGTGAAACCATTGAGCGAAGTGCATGATGCAATCGCCAAGCAGGTGAAGCGGGAAAAAGCCATTGATGCTTATTATGCGTTGCAGCAGAAAGTGAGTGAAGCAGCAACCAGCGACAACGAATCCCTTGTTTCAGCAGAAGAAGTTGTGGGTAGCAAAGCTGTACAAACCGACTGGTTCACTCGTGATAACGTTCCTGCAACGTTGAATTTCAAACCGGTTGTGCAATCTATCTTTGATGGTTCCCTGATTGGTGAGAACGGTGCGCCAGGCAGTAACTCTGATGTGATCACAGTAGACGGTGATCGTGCATTTGTTATTCGTGTGGTTGACCACCAACCAGAAGGTATTGAGTCTTTCGATAAGGTGAAAGAGCGCATTATCGATATGGTAAAACGTAATCAGGCAGTGCAAGAAGCAAAACTCCAAGGTGAAAAACTGCTGGCTGCGCTGAAGCAAGGTAAAGGCGATGAGGCGATGAAAGCCGCGGGTCTTAGCTTTGGCAGCATACAGAAAATGACACGTTCTGCTGAGGACACCCAACTGGTAGAAACCGTATTCTCGTTGCCACATCCGCAGGAGGGTAAAGCGGTTTACGGCATGTCGCAGGACCGTCATGATAACGTAGTTCTGGTCGCTCTAGATGCGGTAAGACCGGGTACACTGCCGGAAAGCGAAATGAAGGCTTTTGTTGGTCAAATGGAACAAAGTGCTGCTGGCGTTACTTTTGATGCCTTGTTGGCAACCTTACGTAAAGACGCTTCAATCAAAATGGGTGCTACAGAGCAACAACCTCAATAAGTACCGCATTTCTCTGCAACAAAATGTAATACACTAAGGCCGCTTTCGCGGCCTTTTCCATATTTTCTCTTTGTTAATTGCTGATTATCTGAGCTTGTTGCAAGGTAGTCTTGCTGATAAACACAAGGAGGATCCAGCATGCAATTAACTAAAAATAAAGCTATTAATCGTTTCTATCTTATAGTGAAACTGTTTCTAGTCGCAGCATTGTTTAGTCTATCTGGGAGCTCGGTTTTTGCTGCAGAGGCGCCCTCGCAAGTGCAGAAACAGATTCTTTCTGTATCGCCTAAAACAGAAGAAGTTACTACGAGTAACAAGCTGCAGACAAAAGATGAAGATAAAGTGAGCATAAATCAGGCAGATGCTGAAAAGCTTGCTAGCGTAATGAAAGGTGTTGGATTGAAAAAAGCGGAGGCGATCGTCCGCTATCGGGAACAAAACGGGCCATTTACCGAGATTGATCAACTGCAGGAGGTACCAGGGATTGGGCCATCGATAATGGAGAGGAACCGTGAGCGGCTAAAAATGTGATCTCACTCGCGGCTGCATGGCAAAGTGCCATTGCTGCCGCTTTCCTCTGCTACATTTCTCAGGTCATACCAGTTTTTCATCATAGAAACACTTTATCTTACTGGCATGTAACCATTGCAAGATATGCTCGCACAACAGAATAGTCATAAGGTTCAGAGGGAGCCAAGTTTAGCTCACTATTATTAGAGGCAGGAGTGGTTAGTTTATTATGCAGACTTATATTAAGGTTCGTGGTTATCATCTTGATGTTTATCAACATGTTAATAATGCGCGTTATTTAGAGTTCTTGGAAGAAGCTCGTTGGGAATGGCTAGAAAATCTGGAGGCGTTCCATTGGATGACGCAAAATAACATCGCCTTTATCGTAGTTAACATCAATATCAATTACCGTAAGCCAGCAGTGCTAGGCGACAAACTGTGTATTGATAGTAAACTGTTGCAGTTAAATGGCAAGAGTGCAGTTTTAAGTCAGAAACTGACGTTAGAACCTGAGGGTACGCTGGTAGCTGATGCAACACTGACTTTTGTCTGTATCGATCTGAAAACCAAGCGTGCATTACCCATTGAAGGAGCGTTGCGTGAACATCTGGTTGCGCTACAGCATAAGGATACACAGGCCTGACTCTTTGGCGTAGCGCTACTCGTCTACTCAGGTTGCATGTGCTTTGATGGCACTCCGTTATTCGGCCAAAAGTGGGACTCGCTCTTCCAGAGTGGCACTAGTGCTGCTCAAAAACGCGGTGCGTTTTTCTCACGCAACTCGAATAACTCGAATTTTTTGGAGTAATGTACCCAACCTTTTTTAAGCAAAACTCGCTGTTTGAATGATGTCGAGTGGAAGGCCATGTTTCAGCCATGAGTTACACGCAGCTTTCATTTTATCTGCCTTAAACCATCCCGACTTTCTGTTTCATACTAGCTATAACAACAGCTTTGTTATGTTGGTATTGATGTAGTCCTTTAGCACGCAAATGGCAGGCTGCACATTTACCACAACCGTCGCCTTGAATACCGTTGTAGCAGGTGAGCGTGTCGTGGCGAATGCATTCCATTTGTCGATAATAATCTGCCAGGGCCCAAGTTTCTGCCTTATTTAGCCACATCAGTGGAGTTTCAAAGCGGATATTTCGTCCAATACCTAATATCATCGCGTGATTAAGGGCCTTAACGAATTCGTCACGACAGTCTGGATAGCCAGAGAAGTCTGTTTCACAGACACCTGTTATCACAGCTTCCGCTTGCACCTGATAAGCGTAAATAGACGCTAGCGTTAGGAAAAGGATATTGCGGCCGGGTACAAAGGTGTTCGGCAAGGCTTCTTGCGATGAGCTTTCATGATCCGGAATGGGTATGTTGCTACGGGTCAGGCTGCTGATTGCTAACTCATTAAGTAAACCAACATCTAAAATCTTGTGTGCTTTGGCACCTAGGGTTTGAGATAGCACTTTTGCAATCTCAATTTCAGCACGATGACGCTGACCATAATCAAACGTGATGCAGTGAACTTCATCATACTGTTGCAATGCCTGAATTAAGCATGTCGTTGAGTCTTGCCCACCGCTAAAAACGACGACCGCGCGTTTCATAGAATCTACCTTCTGTGTTGAAGCCATTCCCGATGTACATTCGAGCGGCTGTTCTATGTTTCTGAACCAGTGTCCAGCCCAAATAGTTGTTTTGAGAGCCATACGCATCATGCGTAAAACGGTTTTATAGGTATCATGTTGATTAAATTTAATAATCTTTTGATTCGTAAAAACATGATAAGGGAAGCGAACCACTTATATAAGTGGAAATATGATTCGTAAGTAAATAATGTGGCCACAAAGTTACAAATCAGCCAGCAATCGATATGAATGCTGCTGGTGGCTATGAAGGGGCAATTCTACAGTCAACTCCTTGTATTTTAGAAAGTATTGAGATAGCCGAGAATTATCACTCGGCTTTTTTAAATTTCTAGGTGCGAACAGGTTCTAATCTAAGCACTGTTCTAATCGTACTGATGGGCGTCAAAGTCAGTAATATACCGAGCAATAACGGCAGTATAAGCCATAACGAGGCTTGGCTGATTGTTGTACCGCTTACCATTCGCTCAACGCCTAAGGCAATGATGGGAAATACTAGGAAAACCAGGGAAGCTTGAAAAGCACTAGCACGCTGTTGTAAAGCAAAGTAGCATAAAATTCCAAAAACACCCGCTACAATGCCAAGATACCCTACAGATATCAATGATGATGTTGAGAACATTGCACTGTCAATTTTTTCCACCCAGGAGCCCAGTAGTAACAATAAGAAACCAGCACCGAGGCAAGGAAGTGTATTGAAGGTGAGTACTGAAATTTTTTGGCTGCGTTTCTTGCATTGTACATACATGATGGCATGAATAATTACAGCTGCCAGTAAAGCCGCAATGCCTTGCCAGCTTGTGCCGCTAGTTTGACTGGACTCTAAATATAAAATGGTAGACAAACTGACCACACCTAAAACTAACCCTAGCAACTGGGTCGGGCTGATGCGTTCTTTTAGCAAAAGTATAGACACGATTAATACGGCAACAGGCATGTTGGCAAAGATAATGGAGGCTAAGCCTGAACTGACGTAACTCTCGCCATAGATCATCAATGTGAACGGCCCGGCGAAATAAGCTAGGCAAATGAGCAATTGAAAAAGCCGGCTTCCTTTAGGAAAGAGTAGCGGGGTTTTGGTTAACCAGCTAAATAGCAGTAGCAGAGGTGAGGCTGCTAAAAAGCGCAAACCAGTGGCAAAAATAGGGGGGATTGTGGCGACGGCAATTTTCATCGCCATCCAAGTTGTTCCCCAAGTTAACGTGACCAGTATGAAGAGAAGTATCACAATACCGATTCTTTTAGCATTTTCTGTCATCATTGGCTCTTCTTTGTCCTAAATAGGTTCTTAATACCGCTACACATCACGCTTCTGTTGGGTAAGAGTGATCATGCGTGTCGGCACGCAAAGTCCCCCTCCTTAGGGACTTGCGTTGCGTATCCCTGAGCTCAACGGCTCCCCCCACCTGTAAGCACGATTACGTTCAGCTATTTAGAGATGGATTAAACAACAGTAAGACTACTGAATTTTTAGGGAAAAAAGATTGCTATTTTCACTGTTTAATTGCTTAAATAGAGAAAATTTTTCCAAAAAATGACGATATGTTGGATAAAATAGACCGAAAATTGTTACGCATGTTGCAGCAGGACTGCACTCAATCACTTCAGGTACTGGCCGAGTCGGTGAACCTGACTTCTACGCCGTGCTGGAAACGGCTTAAAAGGCTGGAAGATGAAGGCTACATTCGCGGGCGGGTCGCATTGCTGGATAATGAAAAACTCGGTCTTGGGCTAACGGCTTTTGTTTTGATAAAAACCCAGCAACACAGCAGTGAGTGGTATCATACGTTTGTCGAACTTACTGCACAGATGCCGGAAGTTCTTGCATTCTATCGTATGGCGGGAGAATACGATTACCTGATGCAGGTGGTAGTGGCAGATATGAAAAGCTATGACAACTTCTATAAACGCTTGGTGAATGGTGTGCCTGGTTTGATTGATGTCACCTCCAGCTTTGCAATGGAGATCATCAAAAATACGACGGTTTTGCCTGTTCCTGAGTGAACGGTTCTTACTACCTTTATCTTGAGTAAGCTGGACAGTGACCTGTTGTAAACGTATCTGGAATAAAACCGCGTGAGATTATTTGCTCAAATAGGTTGGTACTTTCGCCGCGAATGGCGCCGCTACTTGGGTGCCGTGGTGCTATTGATCATTATTGCCATGCTGCAACTGTTACCACCGAAGTTGGTTGGTATTATTGTTGACGGCATCACTGAGAAACAGATGTCTAATCATGTGCTGATGGCATGGTTGGGCCTCATGGTCTGCACGGCGATCGTTGTTTATTTGCTGCGCTATGTGTGGAGGGTACTGCTGTTTGGTGCATCTTACCAACTTGCTGTGGAATTGCGTGAAAATTTCTATCGTCAGCTCAGTCGTCAAAACCCGTCTTTTTATTTGCGTCACCGTACTGGCGATCTGATGGCTCGGGCAACCAATGATGTCGACCGCGTGGTGTTTGCTGCCGGAGAGGGCGTTTTGACGCTGGTTGACTCATTGGTAATGGGGCTGGCAGTACTGATTGTGATGAGTACGCAAATCAGCTTGCAGTTGACCCTAATTTCACTGATCCCTATGCCAATTATGGCAATTGCTATCAAGCACTACGGCGATCAGTTGCATCAACGCTTTAAATCGGCACAGGCGGCTTTTTCCAGCCTCAACGATCAGGCGCAGGAAAGCATGAGCAGTATTCGTATGATCAAGGCGTTTGGGCTTGAAGATCGCCAGTCCAGCCAGTTTGCTGAGGTTGCAGCACAAACTGGCGTGAAGAACATGTATGTAGCCCGAGTAGACGCGCGTTTTAACCCGACGATCTATATCGCTATCGGCGCCTCTAACTTGCTTGCCATCGGTGGTGGTGGCTGGATGGTGGTGAATGGCTCTCTTTCTCTGGGGCAACTGACCAGTTTTGTCATGTACCTTGGTCTGATGATCTGGCCGATGCTTGCTCTCGCCTGGATGTTCAATATTGTCGAGCGCGGTAGTGCTGCCTATAGCCGTATTCGCAGCTTGTTGGAAGAGGCACCTGCAGTACGGGATGGCGAACGCCAATTACCCATCGGGCGCGGTAATCTGGTGGTGGATATCAAGCTCTTCCATTACCCGGAAACAAACACATCAGCACTGCATGATGTTGCATTACAGCTACAACCGGGGCAAATGTTGGGATTATGTGGGCCAACCGGGGCTGGGAAATCGACGTTGTTATCTCTGATCCAGCGTCAGTTTGAAATTGATCGTGGTCAAATCAGTTATCACGGTTTGCCTCTCACCCAGATAAAACTCGACGAATGGCGTTCACGGCTATCTGTAGTAAGCCAGACTCCTTTTTTATTCTCAGATAGCGTAGCCAATAACATTGCACTGGGTAACCCTGCGGCAACCCAAGAGCAGATTGAGCAGGTAGCACGTCTGGCTAGTGTCCATGAGGATATTCTGCGTTTGCCTCAGGGCTATGAGACTGAAGTAGGGGAACGTGGGGTGATGCTTTCCGGTGGTCAGAAACAGCGTATATCCATTGCGCGAGCACTGTTACTGGATGCAGAAATCCTGATCCTAGATGACGCACTTTCCGCGGTAGATGGACGGACTGAGTATGAGATCCTTCACAATCTGCGCAGTTGGGGCAAAAACCGCACTGTGATTATCAGTGCACACCGTCTTTCTGCCTTGACCGAGGCCAGTGAGATTTTGGTGATGCAACATGGAACGGTTGTACAACGCGGGCAACACGCGCTATTAGCAGCAGAAAACGGTTGGTATCGTGATATGTATCGCTATCAGCAGTTGGAAGCTGCGTTAGATGAGTCTCCTGAAAATGCAGAGGAGGCCTTGGCCGATGAATAAAATGAAAAAGTTATGGCCAACGTTGAAACGGCTATTAGCTTATGGCTCTCCTTATCGTAAATCGCTGGGACTCGCGGTTATGATGCTTTGGATTGCGGCAGCGGCAGAAGTCGCCGGGCCGATCCTGATCGGCTATTTTATTGATAACTATGTCGCTAAGGGCCAATTACCGTTGATAATTGTCTGCGGTCTGGCAGTGGCCTATATCTTATTGGAACTACTCGCCGCGGTGTTACAGTATTTCCAGTCTATTTTGTTTAATCAGGCTGCAGTCAGTGTCGTGCAGAGGTTACGTACTGATGTGATGGATGCGGCACTGCGTCAGCCATTAAGTGCATTCGACACCCAGCCCGTCGGGCAATTGATCTCACGAGTGACCAATGATACTGAGGTTATCAAGGATCTCTATGTCATGGTGGTCTCCACGGTACTGAAAAGCGCAGCACTGATCGGTGCAATGCTGGTGGCTATGTTCAGCCTTGATTGGCGGATGGCGTTAGTTGCAGTTTGCATATTTCCTGCCGTATTTTTGGTCATGGGGATCTACCAATATTACAGCACGCCGATTGTTCGCCGAGTGCGCAGTTATCTGGCAGATATCAATGACGGTTTTAATGAAGTGATTGGTGGGATGGGCGTGATCCAACAGTTCCGCCAGCAGAGACGTTTTGGTGAACGAATGAGTGCGGCTAGTCGACAGCACTATGTTGCGCGGATGCAGACATTGCGGTTGGATGGCTTTTTGTTGCGGCCATTGCTCAGTTTGTTTTCAGCGCTGGTATTGTGCGGTTTGTTGATGTTGTTTGGCTTCAGTGGTGAAGGGGCTATCGGCGTAGGCGTGTTATATGCCTTTATTAACTATCTTGGTCGTCTGAATGAGCCATTGATTGAATTGACTTCCCAGCAGTCGATTTTGCAGCAGGCTATAGTGGCGGGAGAGCGTATTTTTGAACTGATGGATCGCGACCAACAAAGTTATGGGTGCGATGAACATCTGTTAAAAAGTGGGCATATCGATATCCACGATCTGAGCTTCAGCTATCGTAGCGACAAAAAGGTGCTACAGCACATTTCGCTGGCGGTCCCGCCACGTGGTTTTGTTGCATTGGTGGGGCATACCGGCAGTGGTAAAAGTACGCTGGCGAACCTTCTAATGGGGTATTACCCGCTAAGTGAAGGTGAAATTCGCGTGGACGGGCGCCTGTTATCCAGTCTTTCGCACCGAACCTTGCGGCAAGGTATTGCCATGGTGCAGCAAGATCCGGTGGTGATGGCCGACTCAGTATTGGCCAACGTGACGCTGGGCCGTAATATCAGCGAGGAAGTGGTCTGGAAGGCGCTGGAAACGGTGCAACTGGCGGAGTTGGTGAGAGCGTTTCCTGAGGGGATCCAGACGCGCCTTGGTGAGCAAGGAAATAACCTATCAGTAGGCCAGAAACAATTACTGGCCATGGCACGCGTATTGGTACAGGCCCCCAAAATTCTGATCCTTGATGAAGCCACAGCTAATATTGATTCGGGCACTGAACAGGCGATCCAGCGAGCACTTCGCTTGATCCGTAAACATACGACGCTGATCGTTATTGCTCACCGTCTCTCTACTATTGTTGATGCTGATTCTATCTTGGTACTGCATCGAGGTCACGCTGTTGAGCAGGGTAACCATCGGCAGCTCTTGGCTCAGCAAGGGCGTTATTATCAGATGTATCAGTTGCAATTGGCTGGGGAGGAACTTGCCGCAGGTACTGGCGAAAACTACCAACCGGTTTAGTCCTTACATCAAGGGCTCCTCAGTGAATGAGTCCTTGATTTTTGCATCATAAACAGACATCCAAGGCTTTACAGTTAACTCCTCTGCACTTTTTCATGGCGCAGTGCACCGAAATGGTGCGTAAAAAGATCCGCCATGTATACCGCAACGTGCAGCTAATACTAGAAATCCCCTTCGCCGTCCTTAATACACTGAATAATAATTTATGGCATAGCCTTTGCTTATTTAGAATGTACCAAGAGCAAGCTTTTTTGGCTAATTCGCGGAGAGGCAATATGAAACTGGTTACCGTGGTGATCAAACCATTCAAGTTAGAGGACGTGCGTGAAGCTTTATCCTCAGTAGGTATTCAGGGGATGACCATAACTGAAGTTAAAGGTTTTGGTCGCCAGAAGGGGCATGCTGAGCTCTATCGCGGGGCAGAATACAACGTCAACTTCTTGCCAAAAGTCAAAATTGACATTGCTATTGCTGATGACCAGTTAGATGAAGTAATTGATGTAATTAGCAAAGCAGCCTATACCGGAAAAATTGGTGACGGCAAGATTTTCGTTGCCGAATTGCAACGCGTCATTCGTATTCGCACCGGCGAAACGGACGAAGCTGCACTGTAAATACAGGCTCAGTCAAGTGAATGGGGATGGAACAATGATGAGAAGACTTTTATCCATGTTGTGCCTGAGTTTGGTAACTTTGTTTCCTTCTTTGGCTCTGGCCGCACCTGCGGTGGCAGATAAGGCTGATAATGCGTTTATGATGATTTGCACAGCGCTGGTGCTTTTTATGACGCTACCCGGTGTTGCGCTGTTTTATGGTGGTCTGCTACGTGGCAAAAACGTACTTTCGATGTTGACTCAGGTTACCGTTACCTTCGCTTTGGTGTGCGTACTATGGGTGATCTATGGTTACACGCTGGCTTTTAGCGCGGGCAATGCTTTCTTTGGCGGCTTTCAAACGGTAATGCTTAAAGGGATTGGTATAGACAGTGTGACCGGTACTATGAGTCAGATGGTCCATGTTGCATTCCAAGCTTCCTTTGCTTGTATCACCGTAGCGTTGGTCGTAGGCGGTTTTGCTGAGCGTATTCGTTTCTCTGCTGTGATCATCTTTGCCGCTATTTGGTTCACCATTTCCTATTTGCCGATTGCACATATGGTGTGGGGGGGCGGATTGCTGGCAAAAGACGGTGCTTTAGATTTTGCGGGTGGAACCGTTGTGCACATTAACGCGGCAAGTGCCGGTCTTGTGGGGGCTTATCTGCTCGGAAAACGTGCAGGATTTGGCAAGGAAGCGTTTAAGCCTCATAACCTGCCAATGGTGTTTACCGGGGCCTCTATCTTGTATATCGGTTGGTTTGGGTTCAACGCCGGTTCAGCCGGTGCAGCCAACGGAATTGCCGCTCTGGCATTCCTCAACACGGTCATCGCCACTGCGGGGGCAATTCTTTCTTGGACCTTTGCCGAGTGGATAATACGGGGGAAACCTTCTCTGTTAGGGGCGTGTTCGGGGTGTATTGCCGGTCTGGTTGCTGTTACTCCGGCGGCGGGTACGGTAGGCGTTGGTGGCGCATTGATCATTGGTTTGTTGGCTGGTGTGGCTGGTTTGTGGGGGGTGGTCACGCTGAAAAAATGGCTGAAAGTGGATGATACCTGCGACGTATTTGGCGTACATGGCGTATGTGGTATCGTTGGTTGCCTACTGACCGGAGTGTTCACTGCCTCATCACTGGGCGGGACGGGTTATGCAGCAGGGGTGACTATGGGGCATCAAATGTGGGTCCAGCTACTGAGTGTGGTAGTGACTCTGGTGTGGTCAAGTGTGGCGGCATTTATCGCTTTTAAAGTGGCTGGGGCTATTGTGGGGCTGAGAGTACCCGAAGAACATGAACGCGAAGGACTTGATGTGAATAGCCATGGTGAAAATGCCTACAATCAGTAACACCGATAAGACGATGGGCTGAACTATCGATAAGTAAAATGGGGGCGATGGAGACATCATCCCCTTTTTATTTATGCATCTCTTTGGCGGATAACGCCTTCTTGTGCGGTAGTGGCTATCAACACTCCATCACGGGTATAGAACTGCCCGCGAACAAAACCGCGAGCCCCAGAAGCTGAGGTACTTTCCACCGCATACAGTAACCAATCATCCATGCGGAATGGGCGATGGAACCACATGGAGTGGTCGATAGTTGCGACTTGCATGCCTGGTTCAAGGAACCCAACGCCATGTGGCTGTAGTGCTGTAGGTAAAAAATTGAAATCAGAGGCATAGCCGAGCAGATATTGATGGATACGTAGGTCATCTGGCATAGTGCCATTTGCACGGAACCAAACGTAGCGATGGGGTTCTTCTACACTTCCTTTAAGTGGATTGTGGAATTTTATCGGGCGCATCTCGATTGGTTTTTCACCAATAAACTTGTCGCGTACTTTTTCTGGCAACATGTATGAAAGTTTTTGTGCGATTTCTGACTCTGACATCAAACCTTCCGGGGGGGCAACATCAGGCATAGTGTTCTGGTGTTCAAAACCTTGCTCAGGGCTCTGGTAAGAGGCTGTCATGAAAAAAATCGGTTTACCGTTTTGAATGGCGCTGACGCGACGAGCACTGAAACTGTTGCCATCACGAAGGGTTTCCACGTCATAAATGATGGGTTTGCTACTATCCCCAGGGCGCAGAAAATAGCTATGGAATGAATGTACACTGCGTTCCGCGGGAACGGTTTGTTTAGCTGCGTACAGTGCCTGGCCAACGACCTGGCCACCAAATACCTGGCGCAAACCCAAATCTTCGCTCTGACCGCGAAATAAACCCTCTTCAATTTTTTCCAAATCCAGGAGGTTGAGGAGGTTTTTTAGTGCTTGGCTCATAAAGTAGCTTTCCCCTTGGTCATAATGTTGTGCAGTGTGCTGAATATGAGGGTAATACGTCAATATATTGCATTGTTCCGTTGGTAACTCTTGATGAATGACGGATATTGCAAACCTGTTGGTTTATTTCCAACACCAACCATAAACCGCCATATTGATGTTTCCTTGTGCAGAGAACTCAATTCCTTCGGCCAGTAATGCCTGTTTTTGCCGGGTATGATCATCGTCACGCAGCGAAATTTCTCCATAACGGTTAATAACCCGATGCCAAGGCAGAGAAGTGTCCGATGGCAGTTTTTTTAGTATCCCTCCGACCTGTCTTGCTGCTCGTGATGAACCCGCCAATCTCGCTACTTCACCGTAGGTTGTTACCTTGCCATAAGGGATGGCGGCAATCACGTGAAATACTCGTTGGCGAAAGGTGGCGTTTTCTGATGCCATACTTCTTTTCCTGTGATAGAAGCGATAGTGAAGTGTGCCACAGCTAGAGTGGGCAAGAAAACAGCGTTTGATCGTGGTTGGCTTGCTATTTGTATAGCCATCACCGATAATGCCCAGCGCTTTACAGTGAGTGAAGCCGTCAATGGGGGCTCTGTTGGTTCTCCCGCAACACTAATTTGTGAACTCGGTCAGGTCCGGAAGGAAGCAGCCGTAGCAGATGACGTGTGTGCCGGGATGTAGCTGGTAGAGCCCCCACCCAATTCTGTCTCAATAATCTGTTTCCTCTGGCGTTCATGCTTTTTGCTCTACCTCATTTTACGTTACAAAGTATTTGTCGATGTAACTTGCTTACATATAAAGCCTGACCAACGGTGATGTGCTTTTATGATGATATACCCGCCGCCATTCAATTCTTAGGTATTGGTTCATGCCGACGTCTCACGGTTTGGAGTGCAGCTGTTAGCAGCTTTCGAACTGGCTCCAGACAGTTTTATGAGTGTACCGGGTATACAAAGGGCCACTCTTCTCGCTACCCCCCTTGCCTGCTGACTATCGACAATTTAAATGAGCTTAAGTGTCTGTGGCTCTGTTGCTTTGCCCCGTACCTTCGTGCAGCCGCTTTGTAGTGCTAGGCTGTATCCCTTAACTGTCCGTGGTGTCGTCGCAGACCCAAAAGCCCATTATCAAGGCGGAAGGTGAAGGGCAGAGTGCGGTCCTCTGTTCAAGCCCGACAACACGGAGAATGGGCTTTTGGGGTGCGACCCTACGGGCTGGGGCCATTTGCGCGCATTGCTGCGTTGTTCGCCGCTTATTTGGCCCACCCAACCTCACGGCTCACGCCTTGCTCTGCGCGTAAATGATCGCCAGCGGCTCTCGCGTACAGTTAAGGGATACAGCCTAGAACAGTTTTAAGCGGACTGGCTACTATTTAGTTTAATTTTTCTAAATAATAGGCTTTATTATTCTGGGGAATTTAAAGCAATTACGATATTCATACCTAGCGAACTTTAATACGCTTGAGTTTTGAAGTGTAAAATTATTTAAATTCATAATGATAACTGTGTTTCGGGCATCTATGTCAAAGGAGGTTGAGTATAACTGGTACTCGTTAGCGGTGCTGTTACCGAAGCTACGCACATTGCCTTCTAGGTGAAGGGGATTACTGTCTGTGTTCACTCCATTCGCTTTGGAATATTTTAAAGTAAAGTAATCATGAGTTTCGAAAGGGAATACCAGCCTAGGGGGATCGTCATTGCGAAAAGTTACCACCTCAATTTAATCGCACGTTACCATGGCGGCTTTCTTAAAATCTCTCATAGGATGGCACTCTCAGGATTGGACATTGTTATTTTCTGCAGCTATATACAATACACTTGAATGATGACAAATTGTCCGTTGTTTATTCACAACATATGATGTTAAAACTCAAAGTAAGGTTAATATACTGAGTATAACTGAGTTTTCAATCATTAATTGAAACCCCTTTTCAATTGCTTCTGTAGCATTTCCTGCAAAGAAGCAACTTTTTAAAAATGTCTAAAAATAAGAAGTTAGTCAAAGTTTGAAGCCGATAGTATTATCGGCTCAACACGAATTGCTTTGATTATCTTACATATTTCCATACGGCAACGGGGATTTTGTCGTATAGCTTGTTCATGGTGAGCTCGGCAAGGCGATGGTCGGCTGCAGAGTAGAAAAGCTCCAGCTCATCGTTAGATAGCTCGTACTTGTTTTTCTCAATAACACGCTCTAGTGTTTCAATCGTGGTGCATTTACGCAAACGCATCAGATAGTCAATTTTAGTCATGATAACCTTTAATCTTATTAACTGTAGAATTGATCGGGGGACAAATATCCCCTAAGTTTTCATCGTGGTACAGGTGCTCTCTCCTGAGAACATTCTGAATGCTCGCGCCTTGGTTTTTTCCCAACGGCGTAAGTCTGAGTCATTAATACCGTAACTACTGAACAGAGTATAGGTATCGTCGAGGTATTCTTCAACTACCCCTGACAAATCACTTTCTTCCATGTATTTAATTTTAAAGCTCATTACAAATGAAGCAATATGCTCAATCAGCTCATTAAGCTGGAGATTGACAGAGGATGTTGGGTCGTTTACCCAACCGTGATGGCTGCCACCTAAGGTAGCTATGCCTTCATCATACAGATTTTCACACAAGAATTTGAGTTGAGCAATATCATGCCTTTTTGGCGAATACTCATCCATATCATCCCCCGTCAGTCTTAATTTCGGTGTTGATAACACTCTGTGAGTACATTGACTTACACCATAAGCGAAAAAAGCGAGTTACTTGTAGCGGCTTATTAAGCTTCCAGTATAATAAATATAAATCATTTTTTACCATCTGGCCTTTTACTATTACCTAAACTTACAATTCATCATTAGTAGAAGGGCGTATGTTGCCGATTACAACAAAAGCGAACCCTTTTCCTCAATGTGAAAATAACAGCGTTATTAATGTGTTTGTCACTATTGATGTCCAAGTATACATGAGAGATTGACGGGTGATGGTAGTAACTCATTGAATAATAATTATTATTGACATTATCAATCTTCATTATTTCTAATAATTTTCAGCAATAAACACTTTCTCTGAATAAAAAATAGACATTGCTATTGATTTAGGTATCAACACCGTCTACTGGAAAACAGAAAATTTCTTTAATAGCTTTACTAAAAATAGACCTGTTTTAAAACGACGTCTTGGTCTAGTTGCCGTTTGTTATCTGGTTCTATAACTTACAGCGCTCTATCTTACTCTTTTTCTCTCCTCGGTGGTTAAATTTTTTGTTGAATGACTCTTTTTTCACACTTTGGATATACCTTCAATCGGAAGATGGAAGGCTGGGGAAAGATCGAGATGGTAATGGGGAGGTGAAACTCGCGAGATGGTAATGCAATCTCTCAGGCTGATAGCGTAGTGTAGGTCATCTTTCAGTTCGGCCTGTTGGGAGCCGTAGTCACGACTCTTGTATCAATATAGAGACCCCGTTAAACAACACGGGGCCTTGATGAAAGATGGTATTGGGGTGGGGGTTAACGTTTTTTCTTGCGGCCTTGCACGGCTTTAAAACGTGGGTTGGATTTACAGATCACATAGATGCGCCCATGGCGACGTACAACTTTACAATCTGGATGGCGTTTCTTTGTTGAGCGTAATGAACTTAAGACTTGCATAATAATCCCTCGTTATTTTCTGCTGCCGATCAATCGACCAAAACGTTGTTGGAAGCGGGCAGTGCTACCCTCTTTCGAGAACTCTTTCTGCTTGCCAGTGTAGTAAGGGTGGGAAGCTGAAGAGACGTCAATAGTGACGTAAGGCAGACTTTCCCCATCGATTTCGATAGTACGATCAGTTTTGATGGTTGAACCGATTTTAAAATAAGTATCAGCACTGAGATCATGGAATACCACAGTACGATAGTTAGGATGAATGCCTGTTTTCATAAATAACTACCTGTTATGTTATAATATAACAAATATTATGCATCTCCTCGGTTTCATGTTCAATAGTAGAAAATATTTAATGAGAACTTTTTTCATTCATAAAGCGGTAGACAAAGAAAAGGCCGCATGGGATGCGGCCTTGTTTTAGCTAGAGAAGGTTTCAGTGCCGCACAATCGGATGAGCGTGCTCTACATCTTCAGATTTCTTGCCGAAGCGACGACGAACGACGACAAAGAACAATGGTACAAAGAAGATAGCCAATACGGTTGCGGCTATCATTCCCCCCATAACGCCAGTACCTACTGCGTTCTGAGCACCAGAGCCTGCGCCACTGCTGATAACCAATGGCAATACGCCTAGAATGAAGGCTAATGAAGTCATCAGGATAGGGCGCAGTCGCATGCGAACGGCTTCCAACGTGGCTTCTATAAGGCCTTTACCTTCCTTCTCCATTAGGTCTTTGGCGAATTCCACAATCAAGATCGCGTTCTTTGCTGACAAACCAATGGTGGTCAACAAGCCTACTTTGAAATAAACATCATTTTCCAGCCCACGCATTGTGGTTGCCAACAACGCACCCACAATGCCCAGCGGGACGACCAGCATAACCGAGAAAGGAATCGACCAGCTCTCGTACAATGCTGCAAGACATAGGAACACCACGACCAATGAGATTGCGTACAGCGAGAGTGCCTGATTCCCTGATAGTCGTTCCTGATAGGACATACCGGTCCAATCATAGCCTATGCCACTGGGTAGTTTGGCAGCCAGCTCCTCCATCAGATCCATAGCCTCACCATTACTTCTACCTGGAGCTGCCTGACCCAGGATCTCCATTGATGGCAGACCGTTATAGCGTTCTAGACGTGGCGAACCGAACTGCCACTTGGCACTGGAAAATGTAGAGAACGGTACCATTTGGCCGGAGGCACCGCGCACATGCCAGTTATCAATATCCCCTGGTAGCATACGGAATGGGGCTTCAGCTTGTAGATAGACCTTTTTCACGCGACCACGATCAATAAAATCGTTCACGTAGGCTCCACCCAAAGACGTGCTCAAGGTGGTGTTGATATCACTCAGGGAAATGCCCAGTGCCTGCGCTTTTTCCTGGTCAATTTCCAGTTTGAATTGAGGGGTATCTTCGAGACCGTTTGGACGCATGCCGACCAACATGTCGGGGTGCTTTGCCGCCATACCAAACAGTTGGTTGCGAGCTTCGGTCAATTTTTCATGGCCAAGGTTTGCCTGATCGAGCAGTTGGAAGTCAAATCCGGTTGCGCTACCTAATTCAATAATTGCAGGTAGATTAAAGGCGAATACCATACCATCTTTAATTTGTGAGAATGCCCCCATCGCTCGCCCTGAAATGGCTGGTACCTTGTTTTGCGCACCATGGCGTTCGGACCAGTCCTTCAGGCTGACGAAGGCTAAGCCGGTATTTTGCCCTTGGCCGCTGAAACCGAAACCGTTAACGGTAAACACAGAATTAACGTTGTCTTTCTCTTTGGTGAGAAAGTAATCGTTTACTTCGTCCAACACTTTCTGGGTACGCTCCTGAGTCGCACCAGCAGGGAGTTGCACCATGGTCAATAGGATCCCCTGATCTTCATCCGGTAGAAACGAAGAAGGTAAACGCATGAACAGCAAGCCCATGCCGACCACCAGTAGCACATAAATCACCAAATAACGGCCAGTGCTGCGCAAGATGTTTGCCACACTGTCTGTGTAGTGATGCGTGCTTTTCTCGAACATGCGGTTGAACCAACCGAAGAAACCTGTAGTTGCGCCATGATCGCCTTTTGCGATCGGTTTGAGCATTGTGGCACAAAGCGCAGGCGTCAGGATCAAGGCGACCAAAACAGAAAGTACCATCGCCGAAACGATAGTTATCGAGAACTGACGATAGATAGCTCCGGTTGAACCACCGAAGAATGCCATTGGAACAAACACTGCTGATAGCACCAGTGCTATACCTACCAGAGCGCCTTGGATCTGGTCCATCGACTTCTTGGTGGCTTCTTTTGGCGGTAAACCCTCTTCAGCCATAACACGTTCGACGTTTTCCACCACCACAATGGCATCGTCTACCAAAAGGCCGATAGCCAGCACCATAGCGAACATGGTCAGGGTGTTTATCGAGTAGCCGAAGGTTGCTAAGATTGCGAATGTTCCCAATAACACTACGGGTACGGCAATTGTTGGGATCAGTGTAGCGCGGAAGTTCTGCAGGAACAGATACATCACCATAAACACCAGAATAATCGCTTCGATCAGCGTTTTTACCACTTCGTAAATAGAAATCTTAACGAAGGGTGTGGTGTCGTAGGGGTAAACCACTTTCAGGCTCGCCGGGAAAAACGGTTCTAACTTGGTCAATTCAGCTTTGACAGCCGCTGATGTATTCAGCGCATTGGCACCGGTAGCCAGTTTGATACCGATACCAGAAGCCGGTTTACCGTTATAGCGGGCAATCACGTTGTAGCTTTCCCCGCCAAGTTCAACCCTGGCAACGTCTCGCAAACGCACCTGAGAACCATCGGCATTGACTTTAAGCATGATTTTGCCGAACTCTTCCGGCGAAGTCAGACGGGTCTGTGCAACGATTGAGGCGTTTAGCTGTTGGCCTTTAACCGGCGGTGTACCGCCAAGCTGACCGGCGGCAACCTGGTTATTCTGGACACGGATAGCGGTGACGACATCTCCAGGCGTGAGATGGTAATTGTTCAGTTTGTTTGGGTCGAGCCAGATACGCATTGCATATTGGGAACCGAATAACTGCACAGTTCCTACACCAGAAGTACGACTGATCGGATCCTTGATATTGGAACCTACATAGTCTGCGATATCTTCCTGCGTCATGCTGCCGTCTTCAGAAATGAAGCCTGCCACCATCAGGAAGCTACTGCTTGATTTCTCTACGCTAACGCCTTGTTGTTGCACTTCCTGCGGCAATAGCGGCATAGCCAGTTGCAGCTTGTTCTGTACCTGTACCTGAGCAATATCAGGATCGGCACCCGAGTCGAAGGTAAGAGTGATCTGAACATTGCCAGACGAGTCACTGCTTGAGGACATGTACAACAGGTTATCAATACCATTCATATTCTGCTCGATAACCTGTGTCACAGTGTCCTGCACAGTTTTAGCATCAGCCCCCCGGTAGTTAGCGGAAATCGTCACTGCCGGTGGCGCAATCGTAGGGTATTGTGCAACAGGCAGTTTCATTATCGACAGGATACCTGCCAGCATAATGATGATGGCGATTACCCACGCAAAAATAGGGCGATCTATAAAGAACTTAGCCATGTATTACCGGCTCCTTTTTAAGACTTCTTCGCGGGTTCAGACGCAGTCTGTGGTTGGCTAGACACTTGGCTATCAGCCTCTTGTACCTTGACTTGGGCGCCCGGTTTGACTTTTTGCAAGCCGGTCACAATAACGCGATCGCCCGCTTTCAGTCCGGCAGTCACTAACCATTTATCGCCGATTGCCTGAGTAGCAGTCAGCGTACGCAGTTCCACTTTATCGTCGGCACCAACGACCAGCGCGGTTGCTTCACCGCGGGGGTTACGAGTGACACCCTGTTGTGGAACCAGCAGCGCCTCGCTGCGAATTCCTTCTTCCAGACGGGCACGAACGAACATGCCTGGAAGTAAGCCATTGTTAGGGTTTGGGAAAATTGCGCGGATAGTGATAGAGCCAGTGGTCTCATCGACGGTGACGTCGGAGAACTCTAGCCTGCCCTCATGGGCATATTCTTGCCCATTCTCAAGCAGTAACTTCACTTTGGCCTTACCGTTTTCCTGTTGCAGGGTGCCGTCAGCCAGCTCCTGCTTCAAACGAAGAAAATCGTTGCTGGATTGTGTGACATCCACATACATCGGGTCTAACTGCTGTACTGTTGCCAGCGCGTTTGCCTGACCGGAGGTCACTAGGGCTCCTTCGGTAACTGTAGATTTACCTATACGGCCAGAAATAGGTGAGGTTACTTTTGTATATGCCAGATTGATACGTGCGGTTTCGACGGCAGCTTTGGCAGCAATAACAGCGGCATTAGCCTGTGTTTGCGTAGAAACAGCGGTGTCGAAGTCCTGTTTACTGATAAAATTGGTTCCCAGCAACGGCTTATAGCGGTTTACCGTCAGACGAGCGATTTCAGCCGCGGCTTGTGCTTTAGCCAGTTCACCTTTAGCGCTGTTGTAAGCCGCCTGATAGGTAGCGGGATCGATCTGATACAGTGAAACTCCCGCCTTGATATCGCTGCCTTCAGTAAAGTTGCGTTTCAGGATTATGCCACTTACCTGAGGGCGAACTTCGGCAACGCGATAAGCAGAGGTACGTCCAGGAAGATCGGTAGTAATATTGAGGGATTCAGCCTTCAATGTCACCACACCTACCGTTGGAGTAGGGGGCTTGGCACCTTGTTGCTGGTTTTCTTTGTCATTACACCCCGTAAGCACTAGGCCTAATGAAAGCATCAGAACTACCGCCAGAGGCGTTACCCCTCTGTTTTTGTTCATAGAAAAACCTCAAGTGTCCGATTTCAAATAGTTCAATGGATCACAAGCTTTTAAACCCATTGCTGCGTAAATTGATTGTGCGTGCTATGTTACATACATTCGCGAATGTATGTAAATCATACCCCTCCTAAAAAACAACGTCATGGCACGAAAAACCAAACAGCAGGCGCTAGAAACACGACAGCAGATCATAGACGCCGCGGTGAGAGAATTCTCTGAACGTGGCGTTTCAGCAACATCGCTGACAGATATTGCAACCGCGGCGGGGGTCACGCGGGGGGCGATTTACTGGCATTTCAAAAATAAGTCAGACCTACTTAGCGAAGTTTGGGAACTATCAGAATCCAAAATAGGTGATCTGGAAATAGAGTATCAAGCAAAGTTTCCTGATAATCCACTACGGATCCTAAGAGAAATTCTGATTTACATTCTTACCGCTACGGTTGTTGACAGCCGTCGCCGTGCATTGATGGAGATTCTTTTTCATAAATGCGAATTTATTGGTGAAATGATACCGTTGCATGAAGCGCGTAAGGTGTTATGCCTTGAAAATGATGAACGTATTGAGCGTGTTCTCCTTGATAGTATGGCGCGTGGCCAACTTCCTGGCGATCTTCATACTCGCCGTGCGGCTATCGTAATGAGAGCCTATGTGACTGGCCTGATGGAAAATTGGTTGTTTGCACCTGAAGGTTTTGATTTGAAAGCTGAAGCAGGTGTATTAATCGATACTTTTATTGAAATGATGCAGTTTAGTCCCTCTTTGCGCGTGGGATCCTCTGCGCTTAAAGGCACACAAATTTAAAAGGAGAACACGTCATGTCATCTGTTTTAGTGATTGCCAACGGTGCTGCTTACGGCCAAGAGTCGTTATTCAATGCGTTGCGGCTATCAATAACCCTCAAAGAGCAGGAGCCCACACTCAATCTTAAACTTTTTTTGATGTCTGATGCTGTGGTGGCAGGTATTGCTGGTCAACAACCGCGTGAAGGTTATCATCTACAACAAATGCTGGAGATCCTCACTGCACAGCAGATACCGGTAAAACTGTGTAAAACGTGTTCTGATGCGCGAGGCATAAGCAACTTGACATTGGCAGATGGTGTTGAGATTGGCACACTGGTGGAACTGGCCCAATGGACGCTCGCGGCGGAGAAAGTACTTACTTTCTGATCCGCATCAGGCTGTGCTCTTTATGAACTGTCTGTGGCGTTCATTTGAAACTGAGAAGCACAGCCTTAGCCTGGCAGCTTATCATCCTCCACGTTTTTCTTATCCGTTGCAGGTCAGTTGGCGTGGTAATCTTGGCGCTTCATTACCATATCAACGTTAAATCATGAGTTGCAGGCGTATCTTGATAGCATTTCACTGTGGCATTACACCTGTAGCGTTGCCGGCAATGTGATACCGCAAGCGGTGACACTGTGAAATATGCTGGTAGCGCTTCTCGCAGTGATTGTTGCTTACGTGATGACACGTAACTTGCCTGGACTGCTAGAAGTTGTGGTGTTGTCGCGGTTACAACTCCGGCAGGGGACATTTTATGCCATTACTACGATCCTGACTTACTTGATTACGGCAGTGGGAACGTTAACCGCGTTGGGGTCGTTAGGTGTGTCATGGGACAAGTGACAATAACTTTGGTGCCAACACGCTGGATCATGAGTTGCGTTTATACGTGCGCGAGTTGTGTGATCGCAGCTATACCGTGGATGAATTGAATCGAGCAATCGAGCGTTTATGCCGTGAAAACGGTATAAACATTGCTTTCAATCAGTTGGAGGTGTGCCTGCATAACCAACAGGGTAGTCAAGTACAAGAAGTGAAGAGGGCACAAGCGACAGGCAGTAATACTCTTTAAGGTAACCTAAGATTTTGAACATCGTTGAAAATGCCTGTAGGTCTTTATTATTGGCCCACAGGGACAACAGGTAAATAGGGGGATGTCATGCCTATACGTTGCATTTTCTCCTGAAAATCTCTTCTGACGATATCCAAGGCAGCCAGCGCCGTTGCAGGATCGATCTCGTTACATTCCAGTAGGTAGATTAAATCCACCGCCAGTTGTAATTCTGGTGAAGCATTTTCTAGCGACATAAGGCCAACGTTTGCGTCTGGGTAATGGTAATTACCTATTATCTTCCCGTGCTAGCAAAAACTTGAGTGTAAGAAAATAGGTACTGCGTTTTGCAGAGTATAGAGAACATGTGGCAGGGAAGGGAGTAATCATTAAAATAATGTGATAAATATTCAAAAACCGTTTTCTTTTTGTTCTATATTGCGTTCAATACGCGCCAATGCTTGCCTGCAACGTACCAGCCTGCCTTCGATCGTTGCCAGTTCTTGCTGTAATTTCTTTTGTGCCGCAAAGGTGGTTTGCTGGCCGAGTAGACTTTCACGATCTTCGATCATCGATATCAAACGGCGTTCATAGTCTTGATGTTCGGCAAGCTTGTGATAAAGATCAACGTCCATTACTTCTTTCGGCTGGTTTTGACGCCGCAACGTTAGGGTTGCCAGTTCGCGTTGCAGCGCGGTGAGTTGGGCCACCAGCTTTTCCGCCAGGAAAGCGACATGAGCGTTACGGTTACCATTCACCGCTGCTTGCAACTGAGCAAAATTCCTATGTACCTCAGCCAGGTAATCGCGCAACCGCGTACCGTGGCTGGAGAAAAGCACCGCATCGAACCTGGCCTGCGGGATTGGAACATCACCACGTGGCTGAATTTCGCTCGCTAATGCAGCTATTTGCTGTTCAAGCGTCTGTAACAGGCGGTGCGTACTCACGGCAGATCCTTCAATAAAGCGGTTAACAGATTATACTTCAGATAAGATGTGCGTTGGCTTTGCTATTCGCGTCTTTGGGTGCCGTTGCAAGCAGCATTACTGCCACTCGAATTATTTATAGTCGTAAGCTTGCCCGTGAAACGAGCATGAAACAAGTACCCGTTGGGTAAACCTGCCAATTAGCAGAGTAACGGACACAGCCTGGTCATTATGGCGCGCAAGGAAAGGCATGACACGTTGGTTTTTGATTATTATAGGTTGGTTAGCCGTAGTGTTGGCAACACTTGGTGTGGTATTACCGTTATTGCCGACGACTCCCTTTCTGCTGCTGGCTGCTTGGTGCTTTGCCCGTTCTTCACCCCGTTTTCATCATTGGCTGCTATACCGTTCCAGGTTTGGTAACTATTTGCGCTATTGGCAGCAGCACCGAGCCTTACCACCAGGAGTCAAGTGGAAAGCAACGTTAGTTATTGTATTGACGTTTGCTGTCTCATTGTGGCTGGTGAAGCTCTGGTGGATCCGCATTGTGCTTATAGCGATCCTGGTTACGTTACTGACGTTCATATTGCGTCTGCCGGTAATTGACCTGCCGCAACAAAAACAGCGCTGATCGTGCTGCATTGGTTGCATTTATCTGGCAATTTGCATAGATTTGAGCGTTTTCGTGCGCAGGTATCCTCCCGCCGTTTTTCTTTAGTACGGTGGCAGTTGAAGGCCTGTGTGGAAGTTATCAGAGTGTTTTATCAGGCAATAACTATGACCGCAACTGCGCAGCAGCTTCAGTATATTAAAGACAGTATCAAAACCATTGCCGACTACCCTAAGCCGGGCATTCTGTTCCGTGATGTGACTAGCCTGCTGGAAAACCCGCTTGCCTATGCTTCCAGCATTGAGCTGTTGGTTGAACGTTACCGTAATGCGGGCGTCACCAAAGTAGTTGGTACTGAGGCGCGTGGTTTTCTGTTTGGAGCGCCAGTAGCACTGGCGTTAGGTGTCGGCTTTGTCCCGGTACGCAAACCGGGGAAATTGCCGCGAGCCACCCTAAGCGAAAGCTATGAGTTGGAATATGGCACTGACAAACTGGAAATCCATACCGATGCCATCGTGGCCGGTGACATCGTGTTGGTGGTAGACGACCTGTTGGCTACCGGTGGCACTATTGAGGCTACCGCGTCACTCATCCGCCGTCTTGGTGGTGAAGTGAAAGACGCAGCATTTATTATCAACTTGCCGGATCTCGGTGGCGAAACGCGCCTGAATAAACTGGGCATTGACTGCTACTGTCTGGTTAATTTTGCAGGCCATTGATCTGTAGTGTTGTATCAACCATGCTGTGTTTCTTAACTCACTGTTTCCCTAACACTTAACATTGAAAGAGATAGCCTGATACCATATCGGCCTCGCGGATCGTCGCGGGGCTGTGTTAGCATGGTTTTTCAGATCACTCGACATCTCCGGTATTAATGAGCTATCAGGTTCTAGCCCGTAAGTGGCGCCCTCAAACGTTTGCAGATGTTGTAGGACAAGAACATGTCCTCACTGCACTGGCTAACGGCCTAAAGCTTGGGCGGCTCCATCACGCCTATCTATTCTCGGGTACTCGTGGCGTAGGCAAAACGACGATTGCGCGTTTGCTGGCCAAAGGCCTGAATTGTGAAACTGGCATCACCGCAACACCTTGTGGTCAATGCGATAACTGTCGTGAGATCGAGCAAGGGCGATTTGTCGATCTGATAGAGATAGACGCGGCTTCCAGAACCAAAGTGGAAGATACCCGCGATCTGTTGGATAACGTGCAATATGCGCCTGCGCGAGGCCGTTTCAAGGTCTACCTTATTGACGAAGTTCACATGCTCTCGCGCCACAGTTTTAATGCGTTACTGAAAACGTTGGAGGAGCCGCCCTCGCACGTTAAATTCTTGCTGGCGACCACCGACCCACAAAAGCTTCCGGTGACCATCCTGTCGCGTTGTCTGCAATTCCACCTCAAGGCGATGGATGTAGACCAGATCCGCGCCCAGTTGGAAACTATTTTGCAAGCCGAGCACATTGCCAGCGATGCTCGCGCGCTGCAACTGTTAGCAAGGGCCGCTGATGGTAGCATGCGTGATGCTCTAAGCTTGACCGACCAGGCGATTGCCATGGGACAAGGGCAGGTTACCACCGACACTGTTAACCAGATGCTCGGTACGTTAGACGATGAACAGCCATTGGCTATTCTGGAGGCTTTGGTCAGTGCCGACGGGGAAAAAGTCATGGCTCAGGTTGCCCAGGCGGCGTCGCGCGGTGTGGATTGGGAAAGCCTGCTGGTAGAAACGCTAGCGTTATTGCACCGCGTTGCCATGGTGCAATTATTACCCTCAATGCTGGATAACCATTTTGCGGTTATCGAACAGCGGCTACGTGTACTGGCGCGTACGTTACCACCAGCAGACGTACAGCTTTATTATCAAACGTTGCTGGTTGGTCGCAAAGAACTGGCTTATGCACCCGATCGCCGCATGGGTGTTGAAATGACCCTGCTACGTGCACTGGCGTTTCACCCTAAAGCTACTATTCCGGAGCCAGCCTTTACGGCGAGTGAACAAGTAGCACAGCGGCAAGGGAACATTGTTATTGAGGCACAATCTGATCTTCAGGATACTCCACCACCGCTAGGGCAAGTTGCACCAGCACAGAATCATCCACCTACGCATTTACCCGATGCCACCGCGCAATTACTCAAGGCGCGTACCCAGTTGCTAAGGCAGCAGGGAGCATCCACACCAAAAAAGAATGAGCCGGCGGCGTCAGGAAAAGCGCAGCCGGTAACCGCGGCATTGGAGCGGTTAGCTTCCGTGACCGAGCGAAGCCAACAGCGTCAGGTTGAGAAGCAAGTTGCAGAAAAACCGACCAAGCCTGAGGCCTATCGTTGGCGGGCGCAAACCGAGCCTGAAACCGTAACGGAATCATTGGCAACGCCAAAAGCGTTACGCACGGCGCTTGAACATGAAAAAACGCCCGAATTGTCAGCTAAACTGGTAGTTGAATCTTTGGCACGCGACCCTTGGGCGGCAGAAATCGACCAACTGAAAATACCGAAGTTAGTGCAGCAATTGGCATTGAACGCTTTTAAAGAACAGTTGGCGTCAGGCCACATTTGCCTCCACTTACGGTCTTCACAACGTCATCTGAATTCACCGTCAGCGCAAAAGATGTTAGCAGAGGCGCTAAGCGAATTGCACGGTTTCACCGTTGAACTCACCGTGGTAGAAGACGATAATCCAGCGGTGCGGACACCGCTGGAATGGCGGCAAGCTATTTATGAAGAAAAACTGGTGCAGGCTCGCCAGTCGATTGTTGCGGATACCCACATTCAGACCCTGTGCCGGTTCTTCGACGCAGAACTGGATGAAGAGAGTATTCGCCCTATTTAACGCGGCGCACAGTGTGCTGCCCATGCAATGAGAGACGACTATGTTTGGTAAAGGCGGTCTGGGTAACCTGATGAAGCAAGCCCAGCAAATGCAGGAAAAAATGCAGCAGATGCAAGAAGAAGTTGCCAAATTAGAAGTAACTGGCGAATCTGGCGCAGGCTTGGTTAAAGTCACTATCAACGGGGCGCACAACTGCCGCCGCGTGGAAATTGATCCAAGCCTGATGGAAGATGATAAAGAGATGTTGGAAGATCTGATCGCTGCCGCGTTTAACGACGCTGCGCGCCGCATCGAAGAAACTCAGAAAGAGAAAATGGCGTCTGTGTCCAGCGGGATGCAACTGCCACCTGGCTTTAAGATGCCGTTCTGATGCAGACCAGTCCGCTTCTGGAATCACTGATGGAGGCGTTGCGTTGCCTGCCTGGTGTTGGGCCTAAATCGGCGCAACGTATGGCGTTTCAGTTGCTGCAGCGCGATCGCAGCGGTGGAATGCGCCTGGCTCAAGCGTTGACTCGTGCGATGTCGGAGATTGGTCATTGTGCGGATTGTCGTACCTTTACCGAGCAAGATATCTGTACTATTTGCAACAATCCACGTCGTCAGCAAAATGGTCAGATCTGTATTGTGGAGAGTCCGGCGGATATTCACGCTATTGAACAGACTGGGCAGTTTGCCGGGCGTTACTTTGTACTGATGGGGCACCTGTCACCGTTGGATGGTATTGGCCCTGGTGATATTGGTCTTGACCGGCTGGAACAGCGGCTGGAAAAGGAAACTATCACTGAAGTTATCTTGGCGACCAATCCAACGGTTGAAGGAGATGCTACAGCGAACTACATCGCTGAAATGTGCGGCCAATATGGTGTGCTTGCTAGTCGTATTGCCCATGGTGTACCGGTGGGGGGTGAACTTGAGATGGTTGACGGCACTACACTGTCACACTCTTTGGCCGGTCGTCACGCGATCAAATTCTGATGTTTCTCTGCGGGGCGTTTTTCCAGCCCCGTTCTTAATTGCTAAAAATTTTCCCGTCAGCTGCTTGAAAAGCTTCAGTGTTAGCCCCACTTGATCCCCATTGTTCGTATCCCCTTCGCCTTTCACGTTGTGGCGTTGTTGACTGCACTCCTTCACCCCAGACACTTGGTTGATCTAAGCATCTGGGACTCACGAGTGGGTTGTCTGGCCACAACTTGAAATTTATTGGGTATAACATTACTACTTTTGAGGTTATCAATGAGTATGAAAGGTCAAGAAACCCGTGGGTTCCAATCTGAAGTAAAACAACTGCTTCATTTGATGATTCATTCACTTTACTCCAATAAAGAAATCTTCCTGCGCGAGCTGATCTCTAATGCTTCCGATGCCGCCGACAAACTGCGCTTTCTTGCTCTCTCCAAGCCAGAGCTGTATGAGGGTGACGGTGAACTGCGTGTGCGCCTCTCTTTTGATAAAGAAAAACGTACCCTGACGATTGCTGATAACGGCATCGGGATGAAGCGTGACGAAGTGATTGAAAACCTGGGTACGATTGCTAAATCCGGCACCAAAGCATTCTTGGAATCAATAGGTTCAGACCAGGCGAAAGATAGCCAACTGATAGGTCAATTTGGTGTTGGCTTCTACTCTGCGTTCATCGTGGCCGACAAAGTGACAGTACGTACCCGTGCAGCCGGTGCAACGGCGGATGAAGGTGTATTTTGGGAGTCCGCCGGTGAAGGCGATTACACCATCGCCGATGTTAGCAAGGCCGATCGTGGCACCGAAATTACCTTGCACCTGCGCGAAGGCGAAGATGAATACCTTGATGGCTGGCGCTTGCGTTCAGTGATTGGAAAATACTCCGATCACATTGCCCTACCGGTAGAAATCGAAACTAAGAATGAAGAAGACGACACTGTCACCTGGGAGAAGATTAACAAAGCGCAGGCTTTGTGGACTCGCAGCAAGTCAGACGTGACCGATGAAGAGTACAAAGAATTTTATAAACATATTGCCCATGACTTCACCGATCCACTGAGTTGGAGCCATAACCGTGTTGAGGGCAAGCAGGAGTATACCAGCCTGCTGTATATTCCGGCCCAAGCGCCGTGGGACATGTGGAACCGCGACCATAAACACGGCCTTAAGCTGTATGTTCAGCGCGTGTTTATCATGGATGACGCTGAGCAGTTTATGCCTAACTATCTGCGTTTCGTGCGTGGCCTGATAGACTCCAACGACCTGCCGCTTAACGTTTCCCGTGAAATCTTGCAAGACAGCCGTGTTACCCAAAGCCTGCGCGGCGCGCTGACCAAACGCGTTTTACAGATGTTGGATAAACTGGCAAAAGATGATGTCGAAGGTTATCAGAAATTCTGGCAGCAATTTGGCCTAGTGCTGAAAGAAGGTCCAGCTGAGGACGGTGCCAATAAAGATGCTATCGCCAAACTGTTGCGCTTTGCCTCTACGCACAATGATAGCTCTGCACAGACGGTTGCGCTGGAAGAGTACGTTGGTCGCATGGCCGAAGGCCAAGAAAAGATTTACTACATTACTGCCGATAGTTATGCAGCGGCGAAAAACAGTCCGCATCTGGAATTGTTCCGCAAGAAAGGCATTGAGGTTCTTCTGCTTTCCGAGCGTATTGACGAATGGATGATGAGCTACCTGACCGAGTTTGACGGCAAGACTTTCCAATCTGTCAGCAAAGCAGATGAAGCCTTGAACAAACTGGCAGATGAAACCGAAGAGCAGAAAGAAGCCGAGAAACAGCTTGAGCCATTCATCGAGCGTGTCAAGACGCTATTGGGTGAACGAGTGAAAGACGTGCGTTTAACACACCGTTTGACCGACACGCCGGCGATTGTTACCACTGATGCCGATGAAATGAGCACTCAGATGGCAAAACTGTTCGCGGCCGCAGGGCAAGCGGCGCCAGAAGTAAAATACATCTTCGAGTTAAACCCTGACCATGCGTTGGTGAAGCGGGCTTCGGACGTGGGTGATAACCAACAATTTGCCGAGTGGATTGACCTGCTGTTGGATCAGGCGTTGCTGGCCGAACGCGGTACGCTGGAAGATCCAAACCAGTTTATCCGCCGTATGAACAAGCTGTTGTCTGAATAATCTCTAAAAATACGCCCTGGCATGATGCTTAGGGCGTATTATCTTATTTTCAACACAAATCATTATGTTGCACACCTTGTTTTAGTCTGGTTTTTCCGTAATTGATTTCCTCCGCTTACCTTGAGCCGCCCCCCTCATAAATGGTAAGGTTGAGCGTTTTCGCAATTTTATAAAAACTCAAACCCAATAGACTTCAGGTCTAATACTTTAGTCACTTTAAGTGTTCTGCGGCCAAAACAGCTGCAACTTGATGTATGGCCAGTAAAAAGCTTGAAGGATGGAGGGAAATACATAGCAAGGGGATCTACGCAATGCGTATCATTCTGCTGGGCGCTCCGGGCGCTGGTAAGGGTACTCAGGCTCAATTCATCATGGAGAAATACGGTATTCCGCAAATCTCCACGGGTGATATGTTGCGCGCAGCCGTGAAGGCCGGTACAGAGCTTGGCAAGCAGGCTAAAGAAATCATGGATGCTGGTAAGTTGGTCACTGATGAACTGGTTATTGCGCTGGTAAAAGAGCGCATCACGCAGGAAGATTGCCGTAATGGTTTCCTGCTGGACGGCTTTCCGCGTACCATTCCGCAGGCTGACGCGATGAAAGAAGCCGGTATCAAGGTGGACTATGTACTGGAATTCGATGTGCCAGATGAACTGATTGTTGATCGTATCGTTGGGCGTCGTGTGCATGCACCTTCAGGGCGTGTATACCACATCAAATTCAATCCGCCAAAAGTGGAAGGCAAAGACGACGTTACGGGTGAAGAACTGACTACCCGTAAAGATGACCAGGAAGAAACCGTGCGTAAACGCCTGGTGGAATACCATCAGATGACTGCACCACTGGTGTCTTATTACAACAAAGAAGCTGCCGCAGGTAACACGCAATACCATAAAATTAATGGAACTCGTAAAGTGACAGAAGTGAGCGCTGAGCTGGCGAACATTCTGGGCTGATACGTTTATTGTTGCTGTAAAAAACGCCAGGCTTGATGCCTGGCGTTTTTTTGCTTCTTTTTACTCTTATAGGTCGATCCTCGCGGTATTTTGCAGGCGGTCACTCAGTGAGCCGAGCACACAGTTTTATGATGACTACCCGTTACCTTCACTGCTGTGTGACTTAGGTGAAGACTGGCGTGCACAGGAGCTTTCCCTACCAAAACTAAGCTGATTTACTCTTTTTATTTGTTTCTCACATCAAGATTATTGGTTGTCAGCAAGGTATGGTGTTCATTAATCAATGTATACCCATCGTTATTCAAATCGCAGCTGTGTCGGCTGCGGTTATTCGTTCCACCGGAGCTAGCGCTTGAATGAACTTGGGTATAAGACGCTATCTCTGAATATTGAGGTGCTGATAATGAACAAACTGAAAAAAGTGGTAATTGCTCCTGATTCATTTAAAGAGAGCCTGAGTGCTCTGGATGTTGCCACAGCGATCGAGTGTGGGTTTCGGCAAATCTATCCGACAGCACAGTATGTCAAGTTACCCATGGCTGACGGCGGTGAAGGAACTGTCGATGCTATGGTTTCGGCTACTGACGGTGAAATTATCAATGTCAACGTGAGCGGGCCGTTAGGGAAAACCACCAACGCATTTTATGGTTTGCTGGGCGAAGGGAAATCAGCGGTAATAGAAATGGCGGCAGCATCGGGCCTGCATTTGGTACCAGCTGATGAACGTGATCCGCGCGTCACAACCAGCTACGGCACTGGTGAATTGATTTTGGCTGCGCTGCAGCGTGGCGTGAAATCGATCATTCTTGGTATTGGCGGTAGTGCGACCAATGACGGTGGGGCAGGTATGATGCAGGCACTGGGAGCCCGGTTACTGGATAAGGACCATCAGGAACTACCGCCCGGCGGTGCAGCGTTGGCGCAACTGGCGCACATTGATCTCCGCCGGTTAGATCCCCGGTTGCAGCATGTGCAGATTACCGTTGCCTGCGATGTTGATAATCCGTTGTGTGGTGAGCAGGGGGCTTCGGCAATTTTTGGTCTACAGAAAGGGGCTACTGTAGAAATGGTACAAGAACTGGACCGTGCGATGTACCATTATGGAACCCTGTTGGAACAGGTGACGGGTCGAGAGGTATTGCTGACTCCTGGGGCGGGAGCGGCTGGTGGCATGGGGGCTGCGTTGCTTGGCTTCCTTGATGCTAAGTTGCGGCCTGGAATCGAAATCGTGATCGAAACGTTGCATTTGGCAGAGGCAGTACGTGACGCTGATTTGGTTATCACTGGGGAAGGGCGGCTTGATAGCCAGTCGATCCACGGCAAAACACCGATCGGTGTGGCGCGGGTGGCTAAACTGCATCAAGTCCCGGTGATTGCGATTGCAGGTAGCTTGGCCAAGGATTATCAAGTTGTTCACCAGCATGGCATCGATGCGGCCTTTTCGGTGCTCGACAGTATCGTTACCTTGCCTGAAGCGTTGGCAGATGCCGCGCATAATCTAGAAGTTACCGCACGCAATGTGGCGGCGGTATGGCAACTGGCCCAGCAATAACAGGGATAGCCTGTTGCTGATATCGGTTTAGGTTACCGACTTTTCCGCTACAATAGGCGTTACCGGTGGTTATTGATACCTTGATAAACAACAAGGTTTTTCCTAAAAGAGAACTGAGATGAGACAAGAAAAACACGGGGTTTTGCTGGTGAATTTGGGGACGCCAGACGCACCGACCTCGAAAGCGGTAAAACGCTATCTGAAAGAGTTTCTCAGTGATAACCGCGTTGTGGATACTTCGCCGTTGATCTGGTGGCCAATTCTCAACGGTATCATTTTGCCAATCCGCTCACCCCGTGTGGCTAAGCTTTACCAGTCCGTTTGGATGGATGAAGGATCGCCATTGCTGGTATACAGTCGCCGTCAGCAGCGCGAGCTGGCGGCACGGATGCCCAATACTCCGGTAGAACTTGGGATGAGCTACGGTTCACCGAGCCTGCCCCAGGCCATTGACAACCTGCTGTCGCAGGGGGTTACCAACCTGGTGGTATTGCCGCTCTATCCGCAATATTCCTGTTCGACCAGTGCTGCCGTTTGGGATGGTATTGCGCGGGTACTCAAAGGGTATCGTCGCTTGCCTTCGATTAGCTTTATTCGTGATTATGCTGAGCATCCTGCCTACATCTTTGCACTGCAGCAAAGTGTAGAGCAAGCCTTTGTCCAACATGGTCAACCCGATCGTTTGGTGATGTCATTCCACGGTATTCCTAAACGCTATGCTCGTTTGGGTGACGACTATCCGCAGCGTTGTGAAGATACCTATCGGGCCTTGGCGGCCACGTTGCCATTGGCACCTGATCGGGTCATGATGACGTATCAATCCCGTTTTGGCCGGGAACCCTGGCTGACGCCTTATACGGATGAAACGCTGAAAAGTTTGCCTGCACAGGGGGTGAAACATATCCAATTGATTTGCCCTGGTTTCTCTGCAGATTGTCTGGAAACCTTGGAGGAAATCAAAGAACAGAACCGCGAGATTTTCCTTGAAGCTGGTGGCGAGAAATTTGAGTATATCCCGGCACTTAATGATGATGTTGCCCACATTGATATGATGCAACAACTGGTGGCTCAGCGTCTGTAGGCCTAAATCGGGCAGAGATGTGCTAGTATTCTCTGCCTGTTTATAGCCAATACCACCACTCACATGAAATTTCCTGGTCAACGTAAATCCAAACACTACTTTCCGGTTAATGCCCGCGATCCGTTATTGCAGCAAACGCAGCTTGAGAATGAAATCAGCACTTCCTACGTGGTCGGCATCGACCAGACATTGGTGGATATCGAAGCTAAAGTAGATGATGCGTTTGTCGAACGTTATGGTCTCAGCCTTGGTCATTCGCTGGTGATTGAGGATGATGTTGCCGAAGCCTTATATCAAGAGCTAAGTGTAAATAACCTGATCACCCATCAATTTGCGGGTGGCACCATTGGCAATACCTTGCATAATTACTCGGTGCTGGCTGATGATCGTTCGATTCTGTTGGGTGTGATGTGCAGTAACGTTAAAATTGGTAGCTATGCCTACCGTTACCTGTGTAATACCTCCAGCCGTACCGATCTTAACTATTTGCAAGCCGTTGATGGTGCAATTGGTCGTTGCTTTACGCTGGTCGGTGAGAGTGGTGAGCGTACTTTTGCCATCAGCCCAGGACAGATGAACCAATTGCGTCCTGAAAGCGTTCCTGAAGAGGTTATTGCCGGGGCTTCAGCGTTGGTACTGACCTCTTATCTGGTACGTTGCAAAACGGGGGAGCCGATGCCTGAGGCTACCATGCAGGCCATTACGTTTGCTAAAAAGCATAATGTGCCGGTAGTTCTGACGCTAGGCACAAAATACGTTATTGCTGATAATCCGCAATGGTGGCGAGATTTTCTCAAAGAACACGTTTCTATTCTGGCAATGAATGAAGACGAGGCGCTGGAACTGACCGGACTGAGCGATCCGCTGATGGCGTCAGACATGGCGTTGGATTGGGTGGACTTGGTGCTTTGTACCGCCGGGCCAAGTGGCCTTTATATGGCTGGTTACACCGAAGAAGCTAATAAACGCATGACGCAGCACCCTCTTTTACCGGGCCATATTGCCGAATTTAACCGTTTTGAATTCAGCCGTGCAATGCGCCGTGAGAATTGCGAACAGCCATTGAGAATTTATTCCCATATCGCTCCCTATATGGGAGGGCCGGAAAAAATCATGAACACCAATGGTGCTGGTGACGGTGCATTATCTGCACTTTTGCATGATATTGCGGCCAATGGCTACCACCGTAACAACGTGCCAAACTCCAGTAAACACGTGCGTAGTTATCTGACCTATTCCTCTTTGGCTCAGGTGTGTAAATATGCCAATCGTGTGAGTTATCAGGTACTAAACCAGCATTCCCCTCGTTTGACCCGTGGGTTGCCAGAACGTGAGGATAGTCTGGAAGAATCATACTGGGAACGTTAACAACAAAGGCATGAAAATAAACAGGGGGCACTTTGCATTACGCCCCTTGTTTATTTATTGGATTTAGATTGGGCAACCCCCCTGTTTCTCCTCTTCCGATAGCGTATCCAGTTTGAGGGGATTGAGCATGCTGTTGGCAATCTCACGCTCGCCCATCACGACCTGATCGGCACCGCGCTCTGAAATATAGGGAACCTCGTCATCGCAATGCGCACGGGCAATAATCTCAAGATCGGGCCTTTTTGCTCGTGCCGAAGCCACGATCTCCCCGGCTTCATAGCCGTTCGGGATGGTCAGCAACAGCCAGCGTGCGCAGTCAATGCGTGCTAGATCCATGACTTCCGAGTTGGCAGCGTTGCCGAGCACCGCTTTAATACCCTGCTCACGCAGTGCTTCAACGCGGGGACGGGAGCTTTCAATCACCACTAATGGGATCCCTGCCTCGGTCAATCTAGCTTCCAACAGGCTACCCACGCGGTCATAGCCAACGACTAATGCGTGGTTACACATATCAACCGGGATCTGTTTTTCTTCCTCTATTGCTTCTTCCTGGATTTGTTCCTCGAGGGTTTCTGTTTTTGCCAGATAACGTTCTAGCAGGGCAAAAAGCAATGGGTTTAGTGTGATAGATAAAAACGCACCACCGAGTACTAGGTTGCGGCTATGCTGATCCAATATGCCCAGCGTGATCCCTAACCCGGCGAGAATAAAGGCAAATTCACCGATCTGAGCCAGACTGACGGAGATTGTTAGCGCGGTACGCTTTGAGTGACCAAACATTTTTACCAGTAGGAATGCCGCTACTGACTTACCAAACACGATGATTGCCAGCGTTGCCAAGACAGCCATGGGCTCGTTGATCAGTATCATCGGGTCGAACAGCATCCCGACAGAGACAAAGAACAGCACGGCAAAAGCGTCGCGTAGCGGTAACGTATCGTGTGCGGCCCGGTGGCTTAATTCTGACTCATTCAATACCATGCCGGCAAAGAAAGCCCCGAGAGCAAATGAGACATCAAACAGGCCTACAGCGCCGTAAGCAATGCCGAGCGCCAATGCCAGAACTGCCAGTGTAAACAGTTCTCGTGAGCCTGTACTGGCCGTTTTTGCCAAGATCCAGGGCACCAGACGGCGGCCGACGATAACCATCAGCGCGATAAAGGCGATAACCTTGCCGATAGTGATGGCCAGCTCAGTGATCAGATGCGTGGTGCTTGAATTATCACTGTTAAGCATATTGCTGAAAGCAGGTAACAGAACCAACGCCAAGACCATCACCAAATCTTCCACAATCAGCCAGCCGATGGCTATTTTTCCTCGTTGGCTGTCAACCAGTTGTCGCTCTTCCAGTGCACGCAGCAGTACCACGGTACTGGCAGTAGACAGACAGAGGCCAAAAACCAGGCCAGATATCAGGTCCCAACCCATCAATTTGGACAACCCAGTTCCTAACAAGGTGGCGACGGCAATTTGCGCGATGGCACCTGGGATAGCGATTGATTTTACTGCAAGAAGATCTTTGAGGGAAAAGTGCAGACCCACACCAAACATCAGAAGGATCACGCCTATTTCCGCCAATTCTGGAGCCAAAGAAATGTCGGCAACAAAACCGGGGGTAAACGGGCCGGCGATGACACCTGCTGCAAGATATCCCACTAATGGGGAGATCCGCAGGCGATTCGCCAGCATACCAAAGAGGAAGGCCAGTACTAACCCTCCGACAATAGTGGTGATCAAGGGGGTTGAATTATGCATCCAGACTCCTTCCAGCTGCGCGGCATGTCAATTTTACGAAAAGATGCAACTAGTTTATTGCATTTACGCTTGCATCGCTTGGCTAATTTTATTTTTTTTGTAAAAAAGAAGGTTATTACACTATTTTTCAGTCAAGTCTGAGAATGAGAGCTTAATCAGTGATATTTTTTTGACTTTATGAAGAGGATGCCCGGTATAACTACATTGCTATACCGGGTGAAGGAAGGATGCTAAGCTACTTATGTTCTATATTCGGTAGTAATGCGGTAACAATACCTATTAATGGCAGAAATGCACAAATTTGATAAACCAAATCAATGCTGGTCAAATCGGCAACATAGCCAAGAATCGCCGCACCTAAACCGCCCATACCGAAAGCAAAACCGAAGAATAACCCGGAAACCATCCCTACCTTTCCAGGGATCAGCTCTTGAGCGTATACCAGAATGGCCGAAAAGGCTGAAGCTAGAATAACCCCAATGATCACCGTTAATATCCCCGTCCAATAGAGAGTGGCATAGGGTAAAATGAGCGTAAATGGTGCAGCACCCAGGATAGAGCCCCAAATAACGTATTTACGTCCAAATTTATCACCCAAAGGCCCACCAATAATGGTTCCTGCGGCTACCGCGAACAGGAAGGCAAACAGGTGGAACTGAGCATTCTGTACCGAAATACCGAACTTATGTATTAAATAAAAGGTGTAATAGCTACTGATACTGGCAAGATAGAAGTATTTAGAGAAAATCAGTGTCAACAGAATGCCCAGAGAGAACATCACGGTACGTTTTGGTAGTGGATTGACCAATAAGGCAGGCTTAGGTTTGCCTTGCGCTGCTCGGTGTTGTTGTTGATACCATTTACTCACTTGCAGCAGCACGACGATGGCCAACAGTGCTGCCAATGAGAACCAGGCGACATTACCCTTACCGTAAGGCGCAATAATCAGCGCTGCTAACAGTGGACCGAGTGAACTCCCAAAGTTCCCCCCAACCTGGAATAGCGATTGTGCCAGGCCGTGTCGCCCCCCTGATGCCATACGTGCCACACGGGATGACTCTGGATGGAAGACGGAAGATCCTGTGCCAACCAGCGCGGCGGCCACTAATACTAATGGGAAAGTATTGGCAACCGCCAGTAACAATAGCCCTGACAGGGTAAAGCCCATACCAATGGGAAGCGAATAAGGCTGTGGGTGCTTGTCGGTATAGTAGCCAATCAGCGGTTGAAGCAGCGAGGCGGTAAGCTGATAGGTCAGTGTAATCATACCGATTTGTACAAAACTTAGGTTGAAATCAGCACGCAGGATTGGGTAAATCGCCAGGATCAGTGATTGGATCATGTCGTTGAGCAGATGAGAAACACTGATGGCACCCAGAATAGAAAAAGCAGTGCCCTTAACCGCACTGCTTTTTACCGTCGGCATGGCAGCTTCACTACGATCGGTCATGTTATTGTTAGCCTGGTATATATGAGGGGATAGGGCAGATATCTTATCCTGTTCATCTTTCAGCCGACAACCTTGTCCACGGCTTTCGGTTGACAATTTTAGGCAAAATGCTCCCTAGAAAGGAACCCTCGGCATAATCTGATCGGCGTCGCAAAAATTTGAAATCAGACGTTGTTAATTAGCGTTACAATTTTGTATTCATCAAGAATGCCCATCATTTGCAATGGAGATCTGCTATGCGTTTTTCGTTCAAAACCACCGCAGGTGTGCTGACTGCTTCCTTGACGTTATTTTCAGGAATAGCCGGAGCCTGGGAAAAGGATAAAACCTACGACATTACCATCCTGCATACTAATGACCACCATGGCCATTTTTGGCAGAACGACTATGGCGAGTATGGTCTTGGGGCGCAGAAAACGCTGGTGGATAGCATTCGCCAGGAAGTGGCTGCCAAGGGGGGAAGTGTACTGTTGCTATCCGGGGGGGATATCAATACTGGAGTTCCTGAATCAGACTTACAGGATGCAGAACCGGATTTTCGTGGGATGACACTGATCGGTTACGACGCAATGGCGATTGGTAACCACGAATTTGACAATCCGTTGAGCGTATTGCGCCAACAAGAGAAATGGGCCTCTTTCCCTCTGTTGTCTGCCAACATTTATCAGAAAAGTACCCAACAGCGACTGTTCAAACCTTATGCGTTATTTGATAAACAGGGGATTAAAATCGCCGTCATTGGCCTGACGACCGATGACACCGCCAAAATAGGTAACCCTGAGTATTTTACCGATATCGAATTTCGCGTTCCTGCACAAGAAGCCAAGAAGGTTGTCGAGCAGCTGCGTAAAGATGAAAAACCTGATGTGATTATCGCAGCGACCCACATGGGCCACTATGATGATGGTTACCATGGGTCTAACGCGCCTGGCGATGTGGAAATGGCGCGCAGCCTGCCTGCAGGCTATCTGAATATGATTGTCGGTGGGCATTCGCAGGATCCGGTTTGTATGGCGAGCGAAAACCATAAGCAGGTAGATTATGTTCCAGGGACGCCATGTGCGCCCGATCGTCAGAATGGAACTTGGATTGTCCAGGCCCATGAATGGGGAAAATACGTTGGTCGTGCAGATTTTCAGTTCCGCAACGGTGAACTCAAGATGACTCACTACCAACTGATACCGGTCAACCTGAAGAAGAACATAGAGAAAGCAGATGGCAGCAGCGAGCGCGTGTTTTATACCCAGGAAATTGCCGAAGACCCCGCAATGATGAAGCTGTTGACGCCGTTTGAGGAGAAAGGCAAGGCACAACTGGATGTGAAGGTTGGCACTGTCAACGGCAAACTGGAAGGCGATCGCAATAAAGTCCGCTTTGTACAGACCAACCTTGCCAGGGTGATCTTAGCCGCACAAATGGAAAGAACCAACGCAGACTTCGCGGTGATGAGCGGTGGCGGCGTACGTGATTCAATAGAAGCTGGTGATATCACCTATAAAAGCGTCCTGAAGGTACAGCCATTTGGTAACACATTGGCGTACGTTGACATGAAAGGCCGTGACGTTGAGCAGTATCTGGCGGAAGTCGCAAATATGAAGGTCGATTCAGGTGCCTATGCTCAGTTTGCCAATGTCAGCCTGGTCGCAGACGGTAAAGGCGTAAGCGATATCAAAATCAAGGGTGAACCGCTGCAGGCAGATAAAACTTATCGCTTGGCTACGCTGAGTTTTAACGCACTGGGTGGCGATGGATATCCCAAGCTCAATACGCTACCGAGCTACGTAAACACCGGGTTTATCGATGCAGAAGTGTTGAAACAGTATATCGAAAAGCATTCACCACTTGACGCGGGGAGTTATGAACCCAAGGGGGAAATTGTTTATAAATAACGCTATTCTAAGGCGATTTTTGTGTTCTTCTAAGCGATAAATCGCCTGGTTTTTTCCCGATAAGGATAAAGAGAGCTCTCTAAACACCGCTGCACCCTTTATGCTTCTTGATGGTCATCAGTCACACATATTTGAGGGCGGTGAAATTATCCCTGCTGAATACGCATGCCAATAATGGCATGACCCTATCAGTTCGGGGGGATAATCTCGGCGCCTGGTGCAGTATTACCGACGATCACCTGCGTAATGTGGCCTTCAACAATTCGTTCCAGATGCTGAATAATGCTGGCATATTGGACACTTACCTTCTGGTCATGCACCAGTTCAGAAGAAAATAATGCGTCACTGTCATGCGAAACCTGTAAGTGGCTGCTCACAGATAATATGAGCCGGTGTGGTCAAGCACAGTCTGGTAACTGGAACCGATGAGAAAGGTTTTGTCGCATTAGCGTAGGTAAATTAGCAAAAATTGCGCTGACGCTTTTTTAGGTAGACAAGGGATAAGATTGTTCCGCTGGGGATAAAACCTCGCCATCGGGAGCCTGAGTTATCCGTTGGCTATCTAGGAAAACGGTTTGCTAACTTGCGTACACTAGGCTGTGTCCCTCAATTGCACGCGAGCGCCGCTGGCGGTTATTTGCGCGCAGAGCAAGGCTTGAGCCGTGAGGTTTGGTGGACTCAATAAGCGGTGAATAACGCAGTAATGCGTGCAAATGGCCCCAGCCCAGCGGGTCGTGCCCTAAAATCCCGTTTTCTGCGTTGTTGAGCTTGAACAGAGGCCCACTCTGTCCTTCACTCTCCGCCTTGATAACGGGATTTTGGGTCTGCGACGGCACCACGGGCAATTGAGGGACACAGCCTAATACCAGAGCCAACACCCCTACCTAATAGGTATTTTTTGGCTAAAATTTGGACGTTAAAAGCCTTGCACGAATTATCCATGCGACCTAAAACTAAGTTTTTTCCGAAAATAAAGTGATATTCATCACAAAAAAAACACTTAAATCATCCCACCCCAAAAAAATGTTAATAAAATGTTAAATAAACGCCTGCATTTTAGAGAAATTTTTCGGTTAATAAATGAACTATAAAAGCAAAAAAATTTAACGTGCAGAAATACATTAATATTAAGATTTTTCTTTCTATTATCGTTTGATTTTTTCTTTTCATTAACGGTCACACAAGTGTCTTAGCGCGATTTACTTTTATTTAAAAAAGATTGACAAAGAAAATTCTCAATAAATTAGTGATGTGTATATTGATTGTGATTGTATGTTATCTGAGCTATTTAAATGGTATGTGCGTTCGATAAATAATAACAAATCAATAGACTGTGGCTATTAGTTTGTTATTAATTGAAAGTTATTATCTATTTGTGGAATTGTATTTCACCGTTAATATAATTTTACAGCTTAGGAAGCTTCTTAGCATAATATTGAGCAAGAGTTTTCATATTAAGCGTAATAGTGATTAGTGATTAGTGATTAGTGATTAGTGATTAGTGATTAGTGATTAGTGATTAGTGATTAATGTTTTAGGTAAGGAGTGAGTCTTTATGTTACATATGAAAAGTAATGACTGTACCTTGGCTCACTATGTTCCACTCAGAAATTTTGCAGTCTGGCCAGGTAATAATAGATATTTTTATAAGGGTATTTTAGAGTGTTTTAAATCTATCAACACACGCACTAAACAATCGAAATTTATTTTTATTGATTTTCAAATGTGTAATTTACTTCTCTTGCTTGACCAGGACTGGTTGATGTTTTGTATTTTTAATCGTATTGTTTTGATTACTGATAGACATCTCCTGCCATTAGCGAATTACTACAAAGACACTTTAAGTAAAGTTGATTCGGTGATTCTAGGGACAGGAACACCAGAAGAGTCTTTTAAAAAAATCAACCATGTGATTTCAGGGGAAAAGGTCATGCCACCATCAAAAATAAGATTCTCCTCACGTGAGATATGTTTACTCCGTATGTTAACCCGTGGTTTTACAGTACAGGTTCTCGCTGACAGGTTACAGTTAAACCCTAAGACGGTGTATGCATTGCGTCATAATATTTTGGAGAAAATGGGTTTAGCAAAGATTAATGATATTTTTATACGAGCATCTCCTAAATAGCTATGCGTAATGGTGCTACAGGTGGGGGTGATGCAAGTTCGCCGACCGTTGAGCGCATGGATGCGCGATACGATCCCCCTGGGAGGGGTTCACGGCGTGTCGGCGTTCCTCATCATTCCCACCGGCTGGAAGCCTATGTGTAGCGATATTAAGAACACCTATTTAGCTCTAATTAATGAGGTTTTTTACTGGAAATGGAGTGTCGATAATTTAAATAACCCATAATTATAAAATATAAAAATCTATCGTTCGATCAATAGTATTGTTTTATAAGAAATTTAGAACCTATTCGAAAATTTATTTTCGAATGCGTCCTTGCGTCGCATTTTTTGTACCACACCAGTAGATACTGACTGGAAATTGATTGAAATAAGTAAAGGAAGATAGTTTATGAAGAAGTTAGCTCTGGTTTTGATTGCAGCCTCAGTGATGGGAACAATTAATCTATCTAATGCAGACACGCGTACGGCGAATGCCACCGCTTCTTGGGATGCCAAAGCCATTAAAGACACCCACAGTATGCTGGTAGTAACACCACTGAAATCACTGACTTTTAATTATGCTGAAGGTCTTGAGCGTTTTAATACCCAAAATGGTGCGTTTGATATCACCATTGCTGGCCAGTCTGGCGCCAGTGATTTTAAACTGACCTCAAAAATAATCTCTAACACCATGAGCCGCACCAGTGATGACTCTGAGCTCACGGTCGGTGTGAAGTGGAACGACACCGAACTCTCCAAGAGTAGCGAAACCGTGATGGTCGATACTTCAAAAGGTATCAGCGCGGGTTTGGCTGCATTCGCGCAGGAAAGTGCTTACGCAGGTTCTGATCGTACCAGTACTCAGGGCGAGTTTGCTTTCAACATCGTGAAAGCGACCGTAGCCGGTGCTGAGACGACGTTTAAGGAGCTAACCGATGGTTACTGGGATGGTAATGTGAACGTTGAATTCACTGCCACATGGGATGGTGACTTCACATCAGTCATGTAATTGATTTTATTGCAATGAAATAGTCAGGATCGGGGTAAATAGCCCCGAACCTGTGGAAGGTATTATGAAAAGATGGTTTTCCGTTCTGATTAGCTCTGTGCTATTTACGTGTTCTTATGCCAATGCCATTAATGTGGGTGCTATTACTTCGATCATTACACCAGGCCAGAATTTTATCGCCAAGGAAGTCATCAATACTGTGAATGAAGCCCGGTTGGTTAGCCTGAGGGTCGAGCGTATTTCTTCTCCGATTGAAGGGGGAAAAGTGATCCCTATGGAGAGTAAACAGGAAATAATGGTCACACCTTCAAACATGATTCTTTCCGGCAATAGGAAAGATGTTTTCCGGGTCTTTTATGAGGGGAAAAAAGATGATAAGGAGCGCTATTATCGCTTAGTTTGGAGTGATCATCCTGTATTGGAAGAAGGGCAGTCAAAAACGCAGAAAACGGCCTCAGCAACCACATCAGCCACAATAAGCACCATTTTAGTGGTGACGCCTAGGCAAGATAAATTTAATTATCAATATCGTGATGGCGTAGTTTATAACACCGGTAATAGCGTTTTCCGCGTGGTGGCATTTGGCCCGTGCAAGAACATACAAACCAGTGAAGATAAGAAAAAAAATTGCCGTGAGCGTTACTATGTCATGCCGGGGCTTGGGGTATATTTAAAATTTGTTGATGTTAATAACAAAAAGCACAGCGTTGGTATTTGGCACAACGAAGACTATATCAATATAAAATAAGCTCTTTACACTCTTCATATTTCAAGTTGCATATGGTTGGCTACATTGCTTACCCGAGTGGCAGAGTTATCTATGCTGCTGGCTGCTGGAATTCCACGAGTTTGCCATGCTCCTGCAACCTGAATATATGCATAGCATGCAGTTTATACGCCCATTATTTGCGTTCGTGCAATGATAAAGATGTTGTTTGGGGAAATAGATGGGTAATAATTTCACTATCAGAACAAAGACTGTTGCATTATGTATTACGGCGGGCATTGTAGCTATGCAAGCCGATGCAAGAAACTTACAGGATGCTCGTTTAGGGAATTATCTCATCCCCGGCATTTTCGGTCAGGCTCTAGCTGAAGGTATGAGTATTCCTGTATTTCTGCGTTACAAAGGCGGCGATCAACAAGAGAAACAAAAGGTGGCTGATGCGCAGGTCGTGTTAGAAAAAGGCAGCCTTATGATAAAAGATATTACGTTGGTCGATAATCCCAATGGGGCAACGCTTACCGAAAATACGCGAACGCTAATCAGTAGTGTGAAGGATAGCTTTTTTAGTCAGAATACCCGTATTACACTTTCGCCTGATGCGGAACTGAATCTGGACCTGCGTTCGTTTGTTCTGACATTGGATGTGAGTGAAAAAAGTTTGTCTCCGACCATTCTCTCTCGCCAGAGTGTATTGGGTGAGTCTTCGGTACAGAATTTCAGTTCAGTATTGAATTACGATCTGGGCGTTTACCGCACGCAAGTAAAACAGGGGAATAACGCCTCTAACAGCTATTTGAATCTGGATAATACCTTTGGTATTGCAGAGCATCATTTTAATGTGAATGGTGCCTTTTATGGTATTGGAGATTCCCAACAAACCCAGCTTTACCGTGCAATGTATGAGCGGGATATGGACGGCTACCGTCTGGCGTTAGGGCTGGTCGATACCTGGAATCTGCAGTCGCTCGGTAGCCTGTCGGCACTCAACACCAGTAAAGTCTACGGCGTAACTTATGGTAATAAATCATCTACCAAGATCAGACATAATCAATATTCCTTGACGCCAATTACTGTCTTTTTACCTGATGCGGGCGAAGTGCACGTGTATCGCCAGGGGCGTCTGCTGAACATTCAAAACTTCCCGATGGGGAGCTTTGAAGTGGATACCAGCCGTTTACCATTTGGTATCTATGATGTTGATGTCGAGGTTGTAATAGATGGTAAAGTGCATTCGCGGATGCGTCAGACAATCAACAAGTCTTTCTCCGGTAATAATATTGAGGTGAATCAAAAAAGTTGGCAGCTGTATGGCGGTTATGTGCATTACGATAACCGCAGTCGCCGTACCAACACCACAACCCAAACCTATCTGGCAGGGGGTGCCGCGGCGATATCGATTCCAGAAATATTCAAGGCTACCTCAGTACCTGCAATTTTCGGTTTAGTGGTACAAACCTCCAGCTATATCTTTGATAATAATGTAGTGAACGAAACATCAGCCAATCTGAGCGTGAACCAATTCGCCACTCTGGGCTGGCAGGGCCTCATTTCACAGGGTGGACGTTACCGTAATATTTTCAGCATCAGCACTTCGTTACCAGACGGATACGGTTCTTTGTGGGCCAATCGCGAAAAGAGTCATATCGGTGACAGTCTGCCAGTATATGAGTCGGATGCTTATTCCTATGGCAGTACTTTCAGCCTGAGTCGATTCTTTGAACGTGGCGGACAGATCACGCTGAGCCGCATGGTAGATAAACGCGATCGCAGCATCTCGAACAACCTTGAATACTCCACTGCGCTGTTTTCAGGGCGCCTCGGCAGTGTGAATCTGCGTGCCGGGATACAGCGTTATCGCTATGACAATCAGTCCAGTTCCAGTCAGCGTTACGTCTCTCTGGACTTCTCATTGCCGTTGGCGGCCTGGTTGAGTACAGGGGTCTCCTCGAGCAACGGCAACGTGCGGGCCAATCTGGCGGCAAACAAAAGTTTTGATAATTCACCGCTCACTTCTGCAGGCTTCAATCTGGCGAAATTGGTCAAGGACAAGCATAACGGTGAAAGTGATTATTCTGCTTCCGGCTACGCTGCGTTCGATACCAAGTATAGCGCGGGTACGCTTTCGCTCTCCCGTCCGGACAGCAATCGTCTCAATGGCAACCTGACTGCGCGTGGTTCGGTGGCCTACAGTGATAAACATTTGGCCGCCAGCGGCATCCAGGAGAGATCGGGCGTCATTGTGAAAACCGACATCATGGATAATGCGGTACTTTCTGCCCAGGTCAATGGTCGCAGCTATCGCCTGACTGGGTCGGATAGCTTCATCCCATTACCTCCTTATGCCAGTTACAAAGTTGAACTGATGAACCACAAGAACACGATGGACAGCTTTGACATCGTGAAAGGACGCATCAGCAATGTCACGCTGTATCCGGGTAACGTTGCCGTCTACAAACCTGAAGTTAAACAACTGGTGACGGTATTTGGCCGTATGACAACCGAGAGTGGCCGGGCGCTTGCCAATGCGGCAGTGCGTAACCACATCGGCAAAACGACCACTGATGCGACAGGTGCATTCTCGATGGACGTGGATAAACGTTTCCCAAGCGTTTCACTGACCACTGAGGATTATGGTATCTGCGAAGTGGATCTGGATCTGAACCAGGCCAGAGGCGTGAAGTGGGTCGGCGATGTGGTTTGCGCAATGCAGACTATTCTGGCACAAGGGTAAGGACGGATTTGATGAAACAATGTAATTTTTACGGGCTGGCAGGGGCATTACTGCTGAGCTCATTCGCTACGCTAGCGGCCAACGTGAGCAACGAGTATTTCTTTATTGAGAATCAGGTGGATAGGGAGTACTTCATTACGCCGCAACGTACCGACCCACGTTTTAGCGGTGCTAACGTGTTTACCAAATATACCTCTGGCGATCAGCTCAGTCTGGGCTATATGGGGTATACAGGTACTCTACAGCTCAACTCCTTTGCCGATATCTGGCTGGAGGATTCCCCGATCAATCGGCCTTTTATCGGTAACCGTTGTATGCGTAATACAAGTGCTTGTCCATCGAATGGTTATTTACAGGGTTATATCGGTGAAGCGGGGGTGTATCACGTTGAAGTGAATACCAGTGGTGGGGAAGCACTCTATGCCCGTGGAATATTCTCTGATTCTGCCTATGAATATTTTAAGAATCTCACGGTAGGGTCGGTTGAAACTTATAAGTACCGTTCTTGCTCTACCCGCACAAATTATAATCCTGCCGCCGGTCAAACCTGCGTGTCTGTAGGAGGCAGGCAGACCAACCATGAATTTACCCTAACTAAAGCGGGTTATATGAGGCTGGAGTCCACCAACGCGCTACAAGAGATCTTTATCGACAGTAATGGTAATCCATCTCTTGGGTTGGGCTCACAATTTTGCAGCGTGGGTTATATTGGTTCACTGAATGGTGTTATCTGCAAACAGGTGTCTTATCATATTGAAGGTAATGCGCTACCGCAGATGCGCATGAGTCTGAGAGTCAATACCGGCTTGCTGGGGTTCACGCCTGCCGCAAACACCATTCGCCTGAGCGCAGACGGTGCCAGTGGTTGGGTGAACTATAACGCAAGGACCGTGGCTTCTACTCTGATCAAACCGGGTAACGATGGCATTTATGTCTTCTTCTCGCAAACCTTCCTGAAAAACCTGATCGATCGCGGGGTAGATTTGACCCGCAGCCAGGATTTATTCACCTTTCTGTTTACCAATACTGCGGCTCCACAGTCGGGGTATTATGAGTTTTCACCGTCCAATTCCATCATTCTTCGCCCACGCGATTTTGGTATCAGTATCATCTCCAAAGATCTGGTTCTCAACCCCAAGCGTGAAGGTAAAGTAGGCGGTAAAGAACCGCCGATCGTTTTCGATTACATTGTAACAACTTCTGGCCCTAAGCAGGCTAATGCGATCACTGCGCAAGTATCCGGCCCTATGGAACAGAAAGGAGGCCTACCATACTGTGTATTTTCTTCTAGCGATGGTAAGTTCCGTGTGCCGTTCTCGGCCTACCTGACTTATACCAACGACAGCGGGCAAACCATCAGTTCGCGCAACAGCTGTGACAATGTGCCGATCAGCCTTAATGCGGCGCGTTGGATGGAAATCCCCTGGCCGGACCCTTATCAATACGACGGCAGTTTTTATCGAACCGATTTATCACTCACATTCCCGATGAATGAGGCGGATTCTATGTGGACTCTGGACGGGCGGGATTGGATGGGTGTGGTGAGTGCCTCTGGTGAGGTACGGGTTACGGCGACTTGGACAGGTGCAGAGATCAAGTAATGCATATGATGAAATTAGCATTGTGCTTAGTGTTATTGGTGTCCCCGGCACGGGCGATTTATCTCTCCTCTAGCGTATTTACGCTAGAGAGCGACAGCACATTTTTCTCGCGCCAGTTTGTCAACAACACCAAAAATACCAATCTATATGTCATCAGCGCCTATCGGATCAATAAACCGGGTATTGATGAACGTCCTTTGCCATTGGAAAACGGCGAAATAATGTATACGCCACTAAAGAAAATTATTGAACCAGGCGGTTGGGAATATTTTAAAATCATCTACCGTGGCCCGGCGGATGATCGCGAACGTTATTACCGCATCGTGATAAAAGAGATCCCAGCCGATGCGATGGCGTTATCAAATCAGAGTAAAACCCCGCTGATTTCACCCATCGTTGCACTCGATACTATTCTGGTTATTCGGCCGCGCCAAATGCGTTTCACTTATCATTATGATAGGCAGGCCGGCGTGTTAAAAAACACCGGTAATACCTACTTCCGCGTTATGATCCACAAGAGCTGTGACGATAAAGATGATACCGCCAAAGTATTTAATCTATTACCTGGGGAAAAGTATGCTGGCACTGATCTGCTCGGGTTGCATCGCAAGTTTATTATCGCTTTCAACCAATATACTCGGCTAGGGGAGCAGTGTTTCGAGCAGAATGCGAATTGAGTTCGCGTTGAATAGAGAATACCTTTGACTTTGTCGCATTAGCGGGGATTGAGTTTAGCATACCTGCTGGTTACGCTAATGCGACACTACTGGTTCTCATCCTCAAGGTCTTTTATCCTGCTGACATCAGGTGTTTCATTACCGCCGTATTTCACTTTGCAGCTAAAGTATGAGGCATTCAGAGACGCCCGCCTCATGACATATCTCTTACTCATAGTGTCCGGTTTCAACAGACTGCAATGGGGTAATGAACGGGTGTTCAGTAAATCGTGTGTTACGTATAGTGCTGTCCTTGAATTGGCAAAGTGAGCATGCTCGAAGAGTGCAAAATATGAATTAATTTATTTATTGTATGATTACATACGTGCCACGATTCTTTCTTGATGCCACTTTCTAAACAAAAACAAAACAAATAACAGGTAATCATTGAGTGAACATGAGTGATGGGAGAATATGGAAATCCAAAGCATATTAAAGGGAGTAATACTTTGAAGGAGATTAATTTACTTTCAGTTGTCATTGCGATGTTGGTGGTATTACTGACTGGGTGCAATGATAAAAAGGAAGCTTCTGAGGGTGAGGATAACCTAAAGGTATACTCTTCCGGTGATAAAATTTACTACTCTGGCGAGATCAGTCAATCTGGGTATGAGGAATTTAAAGCGTTGCTGAGCGATAACATAGTTACTCTTGTTATTAATAGTAGTGGCGGCGATATCGTTCCAGGCATGGCGATGGGTGAATTGGTTTTCGAAAAAAAATTGAACGTTCAGGTCCAAGACTATTGCCTCTCATCCTGTGCGAACTATATTTTCCCTGCCGGAAAAACAAAATACCTTGCAAAGGGCAGCCAGTTAGGATGGCATGGAGGGGCTACGCAAAGTTTCAGTGATGAGATAGTTCCTGAAAAGACAGAGGATAGGCAGCGGTTTATAGAACTACTGACTGGACTTATTCAACAAGAAAACGCCTTTTTCAAAAAAATAAAGGTAAATCAACTTGTAACAACTTATGGACAAGCAGCAGAGAAACATCTAGAGGTGCTTAAAGCACATAAAATGAATTGTGCAGGATGGAGCTACACTGTTGATGGACTTGCCGCGTTTGGTATTAACAACGTCGTGTTGAAAGATGGTCAGTGGGAACCGAGTAGTACTTATAAGGACTCCTGTATTCATCACTTCGATATGGTCACAATCCGATAATTACCGTCTAGGGTGTCTATTACTTCATTTCTTAAGACGACTTCGAATGCCCAATCCTTTTGGATGCGAACAAGTAGTAGTCCCGTAATTAGCCATGTTTCCGTTAAATTTTTGTGCATGATAGGTTACCTTTGAAAGGGAGACAACAGTGCTCTAGCACAACCGGAAATCTTGCTTTGTTATCATAAGGTAAGCAGAGGGTATTTTCTCTCTACATGTTTTTTAGTAAAAAGAAAAACATTCATTAAAGGAAGTTACTAATAGAAGGGAGTATCATCAATATGATAGTTTTTCCATTTAAAAAGTACAGTTCACTCTTTTTGGTGCTGATTTCTTTCAGAGCACTTTCGACTGATAGCTATATAGAAACGGCTAAAATTGGTTCGCCAGAAAGCTGGATGACACAAGAGTTTAATAATCAGTGGGGGCTTGAAGCTATTGGTGCTCATTACGCTTATGCAAGGGGGTTTAATGGTGAAGGGGTAAGCATTGGCATATTCGATGAGTCTGTCTTTACCCACCCTAAATTTATAGGGAAGCTTAATAAAGTCGATGTGGCTGAGGCATATAATTTTTCGGGGCTTGATGATTTTCCTAATCTGGGGGAGTTTATTTTTGGTGATCATGGGACACATGTTGCAGGAATCGCTGCAGCGAGGAGAACTGGCCAGGAAATGCATGGTGTTGCTTACAACTCCAGCCATTTTTCAGCTAAGTTTTTAGATTCAAATAATAATTATTTTGAAGTGCTAATACAAAGCAATGCGCGTGTATTCAATAATAGTTGGGGGCCGGTTATTCCTATCAATATCGATGATAATGGGGAAGAGATATATTTTCCTGATGGGAGGCCATTTTATGTGAAAGTAACCAAAGAAGACGCTGTTGGTGATTACACTACAGATGATGTGAATACCATTAATTTTTTAAGTCATCATGCTGTACCATCAACAGGGTTGGATACTTTTCCTTCATTATTATCTGCAGCTTTAATCAGAGCTGTACGCTTTGGAAAATTACTCGTATTTGCTGCTGGCAATGGCAATAACTACAACGTTCCGGTAGGAGAGTCTTCCATACCCTACCTATTTCCTGATACGTTAAATAACTTTATTATTACCGCGAATTTAGGAAAAAATGACCTCCTGGATGAGTCATCCACAAGTTGTGGATATACCGCAAGTTACTGTATTTCAGCGCCAGGGACTGACATATACAGCACAACGGCACAAACGGATTATAATCACTATTTTGCAACGGGTGAAAAAAATATAATACCAACGTACGGCTTAAAAACCGGAACATCGATGGCCGCCCCAATGGTTACTGGTGCAGCGGCAGTGCTTATGCAACGTTTTCCTTATATGACAGCATCCCAAATAGCGACCGTGTTACTTACAACAGCGACTGACCTTGGTGAAAAAGGTATAGATGCGATGTATGGGTGGGGAAAACTCAATTTAAGAAGCGCGATAGATGGCCCGAAAATGTTGGTCACTGCTGCTGATATACCTAATGACTTGTATATCGATGGCTCTTATATGCAAACACAGTTTATCGCCAACATCCCCGGGGTGGGTGCTGTCGTTGAATCCGGGTCAAGTAATCAACGCATCTGCGGAAGTATCGAATGTAGTTATGATAAATGGGCCAATGATATCGGTGGGCACGGTGGACTGACAAAAATGGGTGCAGGGACATTGGAGTTAGCGGGTAAAAACAAGTACTTCGGGCCTACTATTATTAATCAGGGAACCTTGAAAGTGAGTGGTTCTGTTTACTCTGATGTAAATGTGCAGGGCAGCGGTACCCTAGGGGGAGTTGGCAGTATCGGCTCGCTGACTGCACGCAGTGGCGGTACCGTGGCCCCGGGTAACTCGAGTGGGACTTTGAGCGTAGACCGTAATGTCAGCTTTGAACTGGGCTCGCGCTACGTGGTCGATGTTGCTCAGAGCGGGCAGGGAGATCGGATCGTAAGCGGCGGTTCTGCGACGATCGGCGGCGGTGTGGTAGCGGTATCGCTGGAAACCGGTGGCAACCTGCTGACTCAAAGCAAAGTGCAGAGCCTGCTGGGGCAGCAGTACAAAATCCTGATAGCCCAACAGGGAGTCAGTGGGCAGTTTGACTCGGTTACGCAAAATTACCTGTTTCTTGACAGCGGCCTGAGTTACCAGCCGGACGGGGTGACATTGAGCGTCGGGCGCAATGACACCACCTTTACCAACGTGGCGCAGACGCAGAACGAACGAGCGGCGGCAACGGCGGTAGATGCGCTGCCGCCCGGCAACCCGGTGTATGAGAGCATCCTTTACAGCGGCACTGTGGCTGACGCGCGGCAGGCGTTTCGTCAGTTGTCGGGGCAAATCCATGCGGATATAACCTCGGCGCTGGTGAACGACAACCGCTATCTTCGTGAGGCGCTGAATGGACGCCTACGTCAGGCGGAGGGGCTGGCGGTCCCGTCGGAGATCAAGGTGAACCAAGGCGGTGCCTGGGCGCAATTGCTGGGCGCCTGGGACCACGCGTCGGGCGACATCAACGCCACTGGCTATCAGGCGTCGACTTATGGTGTGTTGCTGGGGCTGGACTCGGAGCTGGCGGACGACTGGCGGCTGGGAGGGGCGACCGGTTACACCCGCACCTCGCTGGATGGCGGCTATGGTTCGGGAGCTAACAGCGACAACTACCATTTAGCGACTTACGGCGGCAAGCAGTTCGGGGCGTTGGCGCTACGCGGTGGAGCCAGCTATACCTGGCATCACATCAAAACTACACGCTTGTTGAACTACGGCATCCAGTCTGATCGTGAAACAGCGAAGTACAGTGCGCGCACCGAACAACTGTTCGCTGAAACAGGCTACGGCATGAAAACCGATTGGGTGAGACTGGAGCCGTTCGTCAACCTCACGTATATAAATCTCAAAAACAACGGCATTGCGGAAGACGGAGGGGCGGCAGCATTGCAGGGCGACAAGCAGCACACCGAAGCTATGGTATCAACATTGGGACTGCGTGTTGACAACCAGTGGCTGGCAGGCAAAACAACGACGGTGGAGCTACGCAGCGAACTGGGCTGGCAGCATCGGTACGGCGAGTTGGACCCGGGCACAAGGCTGCGTTTCAACGGAGGGAAATCGTCGTTCATTGTCAATAGTGTGCCGTTATCGCGTGACGGTATTGTGCTGAAGGCTGGCGCGGAGGTGGCAGTGAACAACAACGCTACGTTGTCGTTGAGCTACGGTGGGCTGTTGTCGCAGAATCATCAGGACAACAGCGTCAACGCCGGCATCACTTGGCGTTTTTAATGGCTGATTTATAAAAGGAGCCGGCGGTAAATATGATTAGCGCCGCGTTTTTTGCAACACAACGCCTTAATCCGACATAATCCATTTTTATCAGTGGTTGACACTTAGGGAGGGGCATGAAAAATTTTTGGACGATTGTTATTTCAATAGCTTGCATTTTGTTGGCAATCTATTTTTATTTCCAAGCGAAAGATATTTTTTGCCGGGAAGTGCTGTTTTATAGCGTTCCGGGGCGTAAATGTGGGACTTTGGAATGGTAATCCCAGACGCTATCCCCGTGAACCATGAAGATGTTTGGTTTTGGACTCAGTCGAAAATATAAAGCTAAGTGATAGTGTCGACTAATAAATCCGAGTTAAGGTTGAATGATGCTCAGTTTCAAAGGTCGCCCCTTTCCTAAAGATCTTATCTTGATGGCTGTGCGTGGAAGTGTGCCTATTCGCTCACTTATCGCAATGTTGAAGAGCTACTGGAGGAACGTGGCGCGGACGTAGGTCGTGACGCAGATTTATTGATAGTGATGAATAGTAAAATACCCACCGATGATCTTATCGTGCATTTCCTCTGACTTCGAAAAGCAAAGGGTTCTGCGGGTCAGTCGTTTGATATGTGTGCGAAGATTAAGATTATGCCGTTCTATCCTTTGGGTATATTTCTTGCGCACCACGTGGCGGGTTGCGCTCAACAGGACCGTATAAACCGGCCAAGCATCTGTCATATAAAAGGCAATAATCTGTCATATAAAAGGCAATATTAAATGTGCTTAGCAGGACCAGCAATCGTTGCAGAGTCGAGGCATTTCTCGGGCCGAAGACGTGGGCCAGAGCCCGTTTGCAGATACGGTCATCAGCGTAGAACAACCACCGGGGATTGGCTTTACACCGCACGTAAGACCCCTGTTCATCGGCTTCACAGCAGATAACGACTTCCGCTTCAGCGTCGATATTCTCAGCTACCGACGGTTTATTTCTCAAACTCATTGATAACCGCGCAAGTAAATAAAACACAGTGGCACGCTGACTACATTTAACATGGTTTATAAACTGAATCATCATGCTACGGTAGGGATGCATATTTTATTGATAATAAAGCAACGGTAAGATATTGCCCTTGGAATACGTTAAAGTAACGAATTATATTTATTTATAACAATTAGTTTATTTTTGTTATTTTATATTTAAAGTTTTCCATTGGTTAATAAAAATATATTTACCGGAAATATTGAGGGGCGTTTTATTACTGATAGATTAAATCTATCAATTGATGTTGCATCGAGCGGTATAAACGTGTTTATTATAATGTACTTCCCCTCTATTCTGATTTTATAAATAATTACATCCTCAGCAAGATTGTTTTCGCACCCATCAAATTAATGATGGGGGTCGTTAAATAATGAAATCGACATTTGAAGTATCAATAATAATTATTTTTATTTAAAAAATAATTATATGGTTTTGTTTGGTAGAAGCCATTAAAAAACAAAAGGGACCCAAAAGAAATGAATGATCGGTCAGCGAGAGTTCAGTGGATGAGAAAAATATTTTATTTTACGGCTTATTTATTATTTTCGCCCCACTCCTACGCCGCAATGATCGTATACCCCATAGAGGTTGGGGTCGGTACTGACGGCTCTGCGTAAATTCAGGTTGAGTCAAAAAATAACGACGTTCAGTTCGTCAGAGTGATAGAAAAACAAATAATGCAGCCGGGAACAAAAAAAGAATCTGAAGGTGAGGTCAATATGGCCGATGAAGGTTCACTGGTCGTCACCCCTCAAAAACTTGCCGTGGCTGCCGGTGCCACGCGTATTGTTCGGCTGGTCACCATGAAGGCACCCGCCAAGGAAACCACATGGCGAGTTTATTTTGAAGGCGTGTCGGAAAAAGAATACAAGGGACAGACACAGGGAAAGGAAAACAGCACAGAAGTGGGTGTCAGTATTGTCTGGGGGGTATTGGCACATGTCGCTCCGGAGACAATTATTCCCCGTCTCAAATTTAATCCTGATACCGGCGAAATAGTTAACGACGGCACCATAAGAATGCCGCTGAATGAAATCGGTATCTGTGAGGGAAGCAAGCGCTGCGTGTGGAAAAAGGAAAAAGCAACCGTCTATCCGGATACATCAATAAGGTTGAAATCGGTCAGGTTTGAATCAGGCAAGACTTACCGGGCCAAGTATTTCAACTGGGTTAGCAATAAAAACGAAGAATTAACACTGTCTGCAATGAGCAGATAAATCAGGGTTCCGACAGACGGAACTGTAAACCAACCATCATCAGGAGATGATTACCCATGAAAAACATGATCAAATCTTTAATATGCTCGTCCATGCTGCTGGGCGCGGCGTCCGTTTATGCCGCCCAGACTGACATTACCGTTACCGCTGATATCGACCCGACCGTCTCCATGACGATGGCGGACGGTAACCCTGTAGTGGATCACAAAATCAGGACACCTTCGTAGCCTTTTTCCACTGCTCTTCGTATTCACAGGGCGGTAATCCACCATTGTGCCGATGGGGGCGTACCGTGTTGTAATAACTTTGTATCCATTCACCGATATCTCGTACCGCATGATGGATATCCATATAACCCCCGACAGGCAGCCATTCACTTTTCAGGCTTCGGAACACTCTTTCCATTGGTGAGTTATCCAGGCAGTTACCCCTGCGGCTCATACTCTGCATCACTCCGTTCCTCCACAGTAACTGCCTGTATTTCTTACTCCTGTACTGCCCTCCCTGATCCGAATGAAACAGCAGCCTCTTTTCCTTTGGTCGCGTCTCCAGTGCATTACGCAGGGCTCGACACACCAGCTCGGCATCCGGGGATGACGATATGGCACTGCCCACTATCCGACGGGAGTAAAGGTCAATCACCAGTGCCAGGTAGCACCAGCCACCATTGACTTTGATATAGCTGATATCTCCACTCCACACACGATTGGGCTCCGACGGCTTAAACTGCCTTTTCAGTAAGTCTGGCGATGCCAGTGACGTCTCCCGTTCACCACGGTAACGAGGCTTGCCGGGTTGGCGACTCGCCAGACCACATTCCTGCATCAGCCTGCGGGCCAGCCAGCGCCCCACGTTATAACCCGACTGACGCATCAGCAGACTCAGTGTTCTGCTGCCGGCTGCTCCCCGGCTCTGTTGATGCAATTTCCGCACCTGAGCACGCAGTTGCAGACGTTTTACATCAACCCGCGAATTCAGCGAGGCATAGTAAACACTGCGCGTTACTTTGAGCAGGCGGCACAATTCGACCACCGACCATTTTGTTTTCAGCCGTGTGATTAACGCAAAGATTTGATGGGGAGCTCGCTCATCAACACGGCTGCCTGCTTTAGTATTTCTTTTTCCATTTCTAGCCGTTTAATCTGCGCTCTGAGCGACTGGATTTCACGTTGCTCTGGTGTCAGTGCAGGATTGTCCGGCGTCACCCCGCTGACTTCTTCTTTGTGCTGGCGTATCCATTTACGCAATTGGCTGGGGTCCAACTCCAGAGCGCGTGCAACCTCGATGGTTGACCGCTGATACTTAACGACCTGCTCAATAGCTTCCAGTTTGAATTCAGGAGAAAAACGGCGTTTGGTCTGTTTAGGTTGAGTCATTATCAATTACCTCAATTGGCTGTCATTAAATTAACAGGCTATTGAGGTGTCCGGTATTACTGATCCACTACAATTGAACTTGTTGTCTGAACGTGCGGAGGTTCTTTAATGTTTGGCAACGGTGACAACCGACATAAGCGCATCTTGTTAGCTACTGTCTTGATGTTGATGGCGCTGCCAGCTCTGGCCGTAGCGGATAAAGACGACGGTATTCCGGCCATTCTGAAGTTTGTGGGTCAGTGGCCGGAAAAAAATCCCGCGACCAAAAGCAGGCAGGATGGGCGACAGTTTCGCCTAGCGCCGCAAAACGGACTGCATCAGAAGAAGGCGGATGAGGCAACGCTGATTGAGTTACGGCAACAGATTGAGGCGTTAAAGGGGCAACTTAATGCGCGTGCGGAGGAGTTGGCCGAGCTCCGAAGGGAGGGGGCGGAAAATGCCCGCCGCGACAACGCGCAGAATAAGCTTCGTCGGAAGGTCGCGATGACCTCTGCCCGGCTGGCAAAAGCCGTTACAGAGAGAAACGCCCTTCAGAATCAGTTGAAAGCGCAGTCTACCGTGCTGGAGGCCATGCAGAAAAACCTGACAGACGAACAACAACAGTCAGAGGCGCTGAAGAGTCAAATCGCCAGCCTGACCCGGATAAATAAAAATCTGGACCGGCAGGTGACCGAGTCGGTATCGACAATTGCCACGCTTGAGAGCCAGAAGAAGGAAACGGAAGCGAAGTATGGTCGGATTATCCTTGATGGCAAGAACGCTGCTGCCGTTACCGATTATGCGTCAGGGGCGATGTTTGGCCGCGAACTGGCCCATGCGCTGATGCTGAACACCGCACTCGGCGTAAAATATGATAGCAAAGTGGTACTTGCCGGTGTGATGGATGTTATTGATAACCGACTCCAGCTCCGGGGGGATGATATTGAGAAAGCGTTCTCTGGTCAGCAGGATAGGCTGAGAAGTGCCCGTGATAAAATGCTCGCCATGCAGGCGGAAAAGGGTAAAGACGCGCTCGCCTTATTGAAAAGGCACCAAGGCGTCAAGGAGGCAGAGGCGGGTTACAGTTACCGTATCGATGCCATGGGTAAAGGGAAAATAGCGGAAGAACAGCCGGTCAGGGTGACGGTTAAAGAAAGCCTGGCAGACGGCACCGTGATAGAGGATATGGAAAAAAGCGGGTTGCAGTTGAACCAGAAATTGAGTGAGTTCCCGCCGATATTCCAGGCGGTTATCAGGCAGCTACAAATTGGCGGTAAAGCGACGGTGCTCATCCCCCCTGAACTGGCTTATGGCGAAGATGGCTATCCACCTAAAATCCCGCCAGGGGCGACGATGCTGTATGAAATCAAAGTGACCGCGCAGGATAAAGGGGGATCGTAATCTGTTAAAGCGTGCATGATTTGGCGCTAATGGGATCGACGCTTCCAATTAAACGGCATCAAAAGGCCAAAATGGAGTTGTGTCGCATTAACGAAGAGAAAGCGAAAAACAGGGGGCTATCGTTTAGGCGGCCAACAGATAAAATTGTTCTGCCGGTGATCCAAAAGCTGAAATCCCAGCTCGGTATTCCCTATGTGTGGGGAGGCAAACGCCATCACAAGGGTTTGATTACGGTGGCTTGGTTTACTATGTTTATAATCAGCATCTAAACGAAAAACTGCCGCGCACCACTAATCAAATGTACCAAAGCAAAAAATTGCGCCACATCAAGCAGGGAGAACTGAGCAAAGGGGATTTGGTGTTCTTCCGCATCAAAACCCAGGATGTGTCTGATCATGTTGGGGTCTATTTGGGTTACGGAAAGTTTATTGAAGCGCCGCGTACTGGAGCCAACGTTCGTATCAGTAAATTGACGGATAACTTTTGGCAAAGCCACTATGTGGGCGCTAAGCGTGCAATTACCGAGGCGGCATTGTTATAACGCCATGCTTTGTGCTTCTACCACGCTTCTAGAGAGGTAATCAGTTGGCACGGCTGCGAGGTAGGGGTTGATTGAGTAAAGTTTTTACAAAGGGATGTGAACCTCTCTGTGCCATGAATGAGATATTGACTTAGAGAGTCTGCTCAAAATGTTTGTATTTCGTCCTGTAATTTGATTGAGTTTGGCGATGTAGCAGGATTTAACCCGATGTAACATGCTGGCCGGAGAGACTATCATGCCCTGTTATGCCTATCGCCTATTGCTCCTGGCTAGCGTTTTTACCCTATGTTGCATGCCATCGATACAAGTACAGGCAAGATGTATCAATACCACAACCGGGGGACAGGCTACCGACGGTATTGATATGCCTACTTCTGGTCAGTCTGTGGTTTGCGATCCAACCGCACCTAATCCTTCAACCACCACAATCACAGCCCCTACTGGAACAACAGGCGTAAATATAACCCTATTACCGGGGAGTATACTCAATACCACACCGCGCGCTGTCGGCCTTAACGGCAGTGACAGTAATATAACTAATCAGGGTACGATCAATACAGCCGGTATCAATGCGTTCGGTATGGCCTCTACCGGGGCAGGTAACACATTGACTAATGAAGGAGCGATTCGCACATCCGGGATGAATTCGCATGGTATCAGCGCAACCGGAAGTAATAGTCTTTTGAATAATACGGGGACTATTTTGGCCAATGGCGATGGAGCCAATGGCTTTCGTTCACTAGAAACAACGACGGCAACGACACTTGTCAACAGCGGCAGTATTACTGCCAATAATAATGGTGTTTTGTTGCAAGCCGGGACCTTTGAGAACCTGGCCGGTGGCTCGGTAACCAGTGCACGAACCTACGGTATTCTAGGGGGAAATGGTGGCATTATTCTACGCAACTCTGGAACGATCAGTGCGGGTAATGGTATAGCCATCGAGCTTGGTAGTGGCAACAACCTCATCGAATGGAACGCAGGTCAAATTGTCGGAACAATTATTGGTGGAACAGGCAATGACACACTTATCCTGCGCGATCTTGCCGACACTGAGCTTGTATCGACTCCGTTAATTGATGAAGGTCAGGGTGTAGGTCAACTGATATTCGACAATTCAAACATCACTGGTTTCAGTCGGTTCACCAACTGGGATAATGTCATTCTTACCCATCATGCTGAGCTTACTCTTGATAGTAGTGGCATGACGCTAGGGGATGCTGTCACCAAAACCGGTACTTTGGCACTCGACTCTACCAGCAGCCTGAAGCTTTCCGATGATGCCACAACCTCTATTCGCTCATTCTATAGCGGACAACAGGTTTCTGTTGGCAATGCAGGTATCATCGATCTTGGATCGGGCATCCTGAACACGACCAGAACTCTGAGCATTATTGGGAATTATGTTGGTGAGGGTGGGGAGCTACACCTCAACACGGTGCTCGATGCCGATGACTCTCCATCGAACCGTTTAGTGATAGCGGGTAACGGTGCATCTGCCACAGGCACCACATCACTTATCATCACCAATATCAACGGCTCTGGAGCAACGACTACCGACAACGGTATTCTGGTTATCGATGCGATAGAGGGGGCAACCACGTCACCTGGTGCTTTTAAGCTAGGCAACCATGTTGTAGCCGGCCCCTACGAATATCTTTTATTCCGTTCGAGTATGGATAACAGCAATCCTGATGCATGGTACCTGCGTTCAACACTGACGTGTGCACAAGCTCCTTATGCGCCGGATTGTAAGGGAACAGTCCCTGACTATCGCGATGTAACTTCGTTGTACACAGTTCTCCCAGCCATGACGATATTGTATGACCGGGTATTGACTGATAGGTTACATGACCGTTTGGCTGAGGAACGTATGGGGATCAAAAAGCCTATTAGTAGAGGAAACGGTAGCGATGCGGTTCCTTCAATTGGCTGGGCACATTTGACCACAATCACTGGCGCACGTGCTGGTAGCCCCTACGGCATTTTTGGCAATGGGCCGAAATATGACTACGACATCGTCGCCTTTCAAGGCGGTTTTGACCTGTATGATAGAAAAAATGACCATGGCAGCCAAGACCGTGCCGGGATCCATATCGCTATTGGCCGAATATCCGCTGATGTTACACATGTCGATGGGCTTAATGCTGGAAAGGATAATATTAACGCTTACACCTTTGGTGGCTATGCAACCCATGTTGGTGTCAGTGGTTGGTATCTGAACACTATTGCCCACTACACATGGAATGATGTCGAATCTCAATCTTATCAAGACAAAAGTTTAGATACCCACTCCAACACGTTTTCGGCCTCACTTGAGGGCGGACAACAGTTCCTGCTGACCAACCAGCTAAGCATTGATCCCTACGCACGTTTGTCGTATCGGACTATCTCCTTTGCGGATAGCAACGATGGCGTTTCATCAATCTCCTTTAAAAACACAGATTCACTAACTAGCCAGTTTGGAACTCGGATAGCGCAGAACTGGGTACTCGATACCAATAACGCATCGCCACGCTTGCTGACACTCTGGCTGCGTACTGGGATGGGATATGAATTTCGTGGGGAGCCGACAACCGTTTTTTCATCGGCAACTGGCCCTGTTTCTTTTCAAGCCGATGTTGATGGCAGTTGGGGGGAATTGGCTACGGGCTTCAATGCTCAACTTGACCGTCATATCAGCCTCTACGGTAATATCAGCTATCAAGCTGATTTTGATAATAGTCACAGTAATGCCTACAGCAGCTTAGTGGGGATACGCGTCATTTGGTAAAGTCCTCCACTCGTTGTTCACATAGCATGACTTGAGAACGATTCGATCTCTTGAGTGAAAGATTTCTGCCGAAGCTCAGAGTTGTTCATCCTTATCTTTTACAACGCTTCTACGCCAAACACCCGAGGTGGAAGCCGGATGCGTTAGCAGCGCAAGTCTGGATCTGTGATGGGGCGGAGGGTAACCTCCGTCCTAACGTGGTCGATGAAGTAACAGGAAAACCACGTAGCGGTTAAAGTCGGAAGGTAGCATCACAGTACGGCCACTAAATCTTGCTACAGTTCAGGAGCTAACTTAGCGTTCAAAGGGCATTCATTACTGACCCATTTCTCCAATGTCTTGGGGGCATGCGTTCATCTGAGGGCATAAGCGAGATACCAGCGAACATATTGAACGATAACATCAGCGGGATAATGTAGCCGACGTAAGGCATTTCTGATCAGAGACATGGGCGGGAAAAATGGTCGTGACGCAAATTTAGTGGTAATGGTTGATTGTCTGATACCAGCCGATGATCTTATCATGCATTTCTTCTGACTTTGGGAAGAAAATGGTCTTGCGGGTAAGCCGCTTAAGATGGCTCCGCAAGTTCAGATTATGTCGCTCTATCCGTTGGGTGTATTTCTTGCTGATAACATGACTGGTTGAGGACAAAAAAGTTTGATGATGAAGTTTTGAAAGTTTAAATAAAGTTAGAAAGGTAGCTCTGCGTTGACCAAATTCACTTACACCAGCCGTTACATAAATTTTTTCGTTTGTAACTGCCGTTGATGACTTTGTTTATGGTACGCCCTACAGGGCTCGAACCTGTGACCTACGGCTTAGAAGGCCGTTGCTCTATCCAACTGAGCTAAGGGCGCATTGTGGTGCGACAACCAAGAGGTTGCGGATTGGGATTATACGGTCAGAGCAAATCGAGTCAATGCCTTTTCTTGTTACAACCGAGATAGGCGTACTTTATGATGGATTTTTGCACATAACAGCAGCAATTAGCGTAAGTAACACAATGATTTTTCTGAACCTATTGATTTTCATCAGCGAGTAAACCGCTATCATGAAGGCGTTTGACGTTGCAAACAACGGTGTGGCTCCCTTGTTCTAAGGGGAAAAATATAAATCGCAGCGCAATCGTAAGCCTATTATTAGCATAACCCTGATTCAAGGCCTGACAGCGTGCTTCTCTTCTGACAAAATAGCGCTACCCGGGCTTTTCTTAAATGATGGATTTCCTCACTGATGGCAGCAAAGATTATTGATGGTAAAACGATTGCGCAGCAGGTTAGAAACGAAGTAGCTGAGCAAGTTAAGCAACGTCTAGCAGCAGGTAAACGTGCGCCAGGGTTAGCTGTGGTGCTGGTGGGCGAAGATCCAGCTTCACAGATTTATGTGGCCAGTAAGCGTAAAGCCTGTGAGGAAGTGGGCTTTATTTCCCGCTCTTACGATCTGCCAGCGGCTACCACAGAACCTGAACTGTTGGCTCTGATCGATAAACTGAATGCAGACAGCACAATCGATGGCATTTTGGTGCAACTCCCGTTGCCTGCAGGTATTGATAATATCAAGGTATTAGAGCGCATCCATCCAGATAAGGATGTTGATGGTTTCCACCCTTACAATGTTGGCCGTCTGTGCCAACGTGCGCCTAAATTGCGCCCCTGCACACCACGTGGCATCGTCACCTTGCTCGAGCGTTATAACATCGATACCTACGGCCTCAATGCGGTCGTGGTGGGGGCCTCTAATATCGTTGGCCGCCCGATGAGCATGGAGTTATTGCTGGCTGGGTGCACCACAACCGTTACACATCGCTTCACCAAGGATCTTCGTCGCCATATAGAGCATGCCGATCTGTTGATCGTGGCCGTGGGCAAACCGGGCTTTATTCCGGGTGATTGGATAAAACCTGGCGCTATCGTGATTGATGTCGGCATCAACCGTCTGGAAAGTGGTAAAGTGGTCGGCGATGTTGATTTCGAAGCCGCCAGCCAGCGCGCGGCCTACATAACCCCGGTTCCCGGTGGCGTTGGCCCAATGACCGTTGCTACACTGATCCAGAATACCTTGCAAGCCTGCGAGGAATATCACGACGTTCAACCACACTAAGTTAAGGCAGTATGGAAATTTTTAATCTGGAAAATCACCCTCACGTCGAACTGTGCGATTTGCTGAAGTTTCAGGGCTGGTGCGAAAGCGGTGGTGCCGCTAAAGAAGTCATCGCCGAAGGGTTGGTGAAAGTTAATGGCCAGGTAGAAACGCGTAAGCGATGCAAGATTGTTGATGGCCAGAAAGTCAGCTACAAAGGCATGAACGTTATCGTTAAAGCCTGATGGTTCAGCACCATTGAAAAAGCCGGGTCGCTTTTGCTCCCCGGCTTTTTTAGGCGGCTATTGAACTTACTTACGGCGCCAACTGGTCCCTTGCGGGCCATCTTCCAGTACAATATTCATTTCGTTCAATCGGTTACGTGCAGCATCCGCTAACGCCCAGTCTTTGGCAACGCGTGCATCGTTACGCTGCTTAATCAATGCTTCAATCTCTGCCACCTCGGCGTCATTCGTTTGTGCACCGCTTTGCAGAAACTGTTCAGGCTCTTGTTGCAACAAGCCCAACACCTTGGCCAGTTTACGCAATTCTGCCGCCAAGCCGTTGGCTGCGGCCAGATCTTCGCCCTTTAAGCGGTTCACTTCACGCGCCAAATCGAACAGTGCGGAATAGGCTTCCGGTGTGTTGAAATCGTCATCCATTGCTTCACGGAAACGGCTTTCAAAAGCTTCACCTCCGGCAGGTTCTGCATTAGCGTCGGTACCGCGCAGCGCGGTGTACAAACGTTCCAAAGAGGCGCGAGCCTGCTTCAGGTTCTCTTCGCTATAGTTCAGCTGGCTGCGGTAGTGGCCGGACATCAGGAAATAGCGCACGGTTTCAGCGTCGTAATAGCCCAGCACATCACGAATGGTAAAGAAGTTGTTCAGTGATTTGGACATCTTCTCTTTATCGATCATCACCATGCCGGAGTGCATCCAGTAATTGACGTAAGGGCCATCGTGCGCACAGGTGGATTGAGCGATTTCGTTCTCGTGATGAGGGAACATCAGGTCTGAGCCACCGCCGTGGATATCGAAATGGGTGCCAAGCTGTTTGCTGTTCATCGCTGAACACTCAATGTGCCAGCCAGGGCGACCCGCGCCCCACGGGGATTCCCAGCTTGGTTCACCCGGTTTGGACATTTTCCACAGTACAAAATCCATCGGGTTACGTTTTACATCGTCAATTTCTACACGCGCACCGGCCTGTAGTTGCTCCAGATCCTGGCGAGAGAGCAGCCCGTAGTCTGGATCGCTATCAATAGAGAACATGACGTCACCGTTGCTGGCAATGTACGCATGCTTGCGCTCAATCAGGCTTTGAGTGATCTCAATGATTTCACTGATATGTTGAGTGGCGCGCGGTTCCAAATCCGGGCGTTCAATCAGTAATGCGTCGAAATCAGCGTGCATTTCTGCCAGCATGCGCGTGGTGAGTTGATCGCACGTTTCGCCATTCTCTGCTGCGCGACGGATGATTTTATCATCCACATCGGTCACGTTACGCACATAGTTCAGCGAATAACCGAGGTAACGCAAATAGCGAGCCACAACGTCAAAAGCAACAAAGGTACGCCCATGGCCAATGTGACACAGGTCATAGATGGTTACCCCGCACACGTACATGCCAATTTTACCGGCATGAATGGGTTTGAATTCCTCTTTTTGACGACTCAGGGTATTAAAAATCTTTAGCATCGGGATATTCCGTGTGTGTGCGTGATAATAATATTACTCGAGTAAACTTCGCGTATTGAAACCCGAAGGCTATTCTATTGCAAGGTCAAGCCTGATGATTGCCGATTTCACTGGCCAAAAGTTGCTTAGAATCAGCGTTTGCCCCATCTGGTTAGCGCGGCAATATCCGTTACTTCACCGCTAGCCGTGTCCCCCGGAGAGCTACTGACTGATTAATAGAGATATGTTATAAAGGCGGCCTGATTGCTCACATGCCTCCCTTGTGTGACATTTCACTTCATCATCTTGTTAGGACAAAAACTATGGTTACTTTTCATACCAATCACGGCGACATCGTGATCAAAACTTTTGCTGATAAAGCGCCGATTACCGTTGAAAACTTTCTGAACTATTGCAACGAAGGCTTCTACAACAATACGATTTTCCACCGTGTTATCAATGGATTTATGGTGCAGGGCGGTGGTTTTGAACCGGGAATGCGTCAGAAAAACACCAAAGCGACCATTTTAAACGAAGCCAACAACGGGTTGAAAAACACCCGCGGCACTTTGGCAATGGCGCGGACTAACGATCCTCATTCGGCAACTGCCCAATTTTTTATCAACGTTGTCGACAACGATTTCCTGAATTTCCGCGGTGAAAATGCTCAAGGTTGGGGTTACTGTGTCTTTGCTGAAGTGGTTGAAGGCATGGACGTGGTAGACAAGATCAAAGCGGTGAAAACTGGCCGTAGTGGTATGCACCAGGACGTTCCAGTTGACGATGTTGTTATCAACAGCGTTACCGTCAGCGAGTAATCGCAGCTGCATGAGTACATTGTTCATTGCAGATCTGCATCTATGCGCACAGGAACCGGCAATTACTGCCGGTTTTCTGCGTTTTTTGCAGCGTGAAGCCATGCACGCAGATGCGCTATACATTCTGGGCGATCTGTTCGAGGCCTGGATTGGTGATGACGACCCGGCCCCTTTGCATAGCGAAATTGCTACCGCGTTGAAGGCGCTGCAAAATGCCGGCGTGCCTTGCTACTTTATTCATGGTAATCGCGATTTTCTGCTGGGTAAGCGTTTTGCAGCGCTCAGTGGCATGACTCTGCTGCCGGAAGCACAGGTTATTGAACTCTATGGCCGCAAGATCCTGATCATGCATGGCGACACCTTGTGTACCGACGATCGGGCATACCAGGAATTCCGTCAAAAAGTACATAACTCTTGGATCCAAAGGCTGTTTCTTGCTCTTCCTTTGCGCTGGCGCTTAAAAATTGCTGCCAAAATGCGTGAACGAAGCCAGCAGACCAACCGTTACAAATCTGAAGCGATTATGGACGTTAATCCACAAACGGTTGAACAGGCTTTATTGCAGCACGATGCACATTGGCTGATCCACGGTCATACCCACCGCCCAGCGGTCCACAACCTTATCTTGCCTAATGGCAAAGCCTATAGAGCCGTACTCGGGGCCTGGCATGCTGAAGGCTCAATGATAAAGGTTTCGGCGGATGCCATCGAGTTGTTTGAATTCCCCTTCTGATTGGCGGCTAACGAAACATTCACGTTTTTGTCGCTGAAAACCGTCTACGCAACCGTTTTCCTCCCCGTGCACCCATGATATGCTCTACGTCCTCATTCGGCATGCCATTGCAGGTAACTAGCCGACGTTCGTCCAATCACAGGAGTCATACCCTCATGGGAGCCAACGCCACTTCAGCGACAACTGCTGAGGTTAAAATCGCAATTGTAATGGGATCGAAAAGTGACTGGGCCACCATGCAGTTTGCGGCTGAAGTCTTAACCATGCTTGAAGTCCCGTTCCATGTCGAAGTCGTCTCCGCCCACCGAACGCCAGATAAACTGTTCAGTTTTGCCGAACAGGCAAGCGCTAAGGGTTTTGACGTGATCATTGCTGGAGCAGGCGGCGCTGCACATCTGCCAGGCATGTTGGCGGCGAAAACGCTGGTTCCGGTGCTGGGCGTGCCAGTACAAAGTGCGGCATTGAGCGGTGTTGATAGCCTCTATTCCATCGTGCAGATGCCCCGCGGCATTCCGGTGGGTACGCTTGCCATCGGTAAAGCCGGTGCGGCAAACGCCGGGTTGCTGGCCGCACAAATCCTGGCACTGCACGATGCAGCTTTGGCACAACGTTTGGCCGGCTGGCGCCAAGCGCAAACCGACGAGGTGCTGAATAATCCAGACCCGCGGGAGGAAGCATGAAGCCGGTTTGCGTATTGGGTAATGGCCAGTTAGGGCGCATGTTGCGTCAGGCGGGGGAGCCATTGGGTATTGCGGTTTATCCGGTGGGCCTTGATGCCGAACCGGAAGCTGTTCCCTACCAGCATGCGGTGATCACCGCAGAGATCGAACGTTGGCCAGAGACTGCGCTAACACGCGAGTTGGCCACTCATAACAGCTTCGTTAACCGCGATATCTTTCCGCGTCTGGCCGACCGTTTGACACAGAAACAGCTGCTTGACCAACTTCATCTGCCCACTGCCCCTTGGCAATTGCTGGCCAACCAGAGCGAATGGCCACAGGTATTTACCAGCCTGGGTGAACTGGCGATTGTTAAACGCCGCGTTGGTGGTTACGACGGCCGCGGTCAGTGGCGTATACGCCCCGGCCAGGAAACCGAATTACCGGCAGATGCTTATGGCGAATGCATCGTGGAAAATGGTATTAATTTCTCTGGTGAAGTGTCTTTAGTTGGTGCTCGTGGTCATGATGGGCAGTCGGTATTCTACCCGTTGACCCACAACCTGCATGAAGAAGGTATTCTGCGCACCAGCGTTGCTTTGCCGCAGCCAGACCCAGCGTTGCAACAGCAAGCGGAGCAGATGTTGGCTGCCATTTTGAACGCCTTGAACTACGTGGGCGTAATGGCGATGGAGTGTTTTATCGTTGGTGATAGTCTGTTTATCAACGAACTGGCACCACGCGTTCACAACAGCGGCCATTGGACGCAAAATGGGGCTTCCATCAGCCAGTTTGAACTGCATCTGCGAGCCATTCTTGGGTTACCACTGCCAAAGCCTGTGGTCAATACGCCCTCGGTGATGATTAATCTGATTGGTACGCCGGTTAATCAGCAATGGTTATCTTTGCCATTAGTGCATTTGCACTGGTATGAAAAAGAAGTGCGTGAAGGCCGCAAGGTAGGGCACCTGAATCTCAACGATCCCGATACTACCCGTTTACAGCAGACGTTGCTGGCGCTGGCACCCTTGTTGCCAACGGAATATCAAACGGGGTTAGCCTGGGCACAGCAGAAGCTCGGGTAAGATTGAAAGTATGAAAAAAGGGTTCAGCAGTACGTAACGTCCAGACTGTTGGCAAAGCTTTTTCAGCTCTTAGTGAGTCGTTGCCAGCCGAAATGCCGTAAGTATGGCACTTCCGCGTTAACGGAGAGAAGACGAAAAATCTGGGCTGTCTGTTTTGAGACGGCCAACAGATAAGATTGTTCTACTGTGGGCAATCCGTCGCCAGCTAAATAGGTGTTCTTGATACCGCGACACGTCATGCTTCCGGCAGGTGTGAACGATGAGGAACGCTGACAGGCAGTGCCCCTCCCAGGGGCTTGTATCGCGCATCCCTGCGCTCAACGGTCGGCTAACCTGCATCACGCACACTTGTAGCAATATTACGCACAACTATTTAGAGCCCCCAGTTAATCTTCCTGACTGTTCACCCTTCTGACCGGATTTTATCGTCTTCTATGGATTGGTCGGGTGCCCCATCGAACGAGAGACTTTAATCCGGTTTGCGTACCAATCCGTTCCCTACGGCAATCTTGCCGGGGAAGTACTGGCGCTTCACCACAAAGGGACTGGAGCAACGGAAATAGTCCGTCAGGCCAATGTTGCACGCTCAACGGTTTATAAGATTTTGGAGGATGCGACACGTTAATGTAACTTCCTGAAACAATTAAAGTTTTTGTTAATTTATCATTCCTGTATTATTTGCTGGTTTTATAACCATTTTATTCATAAGGGTATATGTCGAGACAACGGGCAAATCTGGTGATAAAACGACCAGTGGCGGACAGGTAATCACCGTGACTTCCAGCTTCAGTGACAACGAAACCCAGCGGGTGGTGACAGCCGATATGGCGTTGTGCCCGAAGTGTAAAGGCTCGTTTCAAATAATTGGAACAGTGTCTACCGAAGTTCGATGGGTAAAACCCATGTGGCGACGGGAAACTAACTGACCATATCACAAGGAGGGCAACCAGCAGAAATGAAATCAACCTATATGTTAAGACTCACAAAAACAACCGGAAACAGTTAATAGTGGATATATTATGAAAGCCAAAATGACAGTAGACAAACTTGAATTACGCAACATTAAGTCAACACGAGATTCAGGAAAAATAGGACACAGCTTCGAACTGGTCGCAAAGTTGAATGTCAAGTCGCGCTCTATGGGAGCATTTTCTGGCGAAGGTATTGATTGTCCAGATTTAGAATGGATTGAAACAGTAGATTGGTACAGGCTAGATACTAGTGCAGACAAATGGATCCACGTAGGAACTAGTCCCAATAATACAAATTTATACAAAACAAACCCAAAATCGCAAACATTTATAACCTGGTGGGAAGAGTATCGTTATGCATTCGCAAGGAATTCCCATGGGTTTCCTGCCACACTTAAAAATGCTAATGAACGTGATGTCAAACATTGGATCGCACGTAACGGCTTTGAGTGGGAACTTCCAATCATGGATATACCAAGTATGAGTTTGCTGGGAGGGTCTGGTGGCGGGGCTGGACCCAGTCTCGTTATTGGCGACACCCGCCGCCGAGTTATTCGTTTCGAGTTAGGTTTTACTGGATACCCACATCGAATATATTGTGCACAGATACTCGAAACAACGGATGGGAAACCAACCATTAATGCCTTTATACAAAGAAGATTATCAAACATGGATTTGAACAACCAACAGAATTTGATCTACTGGAGAAAGTCATCCCGTTTTTAGATTTATTCAGAAATGGACACCCGACGACCTTGTACTCGATTCCGTGTAAATGCCTTTTCTCAGAAGTGACCATCCAAGCTGTCACCGAACTCGATAATAAAGCGGTTCATAGCCATATGTCAGTCCCTCAGCGGCATCGTCCATTTTTGTGATGTCGCCTGGACTGCCAGCTGTATCACGTTTTTCACTGAGTCGTGTGTCGGGAACATTTTGTGTTTCTTGATGGTGCGGCGGATCACGCTGTTCAACGGCTCGATAGCGTTGCGGTATAGATGACCTTGCGGGTGTCTGTCGGATAAGCGAAGAACGTGGCCAGATTGATCCAGTTTTAGGCTGATTTTTATCCTAGCCCAGATACCCGCAGACACACTGAGCCATAATATCGACGTGATAATGCAGGTGGCTGAAGGCGTTTCGAATAAAAGGCATGGTCAGAAAACTTCGTAAAGAAAAACAGCATATTATCTGACCAAGCCTTAATGCGACACAACCTCAGGAATTCTCCACCTCGTTAACCATCGTAGCTGCGGAACAGCGCGCGCCCACGCAGTAAACGTACTCCTAACCAACCGCCACACAGCGAGAGCAGTAAGGCACTCAGCAAGGGTAATGCCCACCAAAGCATCGGTGTTGGTACCCACGGGAAGTCAAACACCTTGGTCTGCAACAACCACAATGCCGCTTCAGCGCCGACCGTTGCCGCAATACCGGCAACCAGCCCCAGTAATGCAAACTCACACCATAACGTGCCGCGCAACAGACGTTTGCCTGCCCCCAACGTGCGGTAAACCACCAGCTCTTGCCGACGCTGGCGCATGCCTACCTGTACCTGAGCCATCAGCAACAGGCCACCGCAGATCACCACCAGTACCACCATTACCTCAAGCGCTTTACTCACCTGCTGTAACACGCTGCCCACCTGTTTCAGGATGGAGCCAATATCCAGCAAGCTTAGGGTTGGGAACTGCCTGTTAAGCTGTGTCAGTACTTTGCCATCGCCTTCGTAGCGGAAGCTCGTCAGCCAGGTTTGCGGTTGGCCGTCCAGAGCACCCGGTGGGAAGATGAAGTAGAAGTTCGGTTTCAAGCTCTCCCAATCCACCTGCCGCAGGCTGGTGACTTTGGCGCTGAAAGATTGGGTATCGCCGCTAAACGTCAGCGTATCTCCCAATGTTACCTTGAGCCTTCCGGCGAGCCCTTCATCCATGGAGACTTCTCCGCTTTTTGGGGGCCATGAGCCTGCCGTCAATGGGTTGTGATCCGGTCGTTCTGCTTGCCAGGTCAGATTTAATTCCCTGTTAACCGCTTCACCACCGGGATCGCTCTCATTAACGCGTTTGGTGGCTTGCTGTTGATTAATTTCTGTCAGTCTAACGCGGACAATTGGGTAGAAAGTTTCTTCCCGTAATTGGTGCTTTTGCAAGAAGGCTTTTACCCCCGGAACCTGACTCGTGCTGATATTCAGCAGGAAGTAGTTTGGGCTGCCCGGTGGTAATTGCTGTTGCCAGCGATCGAGCAGATCGCCCCGGAGTACCAGCAACAGAGCCAGTAGCATAAAAGATAAAGAGAACGCTGACAGTTGGCTAATAGTCACCCAGGGTTGATGCAGCAGGCGATTTACCGCCAACCGTAGCGCTAGGCTTTTCAGTGTGAAGCGTCTTAACAGCAGCAAACTGCCCCAGCCAATTCCAGCCAGTAGCAGAGCTAAGACCACCATACCAGCAAGAATGGCCCAGAGCAGCGTACTGGCGCCCATCAGCAAGGTCAGTAACAGCACCACAATCACTACCGTGGCAGGTAGGAAGTAACGCAATGGCCATACGTTGGCAACCACGTCGCGGCGTAAGACGCGTAGCGGTTGGGTAGCTAATAATTGCCGATACGGGCGTAGGCCGACCAGCAATGAGATCATCACTAAAGCCCCCACTGCCCATAACCATGGCCAAACCCCAGCGGCGGGTAACGCCCCCGGTAATACGGGTGCCAGCAAGCGTAGCAGTAAAGTCTCAAAGCCCAAGCCAATCAGGCTGCCACAGATGCCCGCCAACAGTAGCACTGCCAGCCACTGGCCAATGATCAACTGGCTGAGTGCTTTCCTGCCTGCGCCCAGGGTTTTCAACACCGCCATCAGATCATAACGGCTGCGGCAATAATGGCTCATGGCAACCGCTACGGCGGCAATCGACAGCAGCAGCGTCAGCAACGCCGAGAGCAGTAGGAACTGTTGCGAACGTTGTAGGGATTTACCCAACGCACTGCCAGACTCTTCCAGCCCATACCAGCGTTGATCGGGTTTAAGCCGCGGTTTCAGACCTTCCTCGTAGCGCTTAATGTCCTTAGGAGAACCAGCAAACATATAGCGGTAAGTCAAACGGCTACCGGGTTGGACTGCCCCGGTTTTGTCCACATCAGCCAGATTGATGATAATCGTTGGTGCGGTCTGGAAAGGATTGAAACCTGAGTCGGGTTCCTGAATGATTTCCCCCGCGATACGTAACGTCGTATCCCCCACATCCAGATCGTCACCGACTTTGCTATCCAATAGCGCGAGCAGACGAGGGGCTACCAAGACAGTGCCTGGCTGTGGTTTGAGATTGAGCGGGTGCGTTTCCAGCTTGCCATACAGCGGATAAGCTAAATCTGTCGCTTTCACATTAGCCAGTTGTGGGCGATCGCCCGCATAGGTCATGGTCGTGAAGCTCAGTTGGCGGCTGACCTGCAACCTTTGCTGTTGAGCCTCAATAAGCCAGTCCTCTGGAACCGGCCGAGCGGTGCGTAATACGCGATCGCCGGCAATAAAATCACGGCTTTGCTGGCTCAAGCCTTTATTCATACGATCGCTGATGCTGCCGAGCGCCAATACACAGGCAACCGACAGGGTCAGAGCCAACCAGACGATCAGCAGGGAAGGGGAGCGCCATTCACGCCAGAACCAACGCCAAATCATACTTCCTCCCAAAGCTGGCCTTCACGCAGCCTTAAGCGCCGCTGGCAGCGTGCTGCCAATGTTTCGTCGTGAGTGACCAGGATCAGCGTGGTAGAAAAATCGCGATTAAGGGAGAACAGTAAATCGGCAATCCGTTCCCCGGTCTGGCGATCAAGGTTCCCGGTTGGCTCATCGGCAAACAGTACTCGCGGGCGTCCGCTAAACGCACGAGCCAACGCCACCCGTTGTTGTTCGCCGCCGGAAAGCTGGGCAGGCAAGTGATAAAGGCGTTTGCCAAGTCCCAACTGTTCCAGCAGTTTTACCGCCTGTTCGCGGCTTTGCCGATCGCTTTCACCGCGCAGCAGCGCCGGTAACTGCACATTTTCCAGCGCATTCAATGTGGGTACTAACATGAAAGATTGGAATACAAACCCAACGTTTTTCGCCCGTAGTGCTGCTCTGCCTTCTTCATCCAATTCGGTCAGCGATTCACCCAGTAAACGTACATCCCCTTTACTGCCGTCGTCTAATCCGGCGAGAATACCCAACAATGTTGATTTACCCGAACCGGACTCGCCAACCAACGCAATTGTCTGTGCGGGTTTGACAACCAGCTCCACTCCGGTGAGGATGGTAAGCCGATGTTCCCCCTGACCAACGTGTTTACTAAGATGATGAACTTCAAGAACGTTTTCCGCTGGCATTTTCCCTTCCTTTTGCTGTTGGGATTATTCAGTTTACGTGCTGTTGCAGCCGATACTTTATTGATATTAGGCGACAGTTTAAGCGCTGGTTACCGATTACCGGTGGCGCAAGCCTGGCCAACACGCTTGGCTAATGAGTGGCTTAATAAACCTAACCACCCGCGCGTGATCAACGCCAGTATCAGTGGCGATACTGCTGCTCAGGGGCTGGCACGTCTGCCCGAACTGCTGAAACAGCACCAGCCGCGCTGGGTAGTCGTCGAACTGGGTGCCAACGATGGCTTACGCGGCTTTCCTGCTGCAGACATTGAACGCGATCTCAGCCAGATTATCACCCTCATTCAGCAGGCTGGCGCAAAACCGCTGCTGATGCAAATCCATATTCCGCCAAACTATGGCCGCCGCTACACCGAGGCTTTCGGGGCAATCTACCCGGCGCTGGCCAAGCAGTTCAACATTCCGCTGCTGCCGTTCTTTATGGAACAGGTGGTGATCAAACCGGAATGGATGCAGGATGACGGATTACATCCCAATCAGGATGCCCAGCCGTTCATTGCCACCTGGATGGCAAAGCAGCTGGAGCCACTAGTAAAACATGAGTCTAACTAAATAGGGCTGCCTAGTAGGTAAAGTTATGCAAAAAACGGTGTTAATAACAGGCTGTTCGAGCGGGATTGGATTTATTGCAGCGCAGGATCTGCGCAACCGGGGCTATCGCGTCCTGGCCGCCTGCCGTAAACCCGAAGATGTAGAGCGCATGAACCAACTCGGGCTGGAAGGCATAGAACTGGATTTAGACGACAGCACCAGCGTAGAGCGCGCCGCCGCGCAGGTTATTGCGCTGACCAATGGTCGTCTGTATGGCCTATTCAACAATGCCGGTTTCGGTGTTTATGGTCCGCTCAGTTCTATTTCACGCCAACAGCTTGAGCGGCAGTTCTCCGCCAATCTGTTTGGTACCCATCAGTTGACACAGTTGTTGCTGCCCGCCATGCTGCCACACGGCGAAGGCCGGATCATTCAGACCAGCTCTGTCATGGGGTTGATCTCCAGTGCTGGACGTGGTGCCTATGCCGCCAGTAAGTTTGCTCTGGAAGCTTGGTCGGACGCGCTGCGTATGGAGTTGTACGGTACGGGTATTCAAGTCAGCCTGATCGAACCCGGCCCACTAACTACCCACTTTACTCAAAACGTCGATCAGGCACAGAGCGATAAACCAGTACGTAATCCCAGCATAGCCAAGCGTTTGACGCTGTCTGCTGAAGCGGTATTGCCCAAACTGCTGCACGCGCTGGAAAGCCGAAGGGCTAAACTGCGCTATCCGGTAACTTTGCTAGCCCACGCGATGGGGATTTTGCGTCGTTTGTTGCCGGGCAGGGCGCTAGACTGGTTAATGCGCAGTAATGGTTAAGTTAGCCGGGGCAAGGGTTGAAGTGTGCCCATTTGTCCCCCATTTAGGCTGTATTCCTTAATTGCACCGCAAGATCAGATAGAGAGAAATCATGCTAGTTCAAGCTGTTGTTGATATTAACGAAACTAACCTGCACCAGACACTGGAACAGTCCATGTCTATCCCAGTGTTGTTCTATTTCTGGTCTGAACGCAGCCAACATTGCCTGCAACTCACTCCGATATTGGACAAGCTGGCGGCAGAATACGCGGGGCAGTTCGTCCTGGCAAAGGTGGACTGTGATGCGGAACAGATGATCGCCTCCCAATTCGGGCTGCGTTCTATCCCTACCGTTTATTTGTTCAAAGATGGGCAGCCGGTTGATGGTTTCCAAGGGCCACAGCCGGAAGAGATGATCCGTGAGCTCCTACAACGCTTCCTGCCCAAAGCGGAAGATTTGAAGCTGGCAGAAGCGACTGAATTGCTTGCAGAAGAACGCGTAATGGATGCATTGCCTTTGTTGAAAGAGGCTTGGCAACTTAGCAACCAGCGTAGCGATATCGGTCTGGTACTCGCTGAAACGCAAATCGCCCTGAACAAAACAGAAGATGCTGAAACGGTGTTGAGCAAGATCCCATTACAGGATCGCGATACCCGTTATCAAGGCTTGGTCGCACAGATTGAGCTGTTGAAACAGGCCGCCGATACGCCAGAAATCCAGCAATTGCAGCAACACGTCCAGCAACAGCCAGAAAACGTTGAACTCGCCGTGCAACTTGCCTTGCAGCTGCATCAGGTAGGCCGGAACGAAGAGGCTATGGAACTGTTGATGGGGCATCTTAAGAAGGATTTAGCCGCGTCAAATGGCAACGCGCGCAAAACGCTGATGGACATCTTGGCCGCACTGGGTACCGGTGATGCATTGGCAGCCAAGTATCGTCGGCAGCTCTATTCCTTGCTTTACTAGGCTGTTTCCTTTAATTGCTTTTGGTGCTGCAACAGCACCAAAAGCCTGCCATCAAATCAGGAGCGCAACCGCATGGGGTACGCTCGGCTCTACGTGATTGCTGACGCCCAATTTTTCTGCCAGTGCCTAGGCTGTGTCCCTTAACTGTACGCGAGCGCCGCTGGCATCGGCTTTTTGCCACGTACACTCTGTCAGCCCTACTTGGATAGTGGAGAATTGTTGCAAAAGAAGCCGCAACATTCGCGGTATCTGTCACTGGCTTGGTCGAGCCACCGTAGTGGAGAAGTGGTGAAAAGCATCATTGCGCTGTTCCAGAACCATGACCCCCTGATAAATGAATTTCTTTTACGCCTGGATTAGGTTGGAAATTAGGCTTTCCTTCAGTGCTGTCGTAATATCTATTAATTCATCTGATAGGAGTTTATGTCATGTTTACTATTGTACCTATTGTGATCGTTGTTGCGCTGATCGTTGTTTTTAGCAGCATAAAAATTGTGCCGCAGGGCTACCAATGGACGGTTGAGCGCTTTGGCCGATATACCAAAACACTGATGCCAGGTTTAAGTATCATTGTTCCATTCATAGATCGCATTGGAAGAAAAATCAATATGATGGAGCAGGTGCTGGATATTCCCTCCCAAGAGATTATTTCCCGCGATAACGCCAACGTGGCAATTGATGCCGTCTGCTTTATTCAGGTTGTCGATCCGGCACGCGCTGCTTATGAGGTGAGTAACCTCGAGTCGGCAATCGTTAATCTGACCATGACCAACTTCCGTACTGTGCTCGGTTCAATGGAGCTTGACGAAATGCTCTCGCAACGTGACAGTATCAACAGCCGTTTACTGCATATCGTTGATGAAGCCACTAACCCTTGGGGAGTGAAGATCACCCGTATTGAAATCCGTGACGTTCGTCCACCAGTGGAGCTGGTTGCATCGATGAACGCGCAAATGAAAGCAGAGCGAACCAAACGTGCAGACATTCTGGAAGCAGAAGGGGTACGCCAGGCAGCAATCCTGCGTGCTGAAGGTGAGAAACAGTCTCAGATATTGAAAGCTGAGGGGGAACGTCAATCCGCGTTCCTGCAGGCTGAAGCGCGTGAGCGTGCTGCTGAGGCCGAAGCCCGAGCAACTCAGTTGGTTTCTGACGCTATTGCTAGCGGTAATATCCAAGCCATAAACTACTTCGTCGCACAGAAATATACCGATGCGTTGCAGCAGATCGGTTCTGCTGATAACAGCAAAGTCATCATGATGCCGCTGGATGCCAGTAGTTTGATGGGGGCCATTGGTGGTATTAGTGAATTGCTGAAAAAAGCAGGTAAAGGCGAGTAATCATGCTTGAGCAAATTGCAGCAAATCCCTACTGGTTTTGGATCACTCTGGGTGGGTTGCTGCTGGCAGCAGAAATGCTGGGTGCCGGTGGTTATCTGCTGTGGAGCGGCATTTCAGCCGTGGTTGTTGGCCTTCTTGTCTGGTTGATCCCGCAGCTAGACTGGGAATGGCAAGGGGCTATCTTTGCCATTATCACTATCGCTGTGGCTTACCTGTGGTGGTATTGGTTGCGTCAACGGCCAGCGGCTGCAACCAGCGGTTCGCAAGTTCTCAACCAGCGCAACCGTCAGTTGATTGGTATGCGTGCCACACTAACGGAACCAATGCAAAACGGCTTTGGGCGGGTGAATATCGGTGACAGCAGTTGGCGTGCTCAGGCCAACGAGGATTTACCCGTTGGCACCGAAGTTGAAGTCGTGTCTGTCGAAGGCGTCACGCTTTTGATCCGCGCTATTAAACGTTAAGGCTTATGGCAGCACCTTGCCAGGTTATTGATGATTGGGCAGTCTGCACCTTCATCACCTGGGCACTGTTCTGCCAGTGCCAACAACCATCGGCGCATCTCATTCAGTTCACTGATGTGTTTTTCAATATCAATTACTTTCTGCAGTGTACGTGCCTTAACATCGGCACTATGGCGAGCCGGATCGTTGAATAGCGCAACCAGTTCACGGCATTCATCAAGGTTGAATCCCACCTGCCGAGCTTGACGCAACAACGTCAATTCCTCGATATGCCTGGTGCTGTAGCTGCGGTAGCCGTTATCCCTACGGATTGGTGCGGTGACCAAGCCTTTCTCTTCATAGAAGCGGATAGCTTTGCTGGTCAATCCAGTTTTCTTGGCAACGTCGCTGATATTCAATTTCACTCCTTGACCTTCCCCTTGCAGGAAGGTTTAACCTCATTCTTAATGAAAATAACCAAGTTGGTCAAGCCTTAAACAACTGCCATTTTTGCGAGGGAATAACCATGTCACAAACTACCGTGCTTGTACTACAGGGGCTTTCCTGTATGAACTGCGCACAGCGGGTGAAAAAAGCACTTGAGAGCCGCGATGATGTTGAACAGGCAGACGTCAACACCCGCTATGCAAAAATTACCGGAGAGGCCCCAGTCCCTGAACTGATTGATAGTGTTATTGCCGCGGGTTATCAAGCCGAAGTTGCAACACAGGCAGACACAGAGTTACAACTTTCAGGCCTTTCCTGTATGCATTGTGTGGGGACTGCTCGCAAGGCACTGGAGGCCGTACCGGGCGTGATCGCCGCGGAGGTTACGCTCGACGGTGCAAAAATTTATGGTGAAGCGGTATCCGAACAGTTGATTGCTGCTGTGGAAAACGCGGGTTTTCACGCTAGCCAAGCTGCAACAGACCACCACCCAAAAAATGAGCCGCTGATTGAATCTGCCCCAGCGTTGCCGGAATCTCAGGCAGCGGCTTACTCTTCTCTTCCGGCTACCGATTCTGATGACGCCAGTATACAGTTATTACTGAGTGGCATGACCTGTGCCAGTTGTGTCAGTAAGGTCCAGGCAGCGATACAAAGCGTCTCTGGCGTTGAGATTGTGCAGGTGAATCTGGCGCAACGCAGTGCGCTGGTTACCGGAAATGTGGCACCACAAGCGCTGGTAGCGGCAGTAGAAAAAGCCGGTTATGGTGCTGAAATCATCCAGGATGAGACAGAACGCCGTGAACGGCAGCAGCAGACAGCTCAAGCTGCTATGAAACGCTTCCGTTGGCAGTCTGCATTAGGCCTGGCTCTCGGTATTCCACTGATGGCATGGGGGGTGTTCGGTGGCAGTATGACGTTGACGCCAGAAAACCAACACTCTTGGCTAATGGTTGGCATTCTGACTCTGGCAGTCATGGTAGTGGCTGGGGGGCACTTTTACCGTAACGCTTGGCGCGCACTGATGAACGGCAGTGCCACTATGGACACCTTGGTTGCTTTAGGCACCGGAGCCGCTTGGCTATATTCCATAAGCGTAAATATCTGGCCCAATACCTTTCCGATGGAAGCGCGGCATCTCTATTACGAAGCTAGCGCGATGATCATCGGCCTGATTAATCTTGGTCATGCTATGGAACAGCGTGCGCGCCAGCGCTCTTCTCAGGCGCTGGAGAGGTTATTGGATCTTACGCCGCCAACTGCCAGATTAGTCACTGATCAAGGCGAGAAGAGTATTCCGCTGGCAGAAGTGCGGCTGGGTATGATACTGCGCCTAACCACTGGCGATCGTATTCCTGTTGACGGAGTAATCGTTCAGGGCGAGGTCTGGATCGATGAAGCCATGTTGACCGGCGAAGCCGTACCACAACAGAAAAGCCTAGGGAATACGATCCACGCGGGTACGGTGGTGGAAGACGGTACAGTCCTGTTCCGCGCGGCTGCGGTAGGCACTAAAACTACACTGGCACGCATTATTAAACTGGTACGTCAGGCACAAAGCAGTAAACCGGTTATTGGTCAGTTGGCAGATAACATCTCCGCGGTGTTTGTCCCCGTTGTTGTTGCTATTGCTTTATTCAGTGCGGCTACCTGGTACTTTTTTGGCCCGCAACCACAGTTGGTTTATACGTTGGTGATTGCCACAACGGTGCTGATTATTGCTTGCCCTTGTGCCTTGGGATTAGCAACCCCTATGTCGATAATTTCTGGCGTTGGCCGTGCTGCAGAGCTAGGTGTGTTGGTACGTGACGCTGATGCGCTGCAACAGGCCAGTAATCTCGACACTCTGGTGTTCGATAAGACCGGTACGCTGACCGAAGGCCAACCGAAGGTGGTGGAAGTCGTTACCTTCAACGAAGTAGATGAACATCAGGCACTGCGTTGGGCTGCAGCGTTGGAGCAAGGTGCGAATCATCCCTTAGCGAGGGCCATCGTCGATCATGTCGAAGGCCAGGTGTTGCCACAGGTAGAACAGTTTCGCACGCTGCGCGGTAGTGGCGTCAGCGGGGAAGTTGAAGGTGTGCGTCTGTTGCTGGGGAATATCAGGTTAATGCAAGAAAACCAGATAGCGACTTTGGCATTTGAAAAGCAGATACAGCAGCAGGCTGAGCGGGGTATTACGCCGGTGCTTCTGGCTGCCAATGGAAAACCCGCTGCGTTGATAGCCGTTCGCGATCCTCTGCGTACTGACAGTGTAAACGCATTACGGCGTCTGCGTCGGCAAGGTTACCAGTTGGTGATGTTAACGGGTGATAATCCGGTGACAGCCAATGCGATTGCTAAAGAAGCTGGTATTGATCGTGTTATCGCGGGCGTCTTGCCAGAGGGTAAAGCACAAGCTATCAAGCAGTTGCAGACACAAGGTCACCGCGTGGCAATGATCGGTGATGGTATCAACGATGCTCCGGCGTTAGCACAGGCTGATGTGGGTATCGCCATGGGGAGTGGGAGTGACATCGCGATTGAAACAGCCCCTATTACACTGATGCGCCACAGCCTAAACGGAGTGGCGGATGCGCTGGCCATATCGAAGGCAACCCTGCGTAATATGAAGCAGAACCTATTGGGCGCTTTTATCTACAATGCGCTTGGTATTCCCATTGCCGCTGGCGTGTTGTACCCGCTGACCGGTTCATTACTCAGCCCGGTCGTTGCAGGCGCGGCGATGGCGCTTTCATCCATTACGGTGGTCAGCAATGCTAATCGGTTACTGGGTTATGTTCCTTAATTGCTGCGATGTTCGAAAAAGCGTCAAGCTCCGGTTTACTTTAAGCTCATTCTGAGCCGTTGGGTGCTTCCCTGTGCTGCAGTTAGCGTTTAGCATGGTCAGAACGCCGTCCATGGCAGAGCGCGATCCGCACGCTGTCGAGAATAATTTGGAGCTACGTTGTATGGGTCGATTGTTACGCCGTCTTGCCGCATTTCTCGGCATTATTTCCCCGATGAGTTACGCCTATCCGGCGCTGGATATTTCTCTACCAGGGGAACGGCAGCTTCATTTGGTCGGCAGTATTCATATGGGAACTAGCGATATGGCTCCGCTCCCTGAGCGATTGATAGCACGCTTGCGCCAAGCTGACGCACTGATAGTCGAAGCCGATATCACAACTTCCTCTTCGCCATTTGGCCAAAATGACGTCCAACTTGCTCTAGAACAACGCCTTTCGCAACAGGAATTCCAACGTTTACAAGAGTTATGCGAAGAACTGAGGACAGATATAGAGATATTTTCTATTTTACCCGGCTGGCAAGTCGCTCTGATGATGCAAGCCCAGCAGGCACAACGACTTGGATTGCGAGCAGAGTACGGCATTGATTACCAGTTGTTGCAAACGGCTAGGGCATTGAATATGCCAGTGATTGAGCTGGAAGGTGCAGCTGAGCAGTTGGATATGTTGGAACAACTACCTGAAGGTGGCATAGCCCTGCTGCATGACACGCTTGAGCACTGGAACACTAATGCTCGCCTGCTACAAACCATGGTGAGCTGGTGGTTACACGCCAAGCCGAATTCGGCGTTGGAGACACTGCCTAATACTTTTAGCGCCGAACTTTATGATTTATTGATGCACCGCCGTAATCGTCACTGGCAGCAAAAACTGGCGTCGTTACCGCCGGGTAATTATGTGGTTGCTGTTGGCGCATTGCACCTGTATGGAGAAGGCAATCTACCCGACCTGTTACAGGCGCAACAGTAAAGAAGTGGCCAGGCGTGTGCCCTGCGACTGGGGTTATTTGAGTGCACCGCTTATGCTCAAATGACCGCCAGCGGCACTCGCGTCTCATTAAGGAAAACAGCCTGATACAGGTTGCTAATTCGTTTACATTTTTGTAGTTTTGTTGCCTCCAATGACAATTTTCTACCTGATTGGAAAACAGCTTTATGACGCCCGCAGTTCTCCTACTTGAAAAGCACAACGTGGCATTCACTTTACATCCCTATCATCATGACAGTGACGAAACCCATTTCGGCGATGAAGCGGTGAAAAAACTTGGGCTTAATGCTGACCAAGTCTATAAAACGCTTCTGGTTTCTCTCAATGGTGATGTGAAAAATCTGGCGGTAGCGGTAACCCCGGTGGCTACGCAGTTGGATTTGAAGAAAGTCGCTAAAGCACTCGGTGCTAAAAAGGCTGAAATGGCCGATCCCATGATAGCTCAACGAGTTACCGGGTATCTGGTAGGAGGCATTAGCCCACTAGGGCAAAAGAAGCGTTTGCCAACCGTGATTGATGCTCCTGCACAGCAATTCGCCGCCATTTATGTTTCCGGTGGCAAACGTGGCTTGGATATCGAACTCACTCCTGGCGATTTATGTCGTTTGCTATCCGCGAGCTTTGCTGAGATTGCCAAACGAGATTGAGCTTGTTAGCACTCTGCTGTTGCTGCCCGCTGTCACTGATCCCATCGAGTGGTATCACAGATGAGTCCCCAGCGTAATTTGATAAAAAGATTAAATCATTTTAAAACAAATGGTTAAAAAATAGTTTTGCAGAAGCTTTTTTCTTTGCTTTATACTGTACGTATAAACAGTTAAAGCGTGAGGGGAAACATGTTTGTAGAGTTGGTATTTGACAAACGCAATGTGGCAGGGATACCCGATGCCGCGGAGATCATCAAAGCGGAACTGACAAAACGCGTACATCGCATTTTTCCTGACGCGGATGTTCGTGTAAAACCGATGCAAGCTAATAACATTAATACCGATGCCAGTAAAAGTGATAAAGAGAAGTTAAACCGAATGCTTGAGGAAATGTTCGAAGAAGCCGATCAGTGGCTGGTTACCGATATCTGAGAGTAAAAGGGGGAGGCTGTTTTCCCCACTGGCACGCAGCGGCTATTTTGCCGCAAAAAAATCCGCCCTGATGAAGGCGGATTTTTTGAGTATGGTAACAAAAGCCACCAACTCATAAGCGAAGTATGGCGAAATCTTAGAAGCGGTAACCTACACCCACGTTCCAGATGCCAATGGTAACGTCGCGGATTCGGCTTTTTTCATAGCCTACGTCCAGTGCTACCTGTTGGATCGGGTTGAACTGCAGGCCTGTACCATACACAAAGCCATAGCCGGTGTCGGTATGGTCGCTATAAATATTTTTTTGAGAACCAGTGAATCTGCCATAGCCGACACCGATCACGCCATAGACACTTGCCCAGTCGTTGATGCGGTAAGTTGGGCCAGCTGTAACGCCGTTATACTGCGCTTTGTCGTATAATTCGTTACCAGAGTCACTTTGTTTTAGATAGGTGTAAGAACCGATCACACCCAGTTGACTATTGTCGAATTCGTAACGGTACTTCAGGTTGAAACCATCGGCTTTGTTTACAACGCCTTGAAAATCACCCATAGCATAACCGGCAGATATTGTGTTATCACCGGCAAATGCTGTACCCGCGCACACTGCTAATACGCAACCTGCTACTGCTGAAAGACATGTTATTTTTTTCATAAATACCTCAAACACGTTTTATTATAAAAACACATTCGTTTGGTAATACATTAAAAATATAGCAGCCAGCGTTTAAGGCCGTCTTTTATTCGTCAAATAAAACCCAATATCATGTAACAAAATATTACATATGCATTTTTCTATCCAAATCCTTTCAAAATGCTGGCAGGTAGTAACTGCGAACTCTTCTAGGGGCTTTCAAGCCAATAGCTGCATCGAGCAACGTCCAATGCGGTTCTAAAAGCGACCGTTGAGCGCAGGGATGCGCGATACCAGCCCCCAGGGAGGGGGCACGGCGTGTCGGCGTTCCTCATCATTCCGACCTGCCAGAAGCATGATGTGTCGCGGTATTAAGAACACCTATTTAGTATTAAGTCAGGCGAATAAATTTTATCAATTGAGGTCGGGCAATTCGCTGATAATCATGGGCATTCAGAATTACTGACCGCTCTAGCATACCTGCGTTAAATGCCAATTCATCATAGCGTTGAAACAGCAACGGGTCGGCAACCAACAGTAAGTCCGGGTGGAAGCTGAACGGTGGAATAGCGCCAAATACGCAATCGGTGAGAGTAGTAACTTCGACAGGGCTTGCCAGCGAAGCACGAGTCCCACCGATGCTGTTGGCGAGTATCGCGAGATCGGCCTGCTGATCTGCGGGCAATACGGCGAGAACATACTGCTTAATGGCATTGCCTTTAACATGACACACTAACGCTTTTGCACCTTGCCCTAACTGGGTGCCGCGTATTGTGGCAACGTCTTGAGATTTTCCTGCCTTGGAGTGCTCAACTACCCGATAGCGTGCTTGTTTTTCATCTAGAAGGGCGGTTAAACGAGCAAAGGTTGCACACGACACGTAGGGTTTTCCTTGGTCTATTGGTGTTATTAGCTCTCATACCATAGTACGACACTGTGTTTGAAAAACTACCTGGTTCTTTTAACGGTAGCAATTTTTTTGTTTTACCAGATAATAGTTTTTTGAAACGGCAGTTCGTTTTTAGAGGAACAGGTGTGAAAACTGACGAGTCTCTTTTCTCTCAGAGAAAATTCGTGTGGGTGTGTGCTACGTTCTGTTGTTTGCTGTGGGGTAGTGCGTATCCGGCAATTAAAAACGGCTATGAAATCTTTCAGATCTCTACAGACAATCTTCCGGATAAGATTATTTTTGCCGGTTATCGCTTTGTTATAGCTGGGGGATTTCTGCTGCTGTTTGCCTTTTGGCAGGGTAAGTCTATAGCAAGGTTGTCACGGCACCAATATTTGCAGCTTATTGTTCTGGGGATAACCCAAACGGCGTTGCAATACACCTTCTTTTATATCGGTCTGGCCTTCACTACCGGGGTAAAAGGGGCGATCATGAATGCAACCGGTACTTTTTTCAGCGTGCTTTTGGCGCATTTTATTTATAAAAATGACCGTTTGAGTATCAATAAGATCGTCGGTTGTGTACTGGGTTTCATCGGGGTGATGGTGGTGAACTTTAACAGTCAATCGATGGACTTTGGTTTCAGCTGGTTAGGGGATGGTTTCGTGGTGTTGGCCGCGTTTATCCTTTCTGCTTCGTCCTTATATGGCAAACGTATTTCGCAAACAATCGATCCAACGATCATGACCGGCTGGCAATTGGCATTAGGAGGTGTGGTGCTTACATTAGGGGGCTATTGGTCAGGAGGAACGCTGGTTTTTCATGGCTGGCAATCGATCGCGAATATGGGTTATTTAGCATTGTTGTCATCGGTGGCTTTCGCACTCTGGAGTCTATTGCTGAAATATAATCGGGTAGGAATGGTTGCCCCTTTTAACTTCTTGGTCCCGGTTTCAGGCGCGGTACTCTCGGCTATTTTTTTACAGGAAAGCATTGCTGAATGGCGTTATGCGATGGCCTTGGCACTGGTATGTTTGGGTATCTGGTGGGTAAACGTGGTGCGCAACGAAAAACGTAAAGACTTACGGAAGGATAACGTTGTTCTTTGAAAAAATGTTTTCCACCGGTTTTATCGTTTTTCCAGTATGCATTGACGTGACTAGAAGCGGTGAACGATCTCCGGTATGTGGGGGCCATTGGCACAGCAGATACTGGATTAATCAGGATAGTGCGCCGTGGTGTACTTGGCGTACGTGGGCAGATCGATAAGAGGGTAAGTGCGAGAGGAAATACTTACGCAACATTGGGTTGCAACATTGCGCAAGTTGCCTAATCTACTTTTTTCTCTCTTTCTCTACCGCAGTTTGAATGGCATCGGCAAGGGAGGAGACGTACTTTTCCGCTGTTTTCAGTTGGTATTCTACACCGTTGCCATCGTTGGTATCAGACAACGTGGCTTTCAATAGCTCTAGTGCTGCTTGCACAGCCAGCAACCTGCGTTTTTGCTCTTCTGTCGTGTTGGGGGCAGAACCAAAATAGTTTTCTAACATAGTTATTCTCCTTAACTAAAGCTACCAAAATGGCAGACGGCAATGATTACATAGGGGAAAGACTTGGTTTTTTCAAGGCATTTCTTACACCAGAGGACATGACACCGTTTCTGTATGTGCTGCTAATTCAAATAAATACTGAAATAACCGATAAGTAGGCGACACTACGCAGTGCCGCCTACCTTGGGCCGTAGCTTCGGCGCATGAACCCAAACGGCGAACCGATACTACATGAAGCAGAACCCGTTATCTTCATCAATGCAGCGGCCGTGCCGTTATGGGTATCCATGCATCATCATCGTAGAAAATTACCCCCCTATTGTTTTTTCCAGACGGTACCATCATAGATGAATACATAAGTGGTATTGGTCTTTATGGTTAAGTCCGTTGCCATATCAGTATTCGTTTTACTCAGAATGGAATCATACGTTGCCTTAGATGTGACAGTGATTTTATTACCGGCCACTCCATTGTTTGGCAATGTAAGATCCTTGAACCAGTTAGCATTTGCTGTTGAATAATAAACCTCGTCATAGCCCGCAGGGATATTGCCACTTCCATAAGCATTTGGCGTCGTGGTTAATACATAAGGTGCGAAGGTCACATCTTCATAATCCGAGGTGGTGCCCGCTGTTGGCGACGTTACCGTCGCAGTAATTCTAAATACACCTGCCTTGGTATTGGCAAATTCCAGTTGTGCCACGCCGTCGATACCAGTGGCGACCTTCTTGTTATTGACGGTGCCTGCAAGCGTTGCTTCCGGTGTGGTAAAGGTGACTTCAACTCCCGACACGGGATTATTATTTGCGTCAAGGATTTTGGCCTGTACCTTGTTTTTGGCGGTGTTATTGGCCACCTGATTGTTCGTCAGCGAGGTCAATCCAGTGGCGATGATTTTCGCGGTGCTTGCATCGCCAATAAAGGTCGCTTTGGTGGTGGCCTGTCTGCTGCTGTTATTAGTCAACACCGCGGTGACAGTAAAGGTCTCTGCCTTTGTACTCTTAAAGCTTGCGGTTACCTTGCCTTCTACGTCTGTCTCCCCGAGGCTTTGTGTCGAAAGCTCGACACCGGAGGTGTCACCCTTGACGGTAAAGGTGACCGTCTGGCTTGGCAACGGATTATTATTCTCATCTAGCAGTGTTAACACCACTTCGTGTTCAGCGACGTTATTCGCGACCTGATTATCTTGGCTCTTAAGTACCAGAGCACCGTTCATCTTCACGGTGGAAATATCTGCCTTGAAGGTAGTGGTTACTGTTTGAGAGTTTCCATTGATAGTTGCCGTAACGTTGGCGTTACCCGCTTTAGTATTCGTAAGGGTGATACGAGCCTTCCCTTCGCTATCTGTGGTGGCTTCTCCATTATTGGCAAAAATAGCGCCATCGTTAGATGTGAACCTAACAGTTTCATTAGGGACGACTACGCCGTTTTTATCGGTAACAAAAACTTCTACCTGGTTAGGTGTAAAACCATTGGCGAGCTGGTTATCAGTAATGATACTCAAAGCACCACTCTCAATTGTCGCGCTAGCTATGTCGGCTTTAAGAGGGGGACTGAGTAAACAGCTAACATTGTAGCCCTTCTCATTACCCGTAGAGTTATAGCTCGCAGTACCTCTATCCATGTATACGTAATAGTACTGGCCCGATGGGGATTTTACCGATGAACGATAAACTTGATTATTAATTAGCCATCCATTAACAGAGTTCAGTTTGCCTGAGGGGTAAGCGTTATATAAATTTATTAATTGATTGCTGGTTGGCAGGGTACACATATTGCTAGCTTGACTATGAGTAAACATTCCCCAGGTTTCGTTATCAACGGTTAAAGTAGAGAAGGCATCAGGTTTCTCTGCTGCAAGATATGGACGTTGGAAGATGCTACCAGATGCTGTTAGCGTATTTGGCATATGGCCCCACATATTTGCCAGAGGGGTATCGGGACTTTTTACCGTGGTAAAACGCACAAAGCCCATGTCTCTTGGTGCTCCTACATCAGGTACGACTCTGATATAGGTATCGACCCCTTGGCCATCAGGTGAGGTAATGGTTAGGGTGAGATCGCCTTGCTCATTTGTTTTGCCCTGGAAGGTGGAGATCTCGGTATCGTTGAGTAATATTCCACCATCATTACTAAACGTATTCCCTTGTCGGTTCTGTGTTTTGATCACTTCAAAAGTAACGACTCTATTCTGAGCAAGTTCGTTCTTGTCTTTGATCGTATTGGTAATACCCGATAATGTTAAGGTGATTTTATCTCCCACTTTTGCCATGTTAGAGGCATATCCGCTGGTTGAAGTCGACCATTGTGGAGTCACTAGAGCAAGGTTTAACGGTGCAGCAGCAAATGTACTCATAGCAGTGACTGTGCTGGTTTTACCGTTAACGGTTATTGAGGCGGTAATATTCTGCTTACCGGCGATCAGGCTGGTAAAATCTAATTGCGCTACGCCGTACTCATTAGTGGTCACTTGCCCACTAATGGTGTTATCCGTATCACTGCTAAAGGTCACAGTAACATTCGGAACAGCATTATTATTTTCATCGAGCAGCGTCACTTGGGCGATGTTGTTGTCGCCAACGATGCTGTTATCCAGTGTCAGTTGCAATGCACTGGCGTTATTGCCGGCACCCAATATCGCCGTGTTGGCATCTCCCACAAAGGTCAGTTCTACGCTGGCATCTTTGCTGCCCACTTCAGTGGTAATGGTGATCGTCCCCGCTTTGCTGCTGGTGGTATTTTCCGCCGGCAGGGTGGCGATGCCGTTGTCATCGGTCTTGACCACCACATCGGTGGTGGTGCCGTTGGCATCGGTGACTTTAAAGGTGACTTCAAAATCCGGTACCGGGTTGCCGTTGGCGTCGACCACCGGCAAGGTAACGGTATTGCTGGTTTGGCCATCTGCCGGGGTATTGCCGTTGTTGGCGGCGGTGAGGCTGTTGTCGGCAATGGTGGCGGTGCTGCTGTCGGCGACAAAGTTGAGCGTGACGCTGGCGTCTTTGCCGTCGATCTGGGTGCTGATGGTGACGTTACCGGCCTTGCTGCTGGTGGTATTTTCCGCCGGCAGGGTGGCGATGCCGTTGGCATCGGTCTTGACCACCACATCGGTGGTGGTGCCGTTGGCATCGGTGACTTTAAAGGTGACTTCGAAGTCCGGTACCGGGTTGCCGTTGGCATCCACCACCGGCAGGGTAACGGTATTGCTGGTTTCGCCGTCGGCCGGGGTATTGCCGCTGTTGGCGGCGGTGAGGCTGTTGTCGGCAATGGTGGCGGTGCTGCTGTCAGCGACAAAGTTGAGCGTGACGCTGGCGTCTTTGCCATCGATCTGGGTGCTGATGGTGACGTTACCGGCCTTGCTGCTGGTGGTATTTTCCGCCGGCAGGGTGGCGATGCCGTTGGCATCGGTCTTGACCACCACATCGGTGGTGGTGCCGTTGGCATCGATGACTTTAAAGGTGACCTCGAAGTCCGGTACCGGGTTGCCGTTGGCGTCGACCACCGGCAGGGTAACGGTATTGCTGGTTTGTCCATCCGCTGGGGTACTGCCGCTGTTGGTGGCGGTCAGGCTGTTGTCGGCAATGGTGGTGGTGCTGCTGTCGGCGACAAAGCTGAGTGTGACGCTGGCGTCTTTGCCATCGATCTGGGTGCTGATGGTGACGTTACCGGCCTTGCTGCTGGTGGTATTTTCCGCCGGCAGGGTGGCGATGCCGTTGGCATCGGTCTTGACCACCACATCGGTGGTGGTGCCGTTGGCATCGATGACTTTAAAGGTGACCTCGAAGTCCGGTACCGGGTTGCCGTTGGCGTCGACCACCGGCAGGGTAACGGTATTGCTGGTTTGGCCATCCGCTGGGGTACTGCCGCTGTTGGTGGCGGTCAGGCTGTTGTCGGCAATGGTGGCGGTGCTACTGTCGGCGACAAAGCTGAGCGTGACGCTGGCGTCTTTGCCATCGATCTGGGTGCTGATGGTGACGTTACCGGCCTTGCTGCTGGTGGTATTTTCCGCCGGCAGGGTGGCGATGCCGTTGGCATCGGTCTTGACCACCACATCGGTGGTGGTGCCGTTGGCATCGATGACTTTAAAGGTGACCTCGAAGTCCGGTACCGGGTTGCCGTTGGCGTCGACCACCGGCAGGGTAACGGTATTGCGGGTTTGGCCATCCGCTGGGGTACTGCCGCTGTTGGTGGCGGTCAGGCTGTTGTCGGCAATGGTGGCGGTGCTGCTGTCAGCGACAAAGCTGAGTGTGACGCTGGCGTCTTTGCCATCGATCTGGGTGCTGATGGTGACGTTACCGGCCTTGCTGCTGGTGGTATTTTCCGCCGGCAGGGTGGCGATGCCGTTGGCATCGGTCTTGACCACCACATCGGTGGTGGTGCCGTTGGCATCGATGACTTTAAAGGTGACTTCAAAATCCGGTACCGGGTTGCCGTTGGCATCCACCACCGGCAGGGTAACGGTATTGCGGGTTTGGCCATCCGCTGGGGTATTGCCGCTGTTGGTGGCGGTCAGGCTGTTGTCGGCAATGGTGGCGGTGCTACTGTCGGCGACAAAGCTGAGCGTGACGCTGGCGTCTTTGCCATCGATCTGGGTGCTGATGGTGACGTTACCGGCCTTGCTGCTGGTGGTATTTTCCGCCGGCAGGGTGGCGATGCCGTTGGCATCGGTCTTGACCACCACATCGGTGGTGGTGCCGTTGGCATCGATGACTTTAAAGGTGACCTCGAAGTCCGGTACCGGGTTGCCGTTGGCGTCGACCACCGGCAGGGTAACGGTATTGCTGGTTTGGCCATCCGCTGGGGTATTGCCGCTGTTGGTGGCGGTCAGGCTGTTGTCGGCAATGGTGGCGGTGCTGCTGTCAGCGATAAAGTCAAGTTCGACGCTGACGTCTTTACCGCCGACGTTGGTGGTCACGGTGACGGTGCCGGCCTGTTCACTGGTGACCGGCAGGGTGGCGATCCCTTCCTCATCGGTCTTCGCAACAAACGTAATTTTATTCCCTTTGGTGTCTGTGACGGTAAAGGTAACGTCAAAATCCGGTACCGGGTTGCCGTTGGCATCGACCACCGGCAGGGTAACGGTATTACTGGTCTGGCCATCGGCGACGGTAGTGCCAGCGTTGCCGGCTTTGAGGGTACCGTCTGCCACGGTGGCGGTGCTGCCGTCGGCAGTAAAGTCAATGCCGACGCTGACGTCTTTACCACCGACGTTGGTGGTCACGGTGACGGTACCGGCCTGTTCACTGGTGACCGGCAGGGTGGCGATACCGTTCTGGTCAGTTTTCACCGTGACGGTGCTGTCGCTGCCGTCCGGCTGGGTCACGGTAAAGGTGACCTCGAAGTCCGGTACCGGGTTGCCGTTGGCGTCGACCACCGGCAGGGTGACCGGGTTGCTGGCTTTGCCGTCGGCGACGGTACTGCCGACGTTGCCGGCTTTAAGCGCATCGTCGGCTACGGTGGCGGTGCTGCCGTCGGCCACAAAGTCGATGCCGACGCTGAGGTCTTTGCCGCCGACGTTGGTGGTGACGGTGACGGTACCGGCCTGTTCACTGGTGACCGGCAGGGTGGCGATACCGTTCTGGTCAGTTTTCACCGTGACGGTGCTGTCGCTGCCGTCCGGCTGGGTCACGGTAAAGGTGACCTCGTAGTCCGGTAGCGGGTTGCCGTTGGCATCCACCACCGGCAGGGTAACCGGGTTGCTGGCTTTGCCGTCGGCGACGGTGCTGCCGGCGTTGCCGGCTTTGAGCGCATCGTCGGCTACGGTGGCGGTGCTGCCGTCGGCGATAAAGTCGATGCCGACGCTGACGTCTTTACCGCCGACGTTGGTGGTGACGGTGACGGTACCGGCCTGTTCACTGGTGACCGGCAGGGTGGCGATACCGTTGGCGTCGGTTTTCACCGTGACGGTGCTGTCGCTGCCGTCCGGTTGGGTCACGGTAAAGGTGACCTCGTAGTCCGGTAGCGGGTTGCCGTTGGCATCGACCACCGGCAGGGTGACCGGATTAGTGGCCTTGCCATCGGCGACGGTAGTGCCGGTGTTGCCGGCGGTGAGGCTGTTGTCGGTCACGGTGGCGGTGCTGCCGTCGGCGATAAAGTCAATGCCGACGCTGACGTCTTTACCGCCGACGTTGGCGGTAACGGTAACGGTGCCGGCCTGTTCACTGGTGACCGGCAGGGTGGCGATACCGTTCTGGTCGGTTTTCACCGTGACGGTGCTGTCGCTGCCGTCCGGTTGGGTCACGGTAAAGGTGACCTCGTAGTCCGGTAGCGGGTTGCCGTTGGCATCGACCACCGGCAGGGTGACCGGGTTAGTGGCCTTGCCGTCGGCGACGGTAGTGCCAGCGTTGCCGGCTTTAAGCGCAGCGTCGGTCACGGTGGCGGTGCTGCCGTCGGCAGTAAAGTCAATGCCGACGCTGACGTCTTTACCACCGACGTTGGTGGTCACGGTGACGGTGCCGGCCTGTTCACTGGTGACCGGTAGAGTGGCGATCCCGTTGGCGTCGGTTTTCACCGTGACGGTGCTGTCGCTGCCGTCCGGCTGGGTCACGGTAAAGGTGACCTCAAAATCCGGCACCGGGTTGCCGTTGGCATCCACCACCGGCAGGGTGACCGGGTTAGTGGCCTTGCCGTCGGCGACGGTGCTGCCGGTGTTGCCTGCGGTGAGGCTGTTGTCGGTCACGGTGGCGGTGCTGCCGTCGGCGATAAAGTCGATGCCGACGCTGACGTCTTTACCGCCGACATTGGTGGTGACGGTGACGGTACCGGCCTGTTCACTGGTGATCGGCAGGGTGGCAATGCCGTTCTGGTCGGTTTTCACCGTGACGTTGGTTTCGCTGCCGTCCGGCTGGGTCACGGTAAAGGTGACCTCAAAGTCCGGTACCGGGTTGCCGTTGGCATCGACCACCGGCAGGGTGACCGGGTTAGTGGCCTTGCCGTCGGCGACGGTGCTGCCGGTGTTGCCTGCGGTGAGGCTGTTGTCGGTCACGGTGGCGGTGCTGCCGTCGGCGATAAAGTCGATGCCGACGCTGAGGTCTTTACCGCCGACGTTGGTGGTGACGGTGACGGTACCGGCCTGTTCACTGGTGACCGGCAGGGTGGCGATCCCGTTGGTGTCGGTTTTCACCGTGACGTTGGTTTCGCTGCCGTCCGGCTGGGTCACGGTAAAGGTGACCTCAAAATCCGGCACCGGGTTGCCGTTGGCATCCACCACCGGCAGGGTGACCGGGTTAGTGGCCTTGCCGTCGGCGACGGTGCTGCCGGTGTTGCCTGCGGTGAGGCTGTTGTCGGTCACGGTGGCGGTGCTGCCGTCGGCGATAAAGTCGATGCCGACGCTGACGTCTTTACCGCCGACATTGGTGGTGACGGTGACGGTACCGGCCTGTTCACTGGTGATCGGCAGGGTGGCAATGCCGTTCTGGTCGGTTTTCACCGTGACGTTGGTTTCGCTGCCGTCCGGCTGGGTCACGGTAAAGGTGACCTCAAAGTCCGGTACCGGGTTGCCGTTGGCATCGACCACCGGCAGGGTGACCGGGTTAGTGGCCTTGCCGTCGGCGACGGTGCTGCCGGTGTTGCCTGCGGTGAGGCTGTTGTCGGTCACGGTGGCGGTGCTGCCGTCGGCGATAAAGTCGATGCCGACGCTGAGGTCTTTACCGCCGACGTTGGTGGTCACGGTGACGGTACCGGCCTGTTCACTGGTGACCGGCAGGGTGGCGATCCCGTTGGTGTCGGTTTTCACCGTGACGTTGGTTTCGCTGCCGTCCGGCTGGGTCACGGTAAAGGTGACCTCAAAATCCGGTACCGGGTTGCCGTTGGCATCGAACACCGGCAGGGTAACCGGGTTGCTGGCCTGGCCGTCGGCGACGGTGCTGCCGGTGTTGCCGGCTTTGAGGGTACCGTCGGTCACGGTGGCGGTGCTGCCGTCGGCAGTAAAGTCAATGCCGACGCTGACGTCTTTGCCGCCGACGTTGGTGGTCACGGTGACGGTACCGGCCTGTTCACTGGTGACCGGCAGGGTGGCAATGCCGTTCTGGTCGGTTTTCACCGTGACATTGGTTTCGCTGCCGTCCGGCTGGGTCACGGTAAAGGTGACCTCGAAGTCCGGTACCGGGTTGCCGTTGGCATCGACCACCGGCAGGGTGACCGGGTTAGTGGCCTTGCCGTCGGCGACGGTGCTGCCGGTGTTGCCTGCGGTGAGGCTGTTGTCGGTCACGGTGGCGGTGCTGCCGTCGGCGATAAAGTCGATGCCGACGCTGACGTCTTTACCGCCGACGTTGGTGGTCACGGTGACGGTGCCGGCCTGTTCACTGGTGACCGGCAGGGTGGCAATGCCGTTCTGGTCGGTTTTCACCGTGACGTTGGTTTCGCTGCCGTCCGGCTGGGTCACGGTAAAGGTGACCTCAAAATCCGGTACTGGGTTGCCGTTGGCATCGACCACCGGCAGGGTGACCGGGTTGCTGGCCTTGCCGTCGGCGACGGTGCTGCCGGTGTTGCCGGCTTTGAGGGTACCGTCGGTCACGGTGGCGGTGCTGTCGTCGGCGATAAAGTCGATGCCGACGCTGACGTCTTTGCCGCCGACGTTGGTGGTCACGGTGACGGTGCCGGCCTGTTCACTGGTGACCGGCAGGGTAGCCATCCCGTTGGCGTCGGTTTTCACCGTGACGGTGCTGTCGCTGCCGTCCGGCTGGGTCACGGTAAAGGTGACCTCGAAGTCCGGTACCGGGTTGCCGTTGGCATCGACCACCGGCAGGGTAACCGGGTTGCTGGCCTTGCCGTCGGCGACGGTAGTGCCAGCGTTGCCGGCTTTGAGGGTACCGTCGGTCACGGTGGCGGTGCTGCCGTCGGCAGTAAAGTCAATGCCGACGCTGACGTCTTTACCGCCGACGTTGGTGGTGACGGTGACGGTACCGGCCTGTTCACTGGTGACCGGCAGGGTGGCAATGCCGTTCTGGTCGGTTTTCACCGTGACGTTGGTTTCGCTGCCGTCCGGCTGGGTCACGGTAAAGGTGACCCCAAAGTCCGGTACCGGGTTGCCGTTGGCATCGACCACCGGCAGGGTGACCGGGTTAGTGGCCTTGCCGTCGGCCACGGTGCTGCCGGCGTTGCCGGCTTTGAGGCTGTTGTCGGCCACAGTGGCGGTGCTGCCGTCGGCCACAAAGTCAATGCCGACGCTGACGTCTTTACCACCGACGTTGGTGGTCACGGTCACGGTGCCGGCCTGTTCACTGGTGACCGGCAGGGTGGCAATGCCGTTCTGGTCGGTTTTCACCGTGACGGTGTTGTCGCTGCCGTCCGGCTGGGTCACGGTAAAGGTGACCTCGAAGTCCGGTACCGGGTTGCCGTTGGCATCGACCACCGGCAGGGTGACCGGGTTAGTGGCTTTGCCGTCGGCGACGGTAGTGCCGACGTTGCCGGCTTTAAGCGCATCGTCGGCTACGGTGGCGGTGCTGTCGTCGGCCACAAAGTCGATGCCGACGCTGACGTCTTTACCGCCGACGTTGGTGGTGACGGTGACGGTACCGGCCTGTTCACTGGTGACCGGTAGGGTGGCGATACCGTTGGCGTCGGTTTTCACCGTGACGGTGCTGTCGCTGCCGTCCGGTTGGGTCACGGTAAAGGTGACCTCGTAGTCCGGTAGCGGGTTGCCGTTGGCATCGACCACCGGCAGGGTGACCGGATTAGTGGCCTTGCCATCGGCGACGGTAGTGCCGGTGTTGCCGGCGGTGAGGCTGTTGTCGGTCACGGTGGCGGTGCTGCCGTCGGCAGTAAAGTCAATGCCGACGCTGACGTCTTTGCCGCCGACGTTGGTGGTCACGGTGACGGTACCGGCCTGTTCACTGGTGACCGGCAGGGTGGCGATACCGTTCTGGTCAGTTTTCACCGTGACGGTGCTGTCGCTGCCGTCCGGTTGGGTCACGGTAAAGGTGACCTCGAAGTCCGGTACCGGGTTGCCGTTGGCATCGACCACCGGCAGGGTGACCGGGTTAGTGGCCTTGCCGTCGGCGACGGTAGTGCCAGCGTTGCCGGCTTTAAGCGCAGCGTCGGTCACGGTGGCGGTGCTGCCGTCGGCAGTAAAGTCAATGCCGACGCTGACGTCTTTACCACCGACGTTGGTGGTAACGGTGACGGTGCCGGCCTGTTCACTGGTGACCGGTAGGGTGGCTATACCGTTCTGGTCAGTTTTCACCGTGACGGTGCTGTCGCTGCCGTCCGGCTGGGTCACGGTAAAGGTGACCTCGAAGTCCGGTAGCGGGTTGCCGTTGGCATCGACCACCGGCAGGGTGACCGGGTTGCTGGTTTTGCCATCGGCCACGGTGCTGCCGCTATTACTGGCGGTAAGAGCGTTGTCGGCAATCGCCGCCTCAGGCAGGCTGGAAACCAGGGTCACTTTGGCATTGGTGTTAGCGAGAGGCGTTCCTTCTACGATAGCCGTCATATTGACGACGCCCATCAGGTTGCCTGCCGTCAATGTGGCCAGGTAAGTACCGGGTTGCTCGGGGGATTCCGTCACGCGACTCAGCGTATATTCTTGTGTCGCAGGGGTAGTTACCGCCGTTACCTTCCCACTGGACTTGCTCTGCTTACTCATCCGTGCGGCACGGGGTGTGACGGGTACCGATTGTTGGGCCTCAAACTCGCCCACCAACTGGATGGATCCTGCAATGCCTGTGACAGGCTGCTGATTCGGATCGCTCAGGGTCAAGACAATCGTAGTATTCGATTGGCTGTCTGCGGGCAGTGTCGTTTGGCTAGACTGCAACGTGGCCTGCATGCCGTCAATCCCATAGCCGGTTACCAAGATCTGCGTCTGGGCCACCTGAGATTTGTTGCCGGCTTTATCGTATACCACCAGGCTGAGTGGGTAACTGTTGTTGCCGCCGGGAATGTAAGCAGGCAGGGTGACCTGCCAGTGACTCCCGCTCCCCGTAACCTTGCCCTTGGCGGCGGCCAACAGGCTGTCATCCCATTCATACCGTGTCACTCCGTTTTTACTGGTGGTTTTAACCTGTAACGAGAGGGTCTGCCCGGCGTTTCCCTGCAATGAGGGGGGCAATGAGACGCTGAGTTGGATTTGTTCCTGATACTGCAACACGATTTCGTTATTACGATCGACCAGATCATAACGGCTCCCTGCCAGGCTGCGTTTGGCCGCCACATTCGAGGCCTGAATCTGTTTTGAGAATGCCGTGCCGAAGGCATAATTAAAGGCAAGATTGAATTGGGTGTCCTGCATCCCTTGAGTGCCTTGTTTATGGTCAACGCCGAATGTCACCAACGGGATGGGGGTGTAGTTGACGCCAAAACTCATGGCATGCGGATTAGATTGGAGTTTGTCTTTGCCAAACAGCCCGACATTCTCACCAAAATACTGTTCGTAGGCCACTTTTGCGCCCAATTGGGGCAGTGCGGGAATGTAACCTTCGGCACGTACGTCAAAACCGCTGGCGGCTTTTTCATTGTATCCGGCGAGGTTTTTAGAATCCTTCCAGCCATCCAGAGCCAAATAGGTGTTGGTTGAGAGCCGCAGGTTATCGCGCATATATTCGGCCCCTAACCCCCCGCGGGAATGCTGCCCCTGAATATCGCGGTCGAGAAACAGGTTATAGCCGAACATCTGGGTGTCAAGGAAATGACGTTTCCCAACCCCCAGGTTCAGGGTGAGGTCGCCATCCGCATCGCTGCGAAGCCCCAACTGGCTGAAGGTCAGGGCGCTTGGGGTATCTTCGAGGGCAAAAAGCGCATCTATCTGGCTGCCGTTGAGCGCTAGGTCATTGTCGAGGTCCAGCTGGACTTTGGCACTGCCGAATTGATTCAACCATTCTTGCACGGCTTCATTGCCCTTGCTGGTCGCGACCCCCCGGGCGAGGTTTTCCGCTGATTGTGTGGCATCGTTGCTGGTGAGTACGTTAGCTAGGCGAGAGGCGGCGGTTGCCGTTGCCTGTTCTCCACGTGAGGCCGTGCGTTTTCTATCGGTGGTTTCGGCCATGACAGCGGGCGTAAATGCGACCCCTAACGGGAACAGAGCCTGTGTGACAATATTGGCCCAGGCTAATGAAACGGACACTTTGGATTTTCTGAAGTTTTTTCTGGTGGACTTGGTTTTTTTGAAGAGTGCTAACGTTTTTTTTGATTTTGGAAAACGACGTTTTTTCATGTGTGTTGTCCCCATTTTCATTAACAGGCATAGCCGTTAACATTCCCTATTAAAATGCTTTGCCGGGATAAGGTATTTATTTAGTTGACCACGCAGTGATAAATTTTAAATATCATACTGATATCAATAGGTTTTCAATCATAAATAGTACGCTAAACTTTCAGAGCCGTATGTGGACTGCGGTTTCTGAACGCAACTTGTTTCTTAATTTCCTACGTCAGTGGGGGCTATTGTGATCGACTAATAGTTAGAAAAGTATAGGTTGTTAAATATGGTCTAAGCAGTTTTTTTACTAAATCGTAGACCCGAATAAGTTGTATGACATGCAGGCTTGAAATGCTCTCCAGGTCCAAGCATAGGGTCAGTAAGAGAATTGAGTCAGTGTATAGAGGAAACTAAACAACGCGGTGATTGATTGTAGCCCCAGGTGGCAAGAACACGAGAGGTCCTAGAGAAGCAATGGCTTAACCCTGTTTAGGCGCAAATTGCGTCCCGCAGTTAGGGCAAATCAAGGTAATAGGCCTGCGTAGTTTTGAACATTGCTGCTGCGTAACATAGGCACATTTGGGGCAGACGATTTGTGTAGTGCGGTTATTGAAACCTTTAACACTAGTGGATTCAGACATGGTGTGTACCTGCGTTAGGTGAAAACTTACGCTAACACAGGCGATGATAAATAGCTTTAATGTTTTGCGGACTTATAACATTTTTAATGTTTTGATTGTTTCATCAATATCGATCTCGTACTCAGAGAAGGTATACGTGCCTTTTTGGAAGGTGATAATCGATAACATGCGCAGTGTTTCCATCATTTTTGGTGTTTCTACCGTCTGTGGACGGATTCGATTCATCAGCAAGCCAACTGAGAGCACTGTGTTTTCTTTATCTACATTCGCCTTCACCGGTACCTCTTGGGTGAAGGTATTAAAGGATTTAATGCTGGAGATTTTAATTCTCTCATTGGCGATAGTTATATACTTGCTGGGGGCCTGGACTTTTACTGCGTAGGCAGATGGTCCTTTGGCATTATTGGTTGGTTCAAAAGTAACCGATGCATTCTTTTTGATCAACTCAGGGTTTTGTACTTTAATCACGTGAAAATAACGATTTTCCCCGTTCTCGTCGGTGATAAAACCGAAACCTTTGTCTTCAAAAAAAGTCGTTATCCTACCGTTCATTGTCTTTCTCATAAGATCGTTCGAAACAGCGTTAATGATAGCGTGGAATGGCCGCTAGTGACAGAGCAGAGAATGGAGTAACGCGATGTGGCTAAGTCAATTTTAGCGAGCAAACCAGCAATACTTTCCACTGATACAGTTTTCCGGTGCACGCCATAAAAGCCTGTTTTATGTGTTGTTGAGTTTTAGGCTGTGTCCTTTAACTGTACGCGAGAGCCGCTGGCGATCATTTACGCGCAGAGCAAGGCGTGAGCCGTGAGATTTGCTGGGCCAAATAAGCGGCGAACAACGCAGAAATGCGCGCAAATGGCCCCAGTACGTAGGGTCTGCGACGGCACCACGGACAGTTAAGGGACACAGCCTAGTAAAGGTGACTCTCTCTGCCTTGATGACGAGTTTTTGGCTCTGTGATAACACCAGGAGTGACTAAGGGCTGCTATCAGTAACCTTTGAATTATTCGCTGACCGATTTATCGCCCAATAGTCGCCTAATCTGCAACTTAGCTATGGATTATGAGTTTTTTTCACTTTTTTATCGATTTTATGTGATCCAGATAGTGGACAAAATCCCGTTCAATTGCTGTACTGTAATAGACACACATTCTGTGTCTTACATTCACGTTAAAGGTAAGTTTGATGTCTAAGATTAAAGGTAGCGTTAAGTGGTTTAATGAATCTAAAGGTTTCGGTTTCATTACTCCAGAAGATGGTAGTAAGGACGTTTTCGTTCATTTCTCTGCCATCGCTAGCAATGGTTTCAAAACTCTTGCTGAAGGCCAGCGTGTAGAATTTGAAATCACGAACGGTGCCAAAGGGCCATCTGCTGCTAACGTTATCGCTATCTAAGCTACAGTAGCCGAAATTCTTAAAACCCGCTCCATGAGCGGGTTTTTTATTGTCGGCCCTAAACCACCTCTTTGGGAGGTGGTGATTGTTTGTCTATTTATCAACTGGATAGTACTGTGTGCCGTGACTCGTATACTTTTGAAGGTGCACTTAATGCCCGTAGATCCAACGAATCAACATAAAAGCCAGTAGCGTCATCGCTAACGAACCCGCTAAATTGATCAACATATTTGTTATAGCCCAGAAAAAGCGGCCGTCCTGCAACAGATAAACCACTTCAAGCGAAAAAGTAGAAAAAGTAGTCAAACCACCACAGAAACCGGTAGTGATCAGTAGTTTTAAATTACTATCGATATTTGTCATACGCGAAAATAGTGCCATAGCAAGGCCGATGACAAACCCTCCCAGCAGGTTTACAGAGAGCGTGCCTAATGGAATATGCTGATGTAATGGGTTCATCTTGAGACTCACTGCCCAACGCAGCATACTGCCCAACCCACCGCCAATGAAAACTGCTAGCAAAGAACTCAACATACTTATAAACCCTTTAAGAAATAGAGGACGCTCAGAAAGGTTTAGTCGCAATGCTACGTACCTCTCTGAGAGATTACGTAGACATCATCAGCCAGCGATGGCGGTTATGGAGGAATGTCATCTCCGTTTGTCTGCTCGAGTATTTTCACCGTGCAGAATAAATACTACACCTTGTAGCCTTCATTTTGTAGTATCGGTAACACTTGTGTGAGAAGAAGTCACACTGGATTATTAACAGCGTGGGGTTGGCTTCCGTGCTTGGTTAACACGGTTGTATAGCATTCTCAAGACGGTTACGGCCATTCTTTTTTGCCTTATACAGTGCGTTGTCTGCTGCTTTCAGCCACTCTTGGTAGCCCCCCATTTCTGGCCGGTAATCGGCAATTCCCGCACTGATATTCAGTTTCAACTCCGGTGCTTCACGGAAGGTTGTTTCGTTAAGTCTATCTTGGATACGTTTTAGTGCCTGACTTGCCTGTTCAGCGGTGGTGTTTGGTAGCACCGCACCAAATTCGTCACCGCCGTAGCGGCCAACAATATCTACAGTACGGAATCCGAGCACCAGCTCTTCGGCCAGCACGATCAAGGCTTCATCACCCAGTGCATGACCAAAGGTATCGTTGATCATTTTGAAACGGTCAACATCCATTAGGATCAGTGTGGCGGCATGCTCGTAGCGTCGGCAGCTATCAAATTCGTTATGTAATAGGTGTTCCCAATGACGGCGATTGTAAAGACCCGTTAATCCATCGCGCATGCTGATACGTAATAACTCTTGCTTCTTTTCCGCTAGGCGTTTTGCCGTACGGTAGGTCACTAGACCAAGAAATACGGGATAAATGAAAATCATTGGTAAACAAAGATATACCTGTAGCAAGGAGGTTTGGGGACTGAAGTGAAAACCCAGCAATGCGCTGGTTATAACTGCACCAATAATCTGGGCGGCCAGCCCTTTAAAGAACAGGTTTTGTCCGCCAGAGGCGATATTATTCATCCCCATCATGGACAAGATCACCACCGCAGGTAGTGCGTTAAAACCCATTATTGCAATCCATACCCCTCCCATCAGGGAATCTATCAAAAGATTGCGGATCTCTGTTGAGAATGGGTTTTCGGCTCGGATCGACCATTGGTAAGCAATATGTGGCCAAATAAAGCCGTTAAAAGTCAGCAATATCCAAACAATAACAGGAGGATTCAGAGGATAAAGAACAGCAAGCACGCAAAAGAAACCAATCCCGAGGCCAACGATTCGAGGATGGTAAATACGCCTGGCAAAACTGAGACCTGAACGCCGGGTATTCGTATTCGATAGTGCTATTGGCATTCAACGACTCCCTGATGTGAATTAAAAAACCTATCATGCTCTTAATAAAAGCAGAATGGCTGGAAACATTCCTTATAATTAAAGCATAGAACATCTCTGTCAGATCTCACTCTGTTACATATTACCTTTGTTTTAGCGGGTAGAAAGTCGCTAAATACTCTCAGGCAAGGTTTGTTCCCTCGCTGCACTTTGCAACATAGATGAATAAAGAAGGTGAATATGGAAGGTATCAGTATTACCAAACTTCTGGTAATTGCAGTGTTGATTGTATTGCTGTTTGGTACCAGCAAACTACGTACTTTAGGGGCGGATCTTGGGGCTGCGCTTAAAGGTTTCAAAAAAGCGGTAGGCGAAGATACTCCCCCAGCGCAAAGTTCGGCTGAGAATCTATCTACTCAGCAGAGCGTAGAGAAAAAAGACGTTTAAGCACTTTCCATTGAACAATAAAAACGGATACTTGCGGGCATCCGTTTCTCTGCCTTTTCATTCCCTGAAGCGTAATAAAATATTACTGGATTTATTTCACTTCCATCCCTTTCGCCTGCAAATCTGCGTGATACGAAGAGCGGACAAAAGGACCACAGGCTGCGTGAGTAAATCCCATCGCCATCGCTTCTTCTTTCATCTCATCAAATTCAGCCGGGCTGACATAGCGCTGTACGGGAAGATGATGGCGACTTGGTTGCAAGTATTGGCCGAGTGTCAGCATCGTCACACCATGACGGCGTAGATCTCGCATGACTTCCACGATTTCTGCATTGGTTTCACCTAAACCAACCATTAAACCCGATTTAGTTGGGATATCTGGATGAGCTTCCTTAAAGCGTTCCAGCAGTTTCAGTGACCATTCGTAATTGGCTCCAGGACGAACCTGACGATAAATGCGTGGTACGTTTTCCAGGTTATGGTTAAACACATCGGGGGGAGTTGCAGTGATGATTTCCAGTGCACGATCCATTCTTCCACGGAAGTCTGGTACCAGTGTTTCAATCTTGATATTAGGGCTTTTTGCACGAATGGCGGTAATGCAGTCTGCAAAGTGTTGTGCACCACCATCGCGCAGGTCGTCACGATCAACCGAGGTAATGACCACATAACGTAATGCCATATCGGCGATCGTTTGTGCCAGTTTTTCTGGTTCATTGGCATCAGGCGCAATGGGACGTCCATGGGCTACGTCACAGAATGGGCAACGCCGAGTACAGATGGCTCCCAGTATCATGAAGGTTGCAGTACCGTGGTTAAAACACTCAGACAGGTTCGGGCAAGAGGCTTCTTCGCAAACCGAATGCAGACCGTTCTTGCGCATTGCTGCTTTGATACCTTGAATGCGTGTAGAGTCCGCAGGAAGCTTTATTTTCATCCACTCAGGTTTACGTAATAGTTCCTGCCGCTCGGTGACCACTGTTTTTACTGGAATCAACGCCATTTTATCTGCGTCGCGGTACTTAACGCCGCGTTCCATCTGAATCGGTTTACTCATAATTGTGCAGGTTCCCAGTTACGAAGCTCGACTGTTTGATAGCCGAGTAAATGAACAAATTCCTTTATCAGGATTGGATGTACATCTGTTATATCAACACCAGGTACCAGCGCACTGACTTGAGTCATTTGCATACCTGCATAACCACAGGGGTTGATACGCTGAAATGGGGTCAGGTCCATCTCGACATTCAAGGCCAAGCCGTGAAATGAACCGCCTTTGCGGATACGTAGACCTAATGAACAAATTTTCTGTTCACCGACGTAAACACCAGGTGCGTCAGGACGCGCATGAGATTTGATCTTGAAATGAGTGAGAGTATTGATAACGGTATCTTCGAGGGCAGAGACCAGTTGGCGTACACCCACTTTGTTACGTTTTAGGTCTACCATCACGTACAGCACCTGTTGGCCGGGGCCATGATAGGTGACTTGACCGCCGCGATCGCTTTGGATCACCGGGATGTCTCCTGGCACTAGCACATGCTCAGCTTTACCCGCTTGGCCTTGAGTGAAGACGGGATAATGCTGCACTAGCCATAGCTCATCATGCGTTGACTCGTTGCGGTTATCGGCAAAGTAGTGCATGGCTTGGGATACAGGTTCATAGGGCTGTAACCCAAGCTGGCGCAGAATGATTTTATCGTGTTGCAAGCAAGGTATCGTCAGGTTACGGAAGTGGTAAAAGGCATTATATCGGGCACTTAAGTCTTCAACCAGTGTTTATCCATTAGCCTAGGCCGGTTACCACCAAAGTTTAAATAGGTAACTCGAATAGCTGAAAACCTGTACCGGGTCGCTGATTGTTTTTTATATTTAAATTACAATACCATACGAACAATCTCAATGTTGCCTAACTCTTCATACAGCGTCTCTACCTGTTCAATATGGGTAGCGGTAATGGTGATAGAAACCGAGTGATAATTACCTTTGCTGCTCGGCTTCACCTGTGGATTGTAATCACCTGGAGCATGACGCTGCACGACTTCGACCACTTGGTCTACCAGCTCGGGTTGTGCGAGACCCATAACCTTGTAGGTAAATGTGCAGGGGAATTCGAGCAATTCGTTCAGTTTGGTTTTTTGCATGTGATTGCACTCCATAGGTATTGCTAAGCTAAAATCATAACTCCCGCTTGAGCGGGAGTTAGTATTAATCATTATGTGGGGGCGAAATCGCCTAATTCAAATATCAACCTAACCAATGGTGGAGCATCAGTCTAATGTAATCGACTATTCGGCTAAAGAAGCCACCCTCTTTTACTTCGTTTAAGACAACCAGTGGGCGTTGATCGATGATTTTGCCATCCAGTTGGAAATTAATGCTACCAATCACTTGGTTTTTAGCCAGTGGAGCATGAATTTCTGGAGTGTTAAGAACATAGCTGGCTTTCAGATCTTTCATGCGGCCACGAGGAATCGTGAGATAGACATCTTTATCCACGCCTAACTCTACGCGATCGGCATCACCAAACCAAACTGGCTCAGAAGCGAATTCTTTTCCGGCCTTCAATGGTGAGACGGTTTCGAAGAAACGGAAGCCCCAGGTCAGCAGTTTCTTGCTTTCTGTTTCACGACCTTTGAAGGTCCTGCCACCCAGCACGGCAGAAATCAAGCGCATCTGGCCTTCTGTTGCCGAAGCCACTAGGTTGTAACCCGCTGCTTCAGTATGGCCGGTTTTAATTCCGTCGACGTTAAGGCTAGTATCCCACAGCAGGCCATTGCGGTTTAGTTGTCGAATATTGTTGAAAGTGAACTCTTTCTCTTTATAGATGGCATATTCATCAGGGACATCGCGGATTAACGCCTGACCGATCAGGGCCATATCACGCGCTGAGCTGAACTGGCCTTCAGCATCAAGGCCGTGCACGGTCTTGAAGTGGGTATTTTGCAGGCCAAGTTGTTGAACGTAGGTATTCATCAGATTAACGAAGGCGTCTTGGCTGCCAGCGACATAATCCGCCATGGCAACACAGGCATCGTTACCCGATTGCAAATTGATACCGCGCGTCAATTTAGAAACCGGTACGCGATCGCCCGGTTTCAGGAACATCAGTGAGGAACCTTTGAACACCGGATTACCCGTTGCCCAAGCATCCTGGCCGATAGTCACCATATCTTCCTGGCCAATCTTACCGGATTTCAAGGCCTGGCCGATCACGTAGCTGGTCATCATTTTGGTCAGGCTGGCAGGGTCTCGGCGCGCATCGGCATTCGATTCTGCCAGCACTTTACCTGAGTTGTAATCAATCAGGATGTAAGTTTCCGCATCAATTTGCGGCACACCTGGGATCATGGTTTTGATATTAACGTCGTCTGCATGTGCAATTGACGCTGCACTTATCGCGATGATGGTGCCGAGCGTGATGCTCTTGATTAAGCGGAAAGAAGTTACATATTTCATGAGCGAGACTACAACATCCATGAGATTAAATTAAATAACGAGCCACACTATAGCAGATGGGCTTCCAGCAGGCATTAGCCATTCATCCGACAGAGGGGGGTTACTCATATTAACCTGAAACGAAATGTTTCAGATAAAACTGTGTCGGTTGTTATCGCCTGTAGAGGGTCGCTCTACGGTGCAACAGTGATAAAGGATTGTTGCTCTGCTTCGCTGGCCAAACGTTGCTGCAACTGGGTAGCTTGCTGCCGATTGTCGAATGGTCCTAGTTGAACGCGATAAATGCTGCCGGTGGCAGTGACTTTACCCGGAACGCCAAATTGCTCGCTTAACTGTTGTTGCCAGCTTTTCGCACGTTCGGCATTGCTCAGAGCACCCACCTGTACCATTAATCTGCCGTTTGCACTGTTTGCCCCAGCGGTTGCTGAGTTAACGGGAGTACTAATGACCGATTGTGGTTCTGAACCCTCCAGTACACCAGCAGGTAATGGTCTTGGTGCGCGCAGAAGTCTACTGCTATGAGGTGACTTGGAGACAGCGGCATCATTGTTGTTCAACGTGCTGTTATCAACTGGGTGGACGGCTGTACCAGCAGACACTGGGCTTTCTTGCTGTATCGGTGTACCCATATCACCTGAGTCAAGATTGGGGCGTGGGGGAAGGGCGTAGCTCTGCTTAGCGACTACTGTCCCGACGCTGCCGGGGCCGCTCAAGGAACCATCTGGTGCAACGTTGATAAAGTCGACTTTCACCTTGGTGTTGTTGGACAGATTGAGGCGTTCGGCTGCGGATTTTGATAAATCGATAATGCTGCCTTGCGTATAAGGGCCGCGATCGTTGACTCGGACTACCAATTGACGACCATTAGCCAGGTTAGTGACACGAACATAGCTAGGGATCGGCAAGGTGGGATGTGCTGCGGTCAGGGCGTTAGGGTTGAATTGCTCACCAATGGCTGTTGTGTTGCCGTTGGCCTCTTCACCGTACCAGCCAGCCAGGCCGGTTTGCGAGAAACTCTGTGGATCTTTAACGATACGGTAAGTGTTGCCATTAGCCTGATAATCCTGCATGGCGCTCGGGTTATATGGCTCATAGCGTGGTTCAGCCCCGCCAATTTCAGTCACTGGTCCGTTATAGGGCTGTTGTGGAGCTGGAGCCTGTGTTTCCTCCATTGTGGTGGTGCATGCTGAAAGTAATACCGCCACTGTAACTGCGCTGACCCAAAGCCATTGCTTACGCATTACTCACCTCTTATAGATTCTTAGACAACATTTTTCGGTGTGTGTGGATCGACATCACGATACCGAATCCAGCCATGAGCACGATCAGCGCCGATCCCCCATAGCTGACCAAAGGCAAAGGTACGCCAACCACCGGTAAAATGCCACTTACCATACCAATGTTAACAAATACATAGACAAACAAGATCAACATCAATCCCCCGACCATGACACGGCCAAAGGTTGTTTGCGCCCGTGCTGCAATCATTAGCCCGCGGAGGATCACCAGCAGGTACAGTAGCAGCAAGACTAAAACGCCGATCAAGCCAAGTTCTTCTGCCAACACGGCAAAGATGAAGTCGGTATGGCGTTCCGGCAGGAATTCTAACTGGGACTGTGTGCCGTGTAACCATCCTTTGCCCGACAGACCGCCGGAGCCAATGGCTATTTTTGACTGAATAATATGATAGCCAGCACCGAGCGGATCGCTTTCTGGGTCGAGCAACATCATCACGCGGTCACGCTGGTATCCATGCATCAGGAAGAACCACAATACGGGGATAAAGGCTGCCAGCAACACGGCGGCTCCCGCAATCAGTTTCCAGCTCATCCCCGACAAGAACAGGACAAACATGCCAGAAGCAGCGATCAGGATCGCTGTGCCCAGATCGGGTTGTGCGGCTACCAGTAAGGTTGGTAGAAATATCAGCGCCAGCGCGATGCCGGTATTCTTCAATGAAGGGGGACAAACGTCGCGATTCATGAAACGAGCAACCATTAATGGTACAGCAATTTTAGCAATTTCAGAGGGTTGGAAACGTACAAAGCCCAGATCCAGCCAGCGTTGCGCTCCTTTACTGATTTGACCAAAAGCGTCGACCAGAATGAGGAGGGTCACACAGAAAATATAGAGATAGGGTGCCCAGCTTTCATAAACGCGTGGTGGGATCTGCGCCATGACACCCATCACAATCAATCCCATCAGGATCTGGCCGATTTTGCGTTCCATCATGCCGATATCCTGGCCGCTTGCACTCCACATCACGAAAGCGCTATAGACCAGTAAAGCCAGAATGAATAACAGAAATGTCGGGTCGATATGGATCTTGGTCCAGATAGAGCCTTTATGTTGGCTTTCAGTCATAATCTACCTTAATCACCTTCGATACCTGGCGGCAGCGGGGCTGCATCAGGTAATTGCGTATTGTTGTCGCCCAACAGAATGTGGTCGAGGATCTGACGCGTGATAGTTCCCACTGCAGGCCCCGAACCGCCGTTCTCCAGAATGATGGCCACTGAAACCGTCGGGTTATCGAAGGGTGCAAAGGCGGTCATCAATTTGTGGTCACGCAGGTGTTCTGCGAGCTTGTGGGCGTTATAGGTCTCATAGCCGAAAACCTGCGCGGTTCCCGATTTTGCCGCGGCTTTGTAAGGAGTTCCCTCAAAGAATTTCCGTGCCGTACCGTTGGGCCGATTGGCTACGCCGTACATACCGTCTTTGGCAATTTCCCAGAAGCCAGAATGAATATCCCCGATCTGTTTGTTTTCTTCCTGACGAAAAGGCACCAACACGCCGTTGATCCTTGTGTTAAGCAAGAGATGCGGGGTCTTGACATTACCATCGTTGACCAGGGTGTTGAGTGCTTTTGCCATCTGGATCGGTGTTGCAGTCCAATAGCCTTGGCCGATGCCGACAGGAATGGTGTCTCCTTGATACCAGGGTTTTTTGAATCGCTTGTACTTCCATTCGCGCGTCGGCATCAGTCCTGAACGCTCTTCAGAAAGATCAATTCCGGTATAGTCTCCGTAGCCGAACTTGCTCAACCAGCTCGATAAGCGATCGATACCCATGTCATAAGCTACCTGATAGAAGAAAGTATCTGCAGACTCCTCCAGCGCTTTAATCACGTTCAGGCGACCATGCCCCCACTTTTTCCAGTCACGGTAGCGTTTTTCAGAACCTGGCAGTTGCCACCAACCAGGATCGAACACCACGGTATTTTTGGTAATCACCCCAGCACTGAGTGCTGAAACTGCAATATAGGGTTTTACCGTTGAGGCGGGCGGGTATACGCCTTGTGTGGCGCGGTTAATCAGTGGCCGGTTGGTATCATTAAGTAAGGCCTGATAATCCTTATTAGAAATGCCATCAACAAATGGGTTTGGATCGTAGCTTGGGTTGGAAACCATCGCTAGAATTCCCCCGGTGCGTGGATCGCTGACCACGACTGCTGCACGGCTGCCAACCAGCAGTTGTTCAATATAGCGTTGCAGGTTGAGATCGATCGTCAGATAGATATCTTTACCTGCGGAAGGCGGTTGTTCGTGTAATTGACGGATCACTCTGCCACGGTTGTTGACTTCAACTTCTTCATAACCCGTTTTACCGTGCAGGACATCTTCGTAATAACGTTCTATCCCCAGCTTACCGATTTCCTTGGCGGCGGCATAGTTGGCCAGTTTACCTTCTTCGTCCAGGCGTTCAGCATCGCGATCGTTAATTTTCGAGACATAGCCGATAACGTGGGTAAGTGCTGAGCCATAAGGATAGTAGCGACGTTGAAGGCCTTTTATTTCCACGCCGGGAAAGCGAAATTGGTTTACCGTAAAACGTGCTACCTGAACTTCCGTTAGCGCTGTTTTGACTGGGATTGGAACAAAGCGGCGTGAGCGTTTACGCTCTTTTTCAAAGTTGGCGATGTCTTCATCAGTCAGGTCGACGATTGAGCGTAATGCTTGAAGCGTAGCCTTCAGGTCTTCAACCTTCTCTGGCATCAGTTCCAACTGATAAATGGTGCGGTTAAGCGCTAGCGGTGTACCGTTTCGATCATAAATAATGCCGCGACTGGGAGCAATGGGTACCAGTTTGATACGGTTTCCATTGGAACGGGTACTATAATCCTCAAAACGAACGATTTGCAGATTATACAAATTGACAATCAGGATGCTGGTGAGCACCAGAATAATAAAAAATGCCACCAAGGCACGGCGTACAAACAAGGCGGCTTCGGCCGTATAGTCGCGAAAAGGGTTACGTTCTATTTTCATCCTGTTGCTTTATTTCACTCTGTTGCTATCACTACCGGTTACTCCCGGTGGTAAGGATGATTTGCAGTAATACTCCAGGCGCGGTAAAGGCTCTCCGCCACCAAAACACGCACTAGAGGATGCGGTAACGTCAACGGTGAGAGTGACCAACTCTGTTCTGCGGCGGATTTACATACCGGAGCCAAACCTTCAGGCCCACCGATCAACAGGCTGACGTTGCGGCCATCCTGCTTCCATCGTTCGAGTTGCTGTGCCAACTGTGGCGTCTCCCAAGGTGTTCCTGGAATATCCAGCGTGACAATTCGGTTGCCTTTTCCTACCGCGGCCAGCATTTGCTCACCTTCTTTTTCCAGAATACGCTTGATATCCGCATTTTTTCCGCGCTTGCCCGCAGGGATTTCGCACAGTTCAAACGGCATGTCTTTTGGAAAGCGCTGCAGGTAATCCATAAAGCCAGTCTGAACCCAGTCAGGCATCCTGGTACCGACTGCAACCAGTTGCAGTTTCACGGTTTAACTCCAGAGCTTTTCCAGTTCATACAGGCGGCGGCTTTCTTCCTGCATCACATGTACAATCACTTCACCTAAATCCACGACTACCCAATCAGAGACAGCCTGGCCTTTCATACCAAACAGTTCCATGCCAATGGCACGGGACTCCTGGATTATGTGCTCTGCTATCGACATCACATGACGGGTAGAGGTCCCGGTGCAGATAACCATGCAATCGGTGATACTGGATTTTCCCTTAACATCCAGGGCGATGATATCTTGGCCTTTCAGGTCATCAATTTTATCGACGACGAAATCTTGGAGCGCTTTACCTTGCAAAGGTTCCCCCTAGGGTATGTTCTGTTCATCAGGCTGCCGTAGGCAACTGCCCACAATAACAATCCGAATGATGATATTGGCTGGATGCCTCTGTGCATCTTCCGACCATAGCCTGATCTACGAAGGCCTAAGGTTTTCGGCGGACACTTGAAAAATAGCGGCGCAGTATAGCATGTGGCCTATCGATATAAACCCTGTAACGCGATATAACGCTGAACAGAACGCGGCAACAGATCGTCACAACTAATACCTTGGTGGCGACGTTGGCGTATCTCGGTGGCAGAGATCTCTAATAAAGGCGTATCTGCCAGATAGATATAGCCGTTAGGCTGGTTGCTGAGCTGCTCTGCATCGCGAACCAGATGTTGTTCCAACCAATGTTGCAATTCTGGCGTATCCATCTGCGCATGATAGCCAGGCCGAGCGAGCACCAGTAGATGACAGACATCCAACAGCGCTTGCCATCGATGCCATTTATGTAATGTCAGCAGTGAATCTTGGCCAATGATAAACGCCAAAGGCAATGTTGTGCCACGCTCTTTACGAATCATCTCTAACGTATCAACGGTGTAGGACGGTGTTGTACGATGCAACTCACGATCGTCTACGGTAAACAGCGAATTATCCGCAATGGCCAACGTGACCATTTTCAACCGTTGTTGTGCATTTGCGATGGGTTGAGGACGATGAGGGGGAACATGGTTAGGCAACAGGGTAACTTGGCTCAGACCAACTTCTTTTGCCAATGCCTCGACTGGCCGTAGATGACCGTAGTGGATCGGATCGAAAGTTCCTCCGAAAAATGCCTGAAGCATCTGTTTGCTTTTCGGATTAGCGGGCATCTGTGAAACTCTTGGCCAGTTTTTTGCCGCAAAGCAGCATTGATAGAGCTTCTAACTGTGGCCAAACCGTCTGACCATAGTCTTTCTTGAGTGTTATCTCTATTTGCGTCAGCAATCGTATCGCTTGCCGAAGTTGCAGCTCTGTCAAACGCTGTAACGCCTGTGTGAGCAGTTCACGCCTGTTTTGCCAGACTTTTTGCTGGTCGAACAGTGTGCGTAGTGGGGTATTTGCCATTTTGCGCCGCAGCGTAAGCAGCATCAGTAATTCGCGTTGTAGAGTGCGTAGCAGGATCACGGGTTCCGCGTCCTCTTGTTGCAACTGTTGCAGGATATGCCAAGCACGTTGACTTTTGCCAGCCAATAGCGCATCCATCCAGTGGAAAGGCGTAAAATGAGCTGCATCATTTACTGCTTGTTCAACACGAGGCAGGGTAAGCTTACCGTCTGGATGCAATAATGCCAGGCGCTCCAGTGCTTGTGACAGTGCTAACAGGTTACCTTCATAGCAGTAACACAACACCTGGTTGGCCGCATCATCCAGATAAAGTTGCATGGCTTTGGCCCGTTGTGCAACCCAACGCGGTAGTTGAGCCTGTTCTGGCGTTTGGCAACTGATCAACACCCCTTTGGGGCCGAGCGCTTTGAACCAAGCGCTATTCTCCTGCGCTTTGGTCAGACGGGGCCCGCGCAATACCAGCAGAATGTCTTCGTGTAACAGGCCTGCCAATTTGACCAGTTGTTCGCCTATCGGGGCGGTAGGGCCATTTTCAGGGAAGATCAATAATAGAGTCTGTCGGCTGGCAAACAGGCTCATTGCTTGACAGAGGTTGAAAATAACATCCCAGTCGGTTTGGGCATCGAGAGAGACACTATAGTGTTCGGTGAATGCCTGCTGTTGGGCCACCTGACGGATCATATCTTGGCTTTCCTGGAGCAACAAAGGTTCGTTACCGCTCAATATATAACAAGCGCGCACTCCTTCACGGAGTTGCGCGGCGAGTTGTTCAGGATAGATACGAATCATTTTGCTGTGGTATTGGCTGTGGCGGCAGCAGCTTTCTGTTGCATTTCCCCTTGTGCAGCAGCATGAATGGATACCAACTTACGTATGATTTGCTGTGCTGCCTGCTTGCGCATTTCTTGCAGGATAATATCTTGCTCAGCGTCTTTAGCGAGTGCCGTCAACGGGTTGTCAAAAAACGAACGGAATACTTTGACGTTTATTGGATAAAGATCATGCCCAGGGATGAGCACCTGAGCTTGAACTGACATTATCATCTGGTATTCCGCTGTTTTACCATCTTGAAAGATGGAAACCGTATCTTGGCCTTGTGACGAACTGACAATGCGCAGAGAAGGGACATCCTTCTGTTGAGCATTGTAGTTGACGATCTTGGCACCGCTGAGGCGCAATTGTTCACGTATTGCGCGTGTCAAGGGGCCAAAAGGATCGTAACTATCCAACATCAGCGTCTGCAATTCAGTGGGCACCTGCGTGTTACCGCGCAGGTGAAAACCACAGCCAGCGGTAACCAGCACCGCCAACCCCAGCAACAACGTTATAATACGAAGCTGCACATAGCCTCCTTGGGTTAACCCACGACCAGATTAAGCAATTTGCCTGGAACATAGACCACTTTTCGCACTGTGACCCCTTCCAGATATTTAGCCACCAGATGTTCTTGGGAGGCGTATTCACGAACTTGTTCTTCTGTAGCATTGGCAGGTACAGTGATTTTGGCGCGTACTTTGCCATTAACTTGAACCACAACCAGTTTGGAGTCTTCAACCATCGCTGCATCGTCTGCCACCGGCCACGCAGCAGTATCTACATCTCCTCCGCCATTCAATGCTTGCCACAGATTGAAGCAGACATGTGGAGTAAACGGATACAACATACGGACGACTGCCAGTAAGGCTTCCTGCAACAGTGCACGATCCTGTTCGGTTTCCTGCGGTGCACGGCCAAGTTTGTTCATTAACTCCATCACCGCGGCAATCGCGGTGTTGAACGTTTGGCGGCGGCCGATATCGTCAGTGACTTTAGCGATAGTTTTATGCAAATCACGGCGCAAGGTTTTCTGATCTTCATTCAATCCAGCAACATTAAGCGGCTGAACGTCTCCTTTTGCTACATGATCGTAGGCCAGTTTCCAGACGCGTTTCAGGAAGCGGTTGGCGCCTTCAACGCCAGACTCCTGCCATTCCAGGGTCATTTCTGCCGGAGAGGCAAACATCATGAACAAGCGAACGGTATCAGCACCGTATTTCTCTACCATAACTTGTGGGTCGATACCGTTATTTTTCGATTTCGACATTTTACTCATGCCAGCATAGACCAGCTCATTGCCGTGAGGATCGGTTGCTTTGATAATGCGACCTTTCTCGTCACGTTCTACGTTGGCATCAACGGGGGAAACCCAGATACGTTCACCATTTTTACCGGTGTAGTAGAAGGCATCTGCCAGAACCATTCCCTGACACAACAAACGTTTGGCAGGCTCATCAGAATCAACCAGCCCAGCATCGCGCATCAGCTTATGGAAGAAGCGGAAATACATCAGGTGCATGATGGCATGTTCGATGCCGCCGACATACTGATCGACAGGTAACCAGTAGTTTGCCGCAGCGGGGTCCAGCATTCCTTCGTCGTACTGTGGGCAGGTATAGCGTGCGTAGTACCAGGATGATTCCATGAAGGTGTCGAAGGTGTCGGTTTCACGCAGTGCAGGCTGGCCGTTAACCGTGGTTTTTGCCCAATCGGGATCGGCTTTGATGGGACTCGTGATGCCATCCATTACCACGTCTTCCGGTAGGATCACGGGCAGTTGATCCTCTGGTGTAGGAATAACGGTACCGTCTTCCAGCGTTATCATCGGGATTGGCGCACCCCAATAGCGCTGACGTGAAACACCCCAGTCGCGTAGGCGATAGTTGACTTTACGCTGGCCAACACCTTTGGCTACCAGCTTATCGGCGATGGCGTTGAAACCAGCCAGATTATCCAGACCGTCAAATTCAGCGGAATTAAAGAGATTGCCCTTTTCGGTCATCGCTTCTGAACTAACGTCTGGTTCGCTGCCGTCAAGGTTGAGAATAACCGGTTTGATTTGCAGCCCGTATTTGCTGGCGAACTCCCAATCACGCTGATCGTGGGCCGGAACAGCCATCACTGCACCGGTGCCATATTCCATCAAGACGAAGTTGGCAACCCAGATTGGCAGTTTCTCTCCACTCAATGGATGTATGGCAAACAGGCCGGTAGCCATGCCTTTCTTTTCCATTGTGGCCATGTCTGCTTCAGCCACTTTAGTGTTGCGGCACTCATCGATGAATTCGACCAACGCTGGATTGTTTTTCGTACCAAGCTGCGCCAGCGGATGACCAGCGGCAACAGCGACATAAGTCGCCCCCATGAAGGTATCTGGTCGGGTGGTATAAACGGTGACTTTCTCATCGCTATTGGCCACATTGAAGGTGATCTCCACCCCTTCTGAGCGGCCAATCCAGTTGCGCTGCATGGTTTTAACCTGCTCTGGCCAACTTTCAAGCGTGTCCAGATCGTTTAGCAACTGATCGGCATAGTCAGTGATTTTAATGAACCATTGCGGGATCTCTTTACGCTCGACTTTGGTGTCGCAACGCCAGCAACAGCCGTCGATAACCTGCTCGTTAGCCAGTACGGTGAGATCGTGTGGGCACCAGTTAACCGCTGAGGTCTTTTTGTAAACCAACCCCTTTTCATACAGTTTGGTAAAGAACCACTGTTCCCAACGGTAGTAATCAGGCTTGCAGGTGGCAATCTCACGATCCCAGTCATAGCCGAAGCCCAGCAGTTTGAGCTGGTTCTTCATATATTCAATATTGTCGTAGGTCCAGGGCGCAGGGGCAGTATTGTTTTTCACCGCTGCCCCTTCTGCAGGCAAGCCAAAAGCATCCCACCCGATCGGTTGCAATACGTTTTTACCCAACATACGCTGGTAGCGGGAGATCACATCACCAATAGTGTAGTTACGAACATGACCCATGTGCAGGCGACCTGAAGGATAGGGCAGCATAGATAGGCAGTAATACTTTTCTTTGCTTGCGTCTTCGGTAACCTTAAAAGTTTGCTTCTCTTGCCAGTGAAGCTGTACGTTCGGCTCTATATCTTCGGGGCGGTATTGCTCTTGCATGGCGGCTGGTGGTCCTATAGGTGTAAACAGCTATCCTTTTATCTTTCAAGTTACAGCATGATTGGCTGTGTACGCTCAACCTGGTCGCGAATTTCACGTACTGGCGACCTCACGTGATTTGAAATCTAGCGGGGATATACCGTAGCACTTTGTTGATTACTGATAGATTCGCATAGCATAGCTGATAAGACCTCTCGGCAACAACACCAAGCCCCCAGACTCGGCGTATTAATGCAAAACCTTGGCATGATATGACTCACAATCTGCCGATCCCTCACCTTGTGAACGGCATCAGCGATTTACGGCTAAAGTTATAAAGAGTAGTTTGATATAACAAGTCCTGTCACTGTAGCTTATCAGGGGAGACGCTATGCATAAGGTTGCTCAGTATTACCGTGAGTTAGTGATATCACTGACAGAACGTTTGAAGAATGGGGAACGAGACATTGACGAACTGGTCGCCAGCGCAGAAAAGCGATTGCACGAGTTGGGGGAGTTGACCCAGACGGAAGTAGAACAACTGACCCAGGCTGTTCGTCGCGACCTGGAAGAGTTCGCTCGTAGCTACGGAGAAAGTCATGAGAAATTCACCGACAGCGTGTTCATGCGAGTAATTAAAGAAAGTCTGTGGCAAGAGCTTGCAGATATTACTGATAAGACACAGTTGGAATGGCGTGAGGTGTTCAAAGATGTTAGTCACCATGGCGTATATCAAAGCGGAGAGGTCGTCGGGCTAGGTAATTTGGTCTGCGAGAAGTGCCACCATCGCCTTGCTTTCTACACGCCTGAATTTTTACCACTCTGTCCCAAATGCGGGCACGATCAGTTTCATCGCCGGCCTTTCAAGCCTTAATGGCATTCGGGAGTAATCTATGCAGATAACCCCGCAGTGACGGTTGTGTCGCATTAAGGCACCGGCGCGTAATATACTGTTTTTTGATGTTACTTTCCGATGCCTTTGATCCGAAATGCCGTTAGTCGCCTGCATTCCCCCGCGGATGTCATCGCACAATGTGTTCGTGGATATCTGGCTTACATTTTTCAGCCATTGCAATAGATCGGGGAAACTTGGCATAAGGTCCCCCGATCTGCAGAATGGTTTTTATCTGCGGCGTAAACCAGCAAACAACACAATGACACCTAACAGAAAGGTAATTATCCATACCGGTATAGAGCCAAAACGGGCATAAGGCGTGACACCGGTGGTTGGTGTGACCTTCACTTCTAACACTTTCCGGGCGAATTGCGGGATGATTGCGATAACGTCACCTGTTGGTCCAACGGCTGCAGTGATGCCATTGTTGGTGCTACGTAATAGTGGTCTGCCCAGCTCCAGAGCGCGCATGCGTGCCATTTGGAAGTGTTGCCATGGGCCTATGGAGTGCCCAAACCAGGCATCGTTCGAAATGGTCAGTAGGAAGTTGGTATCTGGCCGGAAATTATCACGTACCTGCTGTCCAAGCACAATTTCATAGCAGATGGCTGCAGTCAGGTTGTAACCCCGCACGCTGAGTTGCGGTTGTATATAGCTACCGCGGCTGAATGAGGACATCGGTAAGTCAAAGAGCGGTGCTAATGGGCGTAATAGCGTTTCCAACGGGACAAACTCACCAAATGGAACCAAGTGGTGTTTGTCGTAACGATTGGCAGCAGGATAGCTATAGGGTGTTTCTTCACCAAGCACGATCATGCTGTTGAAGATTTTTGTCCCTTGAGGCGTGGCGCGAGCATCAACAATGCCCGTGATCAGGCTGCTATTATTGGTTCGCATCAGACCGTCCATCATGGTTAGAAACCCGTTCTGATTACCTTCAATATCCGGGACAGCTGACTCAGGCCAGATGATAATGGGAGCCTTGCCCATAAACGGACGGCTTTCATCCAAATAGGTTTGCAGTGTGGTCAGCAGCGCTTTTGGATCCCACTTCATCGATTGTTCAATATTGCCTTGGACCATGGCAATGTTTACCGCTTTTTCCTGTTGCGGTGTAAACCACTGCAGTTGGCGCAGTGGCCAAGGCAAGAGCAACATGGCTATGGCAATGATAGCTGGTGTGATGCGGCGCTGATGGATGGCAAAGACCAGCAATCCACTGAGAGACATCAAGATAAATGTGATGGCATCAACACCCAATAAAGGTGCAATACCTTTCAATGGCCCGTCTATCTGGCTATAGCCAAACTGTAACCAAGGGAAGCCGGTAAGCACCCAGCCACGTAGGAATTCGGTCAGTTGCCACAGAACGGGGGCGGCGATCGCCAGTCGCCACCAAGTGGTGCGCGGCCAGAACAATGCCAGTAAACCGGCAAACAGGCCGGTATAAAGTGAGAGATAAGCTGCCAGTAAAATGACCAGAAAGATATTTACGGCAAACGGCATGCCACCGAAGTCAGCAATGCTAACGTAAACCCAGTTTACCCCTGTGCCAAATAGCCCCATTCCCCAGCAGAAACCGAGTACGGCGGATTGTTTGGTGGTGCGGTTGAGAGTTACAGCCAGCAGGCCAAACAGGGAGACAATAGCCGCTGGCCACATATCGTACGGAGAAAACGCCAGCGTTCCGCAGGCACCTGACAATAACGCCAGCAGGGCGCGAACCCGCTGGCGTTCCAGTAATGAGGCTTTAGCCATGTGAGATTTAATCTTCCAGTTTCGGTTGTGGAGAATCGTCCGGAATTTTGACATGGACTTGGATGATGCGTCGACTGTCAGCTACTGCAACCTTAAACAGGTAACCTTCGATTTCAATGGATTCTCCGCGCGCAGGAAGATGGCCGAAGGCCTGCATCACTAGACCGCCAATGGTATCTACTTCATCGTCACTGAAGTTGGTACCAAACGTTTCGTTGAAATCTTCGATTGGTGCCAGTGCCCTTACGGTGAACATATGGCGGCTCAGTTGGCGAACATCGCGATCTTCTTCATCATCGTATTCGTCTTCAATTTCACCGACAATCAGCTCCAGAATATCTTCAATGGTGACCAGACCGGATACGCCGCCGAATTCATCAATAACGATCGCCATATGATAACGCTGGGAGCGAAACTCCTTCAGCATACGGTCAACCCGTTTGCTTTCTGGAACCACTACGGCAGGGCGTAATACTTTGTCGATGCTGAATGGTTCAGAATCTGTGCGCATAAACGGCAGCAAATCCTTGGCCATCAAAACGCCCTCGATGTGATCTTTATCTTCGCTAATCACCGGAAAGCGTGAGTGGGCGGATTCGATGATTACGTCCAGACACTCTTCCAGTTGTTGGTTACGCTTGAGCGTTACCATCTGGGAGCGCGGGATCATGATGTCGCGCACGCGCTGCTCGGCGATATCCATCACGCCTTCCAGCATGTCTCGGGTATCGGGATCGATCAGATCGTTTTGCTCGGAATCACGGATCAGCTCCACCAAATCGCCACGGTTTTTGGGCTCACCATGGAACAACTGGTTAAGGATTAGAGTAAAGAACCCCTTTTTGGGACTGGGGTTGTCATTGTTTTGTGAATGGTCGTCGCTCATGGCGTTTTAGTTAATATCACTCATGTCAGAGTTGTTAAAGTTAGCGGCAGCCCATGGGGCTGTGGGGTACTCAGCTAACATCAGAGAGGATCTTTTTCCGCGAGGTAAGGGTCGGGATATCCCATTTCCTGCATAATCTCGGTTTCTAAAGATTCCATTTCTTCGGCCTCATCATCTTCGATGTGATCATACCCTAGCAGATGAAGGCAGCCGTGAACAACCATATGCGCCCAGTGTGCTTCCAGCACTTTCTGTTGTTCAATCGCTTCGAGTTCAACCACCTGACGGCAAATGATCAAATCGCCCAGCAAGGGTAATTCGATTCCTGGCGGAGCCTCAAAAGGAAATGATAGCACGTTGGTAGGTTTGTCTTTGCCGCGGTAGGTTAAATTCAACTCGTTGCTTTCCGCCTCATCCACCACACGGATAGTCACCTCTGCCATTTCCTGAAACTGTGGCAACACGTTTTCCAGCCAACGCTGGAACGTGGTTTCAGCCGGTAATCCTTCCGCGTTGGCGCAGGCGATTTGCAAATCAAGAATGACCTGACTCATGGTATTTCCTGCCCTGAGGGGGATTGTGCTTCGTGTTTGCGCTGTTCTGCAATAGCATCTTTGCGTTTCTGTTCGGCGGCCTCCCAAGCTTCATAGGCGATAACGACTCGAGCGACGACCGGATGGCGTACAACGTCTTCGCTATGGAAGAAATTAAAACTGATCTCTTCGACTTCAGACAACACTTCCACGGCATGACGCAAACCGGATTTCTGGTTACGTGGCAGATCGATCTGGGTCACGTCCCCGGTGATTACCGCCTTTGAGTTAAAACCGATACGTGTCAGGAACATTTTCATCTGTTCAATGGTCGTGTTCTGACTTTCATCAAGAATGATAAAAGCATCATTCAGCGTACGGCCACGCATATAGGCCAAGGGAGCGACTTCTATCACATTACGTTCGATCAGCTTTTCCACACGCTCGAAGCCTAGCATTTCGAACAATGCGTCATACAGTGGGCGCAGATATGGGTCAACTTTCTGGCTTAAATCGCCCGGCAGGAAGCCCAGCTTCTCACCGGCCTCAACGGCTGGACGGGTTAAAAGAATACGCCGTATTTCCTGGCGTTCTAGTGCATCAACGGCTGCTGCAACGGCCAGATAAGTTTTGCCTGTTCCCGCTGGCCCAATGCCGAAAGTAATGTCGTGGGCAAAAATATTGGCGATGTATTGTGCCTGATTTGGAGTGCGGGGTTTGACCATACCGCGTTTGGTTTTTATGGTTACCGCTTTACCGTAATCGGGAATGCTATCGGCGGCTTGCTCCAGAACACGGCTCTCTTTGATGGCCAGGTGGATCTGTTCTGGATCGATATCTGGGATCACACCTCGGATGGGAGCGGTATCCACATACAGATGGCGAAGGATATCAGCGGCAGCGACGACACAAATGTTTTTGCCAACCAATTTAAAGCGGTTATCGTGGCGATTGATTTCAATCCCCAGCCGGCGCTCAAGTTGTTTGATATTGTCATCAAATGGGCCACACAGGCTAAGCAGGCGGTTGTTGTCTGCGGGCTCTAACAGAATTTCTTGTGTTGCGACGTTCAAATGATTCCTCAAGGCTCAAATAGGGCCTGGTTGATGTCACGTAACGCGTTTTCGTTACGTACGGTCAGGGTAAACCTGAAGCTCTCTATCTTGAATTATTCATGGAGTACTGCGTGGGCGCAAGTACACCCTGAACTATCTGTGCGTCTGAGGCGGAATTCAAGGGTAGGAAGTGATAACAGGCCAAATAGGTTGGCCTGTAGGTATGAAGTAACGTGGCGATCAGATGAGATCAGTTCTTTTTAACAAACTCGGATTTCAGCTTCATCGGGCCAAAACCATCGATTTTGCAATCGATGTTGTGATCGCCTTCTACCAGACGGATGTTCTTCACTTTGGTTCCGATTTTCAGCATTGAAGAACTGCCTTTGACTTTCAGATCCTTGATTACCGTTACGGCATCGCCATCGGCCAGCAGATTTCCGTTAGCGTCTTTCACGATCAGAGAGTCAGTGTCTTCCGCAAGTGAACTATCACCCCATTCATGAGCACACTCAGGGCAAATAAACAGGTCGTTATCCTGATAGGTGTATTCGGAATTGCACTTAGGGCAGTGTGGGAGTTGCATTATTGTGTTGCCTCATAAACAAAATAAAAAAGAAAATATACCCGTCATACTTCAAATTGCTTGGTTGTTGGCTGCCTTCGTTCACCCTAGTCACTTACCTGAGTAAGTGACTAGGGATCCGCTCAGTTGCCGCCTACAAGCAACTCGAATTATTTTGGGTATAGATATCCACAATAACCCGCGTTGCATGAAAGCAGAAAGACTGTGACAAATCTATCGCTAACAGATTTGAACAGCGCTTGCATTGGCCCTTAGGATGAACCTCATGGATGAGTCTCATCGTCCCCAGGAGCACAATCACTATGTGACTGGGGGAGCAAACAACTTGAACTATGGCGGGGCGCCGGACAGAAACTGTCCGGCAGAAAAAACGCGAAGGGACACAGCCTGGCTAAATTAGCCTTAAGGCTGGAAGGTACCGACGCCCAACTCATCTTCCTTACGAGTACGTGCGATCACTGATTGGGGAGATTCATGCACCCGCAGTTCCATTTGTTGTTCGGTACGTATCACCGTACCGCTCAGTGAATTGGTTCGAGCTTCGGTAATTTCGATATCCACAAACTGACCGATCATATCGGGTGTACCTTCGAAGGTGATCCCACGGTTGCACTCGGTACGACCAAACAGCGCCATGATGTTTTTGCGCGCAGGCCCTTCGACTAAAACGCGTTGCACGGTACCAAGCATGCGACGGCTATATTGCATCGCTTGTTGGTTGATTCGGTCTTGCAGAATGTGCAAACGCCGTTTTTTCTCCTCTTCGCTGACGTCATCGACCATATCTGCCGCTGGCGTACCAGGACGTTGAGAGAACATGAAGCTGTAACTGTTATCGAAGTTGACTTCAGCAATCAGATTCATGGTCTGTTCAAAGTCTGCCTGTGTTTCCCCAGGGAAGCCGACAATGAAGTCTGAACTGACTTGGATATTGGGCCGCGCTTTGCGCAACTTGCGGATAATGGCTTTATATTCCAGCGTGGTATGCGCACGTTTCATCATGGTCAGGATACGATCCGAACCGCTTTGTACTGGCAGATGCAGGAAGCTGACCAACTCAGGAGTATCTTCATAAACCGCAATGATATCGTCGGTAAATTCGATAGGATGGCTGGTGGTAAAGCGAATGCGGTCGATACCGTCGATCGCCGCTACCAAGCGTAATAACTCGGCGAACGAGCATATCCCACCGTCGTAGGTTGCCCCCCGATAGGCGTTAACGTTCTGACCTAGCAGGTTCACTTCGCGCACACCTTGTGCTGCAAGTTGGGCCACTTCGAACAGCACATCATCGCTTGGGCGGCTCACTTCTTCACCACGGGTATAAGGGACCACGCAGTAGGTACAATATTTGTTACAACCTTCCATAATCGAAATAAAGGCAGTAGGGCCGTCTGCTCGTGGTTCGGGCAAACGATCAAATTTTTCGATTTCCGGGAAGCTGATATCAACGATTGGACTGTGTGTGCCAGTAACGTGGTTGATCATTTCCGGCAGACGATGCAGCGTTTGTGGGCCAAAAATGATGTCGACACAAGGGGCTCTGCTACGAATAAGCTCACCCTCCTGTGAAGCTACGCATCCGCCAACACCGATGATTAGTGCCGGGTTCTTTTCTTTCAGCTGTTTCCAGCGACCAAGCATATCGAAAACTTTTTCCTGTGCTTTCTCGCGTATCGAGCAGGTATTCATCAGCAACACGTCAGCTTCTTCGACGTTTTGGGTCCATTCATAACCGTGTGTGCTTCCCAGTAAATCTACCATTTTTGATGAGTCATACTCATTCATCTGGCAGCCCCAGGTTTTGATATGTAGTTTTTTCGTCATTGACTTGCCATCACTCAGTGCGGAGAGGAAATTGCGTTACATGTCATGTAGGAGGCACATTGTAAACATTTGACGCGGTTGTGACCAGCGGGGTGAAAGCAGTATGCGACCTGAAGCCAGATTAAAAATCCGTTACACTAGGCTGTCTCTCTCAATTGCCAGCGGCGTTTGTGCGTAGTTGAGGGTGACAACCTAACAGACACGCCGTAACCAGTAGCACGGTTTTCAATTAACGAACAAGTATAACCAAAATGATGACTTATCAAAAACAGGTTGATGCCGTTGTAGTTGGCGGTGGGATGGTTGGTGCTGCAGCTGCGTTAGGATTGGCTCGTGCGGGGCTTTCGGTAGCGCTGTTAGAACATCAGGCACCTCAAAACTTCGATGCTCAAAGTCCTCCGGATCTGCGTATTTCCGCGATTGGTTGTGCTTCTGTTGGTTTGTTGAAGCAACTGGATGTTTGGTCGGCAGTGGAACAGATGCGAGTAGCACCTTATCGCAGGCTGGAAACTTGGGAATGGGAATCTTCACGCGTCGTATTTGATGCCGCGTCTTTAGGGTTGCCTGAACTCGGGTGTATGGTTGAGAACCGTATTTTACAACTAGCGCTGTGGCAGCAAGTTGAACAGTGCAAAAATATAGCGGTGTATTGCCCAGCCAAACTGCAATCTATGCATCGTGAGCCAGAGCACTGGCAAGTAACATTGAGCTCTGCAGAGGTACTTCAGGCACGTTTGGTAGTGGGTGCTGATGGTGCTCATTCGCAAGTACGGCAGATGGCGGCTATTGGGACGAGCGGTTGGCAATATCGTCAAACGTGTATGTTGATTACCGTGGAAACAGCAGCCCCGCAGCAGGATGTCACTTGGCAGCAATTTTTTCCTTCAGGACCACGGGCTTTTTTACCCCTTTATGATCAATGGGCGTCGCTGGTTTGGTATGACACACCAGAACGCATCCGCCAGTTGCTGGCGTTGTCCATGACGCAGCTTGAAAAGGAGATTGCTGCTGCTTTTCCCCCCCGCTTAGGAGCTGTAAAAGCTCATGCTGCTGGAGCGTTTCCTCTGGTGCGTCGTCATGCGCAACGTTATGTACAAACGGGACTAGTATTGCTCGGAGATGCAGCGCATACCATTAATCCACTCGCTGGGCAGGGGGTAAATCTTGGTTATCGTGACGTGGATGCGCTATTAGACGTTGTAACCGTTGCACGTGAGAAAGGCGAGGATTGGGCTTGTGAAGATGTTCTGATGCGTTATCAGCGTCGTCGTCGCGCAGATAACTTAGTGATGCAAAGTGGTATGGATCTTTTCTACGGCATATTTAGCAATAATTTGGCGCCGTTAGGGGTTGTGCGCAATCTGGCACTTATGGCAGCGCAACGGGCAGGTAAGCTAAAAGAGCGCGCGCTGAAATATGCACTCGGCCTGTAATAGGCTTGAGTCATCATTACTTAGAGCCTACCCCATGGCGAGTGAAAACGTCTTAATGAGGGAGTTTTATATAATATGGCTGATAGTGTTTGCAGGACCAACAAAGCAAAAAGCTCGCTTGAGCGAGCTTTTTTGAACTTGGCTGGGGTGCCAGGATTCGAACCTGGGTATGCTGGTATCAGAAACCAGAGCCTTACCGCTTGGCGACACCCCAATTGTAGTACAAATTTAAGTCATGGTGGCTACGACGGGATTTGAACCTGTGACCCCATCATTATGAGTGATGTGCTCTAACCAGCTGAGCTACGTAGCCATTATCTTGAATTATTTTTGTGGGTCAAGCGTGCTGTATGGCTGGGGTACCTGGATTCGAACCAGGGAATGCCGGTATCAAAAACCGGTGCCTTACCGCTTGGCGATACCCCAATAATACAATTGACTAGCAGCGTATCATTTTTATGAAAAAATGGCTGGGGTACCTGGATTCGAACCAGGGAATGCCGGTATCAAAAACCGGTGCCTTACCGCTTGGCGATACCCCAACTGCTGTATGCATGACAATGAAGGAAAATGGTGCGGGAGGCGAGACTTGAACTCGCACACCTTGCGGCGCTAGAACCTAAATCTAGTGCGTCTACCAATTTCGCCACTCCCGCAAATTATGGTGGCTACGACGGGATTCGAACCTGTGACCCCATCATTATGAGTGATGTGCTCTAACCAACTGAGCTACGTAGCCATCTTTTTTGCTCTACCTTCATCGGTGTTGCGGGGCGCATTATGCGTATATGGTCGTTTTGCGTCAACAAGTTTTTTCCCGAAAAAGCGACTGAACGTTCCATTTGTCTGGGTTGTGAACAGTGTGTCGATAAAATCATCAAATTACGCGACCGCTGGTGGTGAATATCAACAAAAAAGCGGGCCAGTAGGCCCGCCGAGTATTACACCCTATACCTTTTGTTTTTCAAGTTGCTGGGACTGTGTGACTGATCCCTGTGAAACCGGTGGCAGCAACAGTCTACCTGCATCTTGATATTTATTGATTATAGGCCGACTGATGTACGCCCACAGCTCGACCAGAAGGATCGTCCATTCTTTTGAAAGATTCGTCCCATTCGATGGCTTTCGCCGAAGAGCAAGCTACCGATGGGCCACCTGGGACACATTCTGCAGCGCTTGGCAGCGGGAACAGCTCTTCGAAGATCTCACGATACAGGTAGCCTTCTTTAGAGGTTGGTGTGTTGTATGGGAAACGGAAACCTGCAGTTTCAAGCTGTTTATCGCTAATCTGCTGCGCAGCGACTTCTTTTAAAGTGTCGATCCAACTGTAACCGACCCCGTCGGAAAACTGCTCTTTCTGACGCCAAGCCACGCTTGCTGGCAGGTAAGATTCAAAACACTCGCGGATAATATGTTTTTCCATTTTACCGTTACCGCACATTTTGTCCTGTGGGTTGATACGCATGGCTACATCAAGGAAATTCTTGTCCAGGAAGGGAACACGCGCCTCCACTCCCCAGGCAGACATGGCTTTATTGGCACGTGCGCAGTCGTACATATGTAGCGCGAGCAGTTTACGTACGGTTTCTGCGTGGAATTCTTTGGCATTTGGTGCTTTATGAAAATACAAATAGCCACCAAACACCTCATCAGCCCCTTCGCCAGATAACACCATCTTGATGCCCATAGCTTTAATTTTACGTGACATCAGGTACATCGGTGTTGAGGCACGGATAGTCGTAACATCATAGGTTTCGATGTGATAAATCACATCACGGATAGCGTCCAGACCTTCCTGCACGGTGAAATGGATCTCATGATGTACGGTGCCAAGGTGATTAGCCACTTCCTGTGCCGCATGCAGGTCCGGTGAACCCTCAAGGCCAACGGCGAAGGAGTGAAGCTGTGGCCACCAGGCTTCGCTACGTTCATCATCTTCTACCCTGCGTGCAGCATATTTTTTTGTGATGGCGGAAATGACGGAGGAGTCTAACCCACCAGAGAGCAGCACGCCGTAGGGCACGTCAGACATCAGGTGGCTTTTCACTGACTCTTCCAGCGCGTTACGCAAGGCGTTGGCATCGGTGACATTATCTTTGACATTGTCAAAATCAAACCAATCGCGCTGGTAATATTCACGGATTTCACCATCCTGGCTCCACAGGTAACTGCCAGCAGGGAATTCTTTGAGGGTACGGCATACAGGAACCAACGCTTTCATTTCGGAGGCGACAAACCGGTTACCGTGCTCATCAAAACCCATGTATAGCGGGATGATGCCGAGATGATCGCGGCCAATCAGATAGGCATCTTTCTCCGTATCGTACAGCACAAAGGCGAACATGCCCTGTAGCTCATCCAAGAAGCCCGGACCTTGCTCCTGATACAGCGCCAAGATGACTTCACAATCTGAACCTGTCTGAAATTCGTAACGATCCCCCAGCTTTTGACGTAATGCCTGGTGGTTATAAATTTCACCGTTAACGGCTAAAACATGCGTACGTGCAGCGTTGTAAAGCGGTTGGGCACCGTTATTCACGTCGACAATCGATAACCTTTCATGGACTAGAATGGCTTTGTCGCTAGCATAAACGCCGGACCAGTCCGGGCCGCGATGGCGCATCAGCCGAGACAACTCCAACGCTTTTTTACGCAGTTCAACAGAATCGGACTTCAGATCTAGCACACCGAAAATAGAACACATACAAACTCTCCTAGCGACTTTTTGTGGCTGTAATGTTGATGTGCAACATGCCAGTTTTAATCATAAAAGCGCGGCTTTGTTGCCTTCTGATTATGAAAATGCGGCAAAACATAAGGAGGATGCAAGCGATTTAGCATTGAGATGAAAAATAGTCAGAGGGAAGCCAGTAAAAATTAGGGAATATTCATTTTCCTACAACTTTTTTTGTTAAAAATTCATTTTTCGAATCATTGAGTTGAGCGACGAGGAAATTTTCTGGAAATTTACTGTATTCGCAGCGCGTGCTGGTGCATATCTTCGGCGCCAATAAATGCGCCTGCCCTCGCAACGGTTATTGACGAGGTTAAGTCAATTTGCATGACTGATACTTTGTCAGTTTATTGGGGCCGGATTAATTAGGTGAGCGTATATACTCGTCATACTTCAAGTTGCTTGGGTGTTGACTGCCTTCGTTCACCCCAGTCACTTACCTGAGTAAGCTCTTGGGGCTTCGCTCAGTTGCCGCCTACAAGCAACTCGAATTATTTTGGGTATATATATGATGCTGATAAACATCAACCGACATCAAGCAAATTGGAATGTGCAATGACAGCTTCTGCTAACGGTACAGGAGCGGGGATCGTTAAAGCGATTGTTAGGGGAAAAAGTTACCGTCGGTGGCGATATTCTATTAGCGTTAAGCCGTGAACATCACACACCGATGTTGTTGAATGCTATTTTTCGGTTGAATAACGGCTTCTGAAACCAGGTATCGATGCTGGCTGCTATAGATTAAAAAATCGTAATATCTGCAACAGAAGGGTAAATATGGCTGGGGCGGAACGGCATCTTTTCAACATCGTCGAGCGTAGAAACGCCTGATAGAACCAGAATGGTTTCCAGCCCGGCTTGGAAGCCCGCCAGAATATCGGTGCGCAGGTTATCACCGACAATCACTGTTTCCTCGGAATGTGCCTGCATCTTGTTTAGGGCGGCACGAATGATCCATGGGCTTGGTTTGCCGACGTAGAAAGGTTGACGGCCAGTGATTTTTTCAATCGGGGCGCATAGCGCACCACAGGCAGGAACCAATCCGTGGCCATGGGTATCTGGGTTGGTGGCGATAAAGCGCGCTCCTTGGTTCACGAAGTAGGCTGCTTTATGCATCATATCCCAGTTATAGGAGCGCGTTTCGCCGACGATGACGAAATCTGGATTGATGTCAGTAATAGTAAAACCGGCTTTATACAATTCGTGTATGAGCGCACCTTCACCAATAACATAGGCTTTTTTGCCTTCCTGACGACGCAGAAAATCGGCAGTCGCCATGGCAGAGGTATAAAACGCACTTTCTGGCACGTTCAGCCCAGCAGCCAAAAAGCGATTAGCCAGATCCTGCTCGGTTTGAGATGGGTAATTTGTCAGCACTACCAACGGCATCCCTTGTTCTTGGACCCGTGCGAGAAACTGGTCTGCGCCTGGAACCGGGGTATTGTCATGCAGTAGTACACCGTCGATGTCACATATTACGTTCTTAATAATCATTGTCGCGGTTTCTCATGATGAAAGCAGAGCAGCAAACACTGAGTGAGCCTCTACCAAAAAATAGCTTAACTACTTCTTAATAGCCTTAGTCCTGAGGGGCTGCGGCACAGCATTAAGTGCAATTGAGGTATGCAGCCTAGCCTTCCAGCAGTTGCTGTAAAAGTACACCGTTTAGCATTGCCTGTTTGACCAGGGCAAAAGCACCAATTGCCGAGCGATGATCGAGTTCAGAAGTTACTACTGGCAGATTCTTACGGAATTCTTTCAGAACCTGATTATTAATACAGCTTTGGATGGCGGGTAACAATACCTTATCTGCTTCGGTGATTTCACCCGCAATCACCACTTTTTGTGGATTAAACAGGTTAATGGCTATCGCTATCGCTTTCCCCAGATAACGCCCAACGTGCTCTATCACCTCGCTTGCCAATAAGTCACCCCGGTTGGCGGCTTTGCATATCGCATCAATGCAACAGTTTTCCAGTGTCATTTTGCTTGGATAGCCTTGAGTTAACAGGCGACGCACACGTTGTTCAATAGCGGCGTTTGCTGCCACGGTTTCCAGACAGCCAAAGTTACCGCAATGGCATCGTTCCCCTAGAGGATCTATTTGTATGTGGCCAATCTCACCTACGTTACCATTATTACCTATAAGTATCTGACCGTTAACGATGATCCCTGCACCCGTTCCCCGATGCAAGCGTACCAGAATCGAGTCTTCACAGTTACGCGTGGCACCGAAGTAATGCTCCGCCAATGCTAAGCTGCGGATATCATGGCCGACAAAACTGGTGACGTTGAAATATTGTTGAAGCTTATCGACTAATGCCCAATTGTTGACATCAATGTGTGGCATATAGCGTACGACACCCAAAGTTGAATCCACCAAGCCTGGTAGAATAACGGCAATGGCGATCAGTTCGCGCAGTTTGCGCTGATAGTTTGCGATAAACTGCGTAATGGCGTTGAACAATGCATTTTCCAGCGTTTCTTGAGTGCGCTCTGGTAAAAGGTAATGTTCCTCACCCAACGATTTGCCACTCATGTCATACAAAGTAATGGTGGCATCGCGACGGCCAAGACGAACGGCGACAGTATGGAATGGGCGTGTTTCTGAGACAATAGAGATAGCGCGGCGACCACCGGTGGAGGCTTGCTGATCGACTTCTTTGATCAGCCCGCGCTCCAACAGCTGGCGAGTAATTTTTGTGATGCTGGCGGGGGCAAGCTGGCTGAGTTCTGCAATTTGAATGCGCGAGATAGGGCCTTGTTGGTCTATCAGGCGATAAACTGCGGCGCCATTAAGTTGTTTAACTAAATCAATATTCCCTATTTGTGCTTGTCCGCTGGTACTCATCAATAATTTTGCTCGCTATTTTTGATTTAAACCTCGTCGCCATTCACGAAGGTTTTTATGATTTTGTAATCACGGGTAAATGCTGTCAGGTTAGCGACTTTACCGGTTTCTATTGTACCTAAGCGTTTTTCAACACCGATCGCTCGCGCTGGATACAATGAAGCCATCCGTAGTGCCTCATCCAGTGCGATCCCCGCGTATTCAACGCTGTTTTGCACCGCCTCGATCATGGTCAGTGCAGAACCGCTGAGAGTACCTTGTTCGTCAACGCAGAGCCCATCACGATAGTATATTGTTTTACCAGCGAAAATAAATTGGTCAATATCAGCTCCTGCCGGAGCGGTGGCATCGGTAACCAGAACCAACTTATCACCTTTTAGCCGCTTGGCATTACGGATACTCGCCCAGGCTACATGGTGCCCATCGGCAATGATGCCGGTATAGACCTCTGGCGCATCAAAGATAGCCCCTATCAGACCCGGTTCGCGGCCAGAAATGTAAGGCATCGCGTTGTAAAGGTGGGTGGCGAAGCGGATCCCCGCGGCGAAGCCGATACGTGCCTGATCGTAAGTGGCGTTGGAATGGCCTGCGGAGACCAAGATACCCGCTTGGGTCAACTGTTGGATAAAGTGTGGTTCTACCATTTCTGGCGCCAGTGTCACTTTGGTGATCACATCAGCATTGGCACACAGGTGCTCGATCATCTCACGGGTAGGTTTGCGGATAAAGGCAGGGTTGTGCGTGCCTTTTTTCGCTGGGCTGAGATATGGCCCTTCCAAGTGGAGACCAAGCGCTTGATTCGGATTGTTTTTCAGATATTCACGCATCACATCGATGGCATGCTTCATAACGTCGTCACTGCATGTGATCAGCGTGGGTAGATAACTGGTACAACCGGATTTTTCGTTGGCGTGTTGCATTATTTGCAGCGTTTTTTCCGATATGTCTTCCAGTGAATCGTTGAATTGTACGCCGCCGCAGCCATTAAGTTGAACGTCGATGAAACCAGGGGCTAGGATGGCACCACCCAGCTCGCGAGTTTCGATGCCAGCGGGCAATTCAGCCAATGTGCAGACGCTGTCAATCAGACCATCAGCAATCACAACCGCATGATTATCCAGCACATCGTAGCCAGTGAAAATCCTGCATTGGGTTAAAGCGAACATGTAGCCCCCTGAAAAAGATTAAAGACTATTAACGCTTGCCGCTTCTAATTCGCGGAAATATTTAACGGTTTTGACTTTCAGTTCCATAGTGGAAGGTTCATCACAAACGACCACGGATTTAGCGTGCAGTTGTAAACAACTGATGGTCCACAAGTGGTTGATGCAACCTTCAACTGCAGCTTCCAGGGCCAGAGCCTTACCACGGCCCGTTACCAGGATCATTACCTCTTCTGCATCCAGCAGAGTCCCTACACCTACGGTAAGAGCGAATTTGGGTACTAAGTTGACATCACCACCGAAGAAACGGGAATTGGCGATGCGTGTTTCTTCGGTCAACGTTTTGATGCGGGTACGTGAAGCCAGAGAGGAGGCGGGTTCGTTAAATGCAATGTGCCCGTCAACGCCGACGCCGCCCATGAAAAGGTGAACCTTGCCGTAGGATTTTATTTTCTCTTCGTAGCGTCGACATTCTTCATCAACGTCAGGTGTATTGCCGTTTAGCAGATTGATGTTTTCATGCGGAATATCCACGTGATCAAAGAAGTTGTGATACATGAACGTATGGTAGCTCTCTGGGTGTTCCTGCGGTAGGCCAACATATTCGTCCATATTGAAAGTCACAACGTGCTTAAAGCTGACTTCACCAGCTTTATGCATCGCAATCAGGTGCTTATAAGCTTCTAGCGGTGTGCCGCCGGTTGGCAGACCAAGCACAAAAGGGCGATCAGCTGTGGGTTTGAACGCATTGATACGCTGAACGATATGGCGTGCAGCCCATTTGCCAACTTGTGTAGTGTCTTTCAGTGGGATAAGTCTCATCATACACCTCTAGGTAGAATAAACTGTGGCTATACTGTAGCGAGCAATAACTTGAATTTTAAACGACACGCAGCTTTGCCGAGTTTGTGTTAGGTATTATTACCGGTAATTATTTTTAATCATAAAATAAGTTTTGTGCAATGGCTAGCATAGTGACGAATCAAGACTGACTTTTAGTGATTTAAATCACAGAATATAAGGTTTTAATTTGCGATACGAAATAATTTTTTTACACTCCACATGAGTAATTCGTGCCATATGCTATTTCTAAAAGGTAGTAAGCTTTCAAATAAACTACTTACAAAGGTCCGTTCGCGGACGAATAAGGGGAAAAGGTGAACATTCTTAGCTATTTACAAAAGGTGGGCCGGGCCTTGATGGTTCCGGTAGCCGTACTGCCCGCTGCCGCTATTCTAGTGGGCATCGGTTACTGGATTGACCCTGTCAGTTGGGGGGGGAGCAATGCCCTGGCAGCGCTGTTTATCAAATCGGGTTCCGCTATTATCGACAACATGGCCGTGCTGTTTGCCGTCGGTGTCGCTTATGGTATGTCAAAAGACAAAGACGGTGCGGCTGCATTGACCGGTTTTGTTGGCTTTCTGGTTTTAACCACCCTATGTTCACCTGCTGCTGTGGCAATGATCCAGAAAATCCCGGTTGATCAGGTTCCTGCTGCTTTCAGTAAAATCCAGAACCAGTTTGTCGGTATCTTGGTCGGTATTATTTCTGCTGAAATCTATAACCGCTACAGCGGTGTTGAGTTGCCGAAAGCCTTATCGTTTTTCAGTGGTCGTCGTTTGGTGCCAATCCTCATCTCTTTCCTGATGATCTTGGTTGCCTTCATCATGATGTACATTTGGCCACTCGTCTTCAGCGTTTTGGTGAGCTTCGGTGAGCACATTCAGAAACTGGGTTCTGTTGGTGCAGGCATTTACGCCTTCTTCAACCGTCTGCTTATTCCTGTTGGTTTGCACCATGCGCTGAACTCCGTATTCTGGTTTGACGTGGCAGGCATTAACGATATCCCTAATTTCTTAGGTGGACAACAGTCTATCGAAGCTGGCAAAGCGGTTGTTGGTGTTACGGGACGTTACCAGGCAGGATTCTTCCCAATCATGATGTTCGGTCTGCCTGGCGCAGCATTGGCTATTTATCACTGCGCGCGTCCAGAGAATAAAGCCAAAGTGTTGGGGATTATGATGGCGGGTGCTTTTGCCGCTTTCTTCACGGGTATCACCGAACCGCTGGAATTCTCCTTTATGTTCGTTGCGCCAGTGTTGTATGTGATCCACGCTGTGCTGACCGGGATTTCCGTATTCATCGCTGCCAGTATGCAGTGGATTGCTGGTTTTGGTTTTAGTGCTGGTTTTGTTGACATGTTCCTGTCAACCCGCAATCCGTTGGCGACTCATTGGTATATGCTGATCCCGCAAGGATTGGTGTTCTTTGTTATCTACTATGTTGTGTTCCGTTTTACGATCAGGAAATTCAATCTGATGACCCCAGGCCGTGAACTGGCGGTTGATGGTGACGAATCTGACGGTTATGACGTCAATACGAGTGCAGGTACAGATCACGAGGAGAGCGAAACGACTTCACTGGCTCGCCGTTACGTTTCAGTTATCGGTGGTTCTGAAAACGTGACCGGTATTGATGCCTGCATCACCCGTCTGCGCTTGAACGTGAAAGATTCCTCGCTGGTCAACGATACGCTGGCTAAACGCCTAGGGGCATCCGGCGTAATTCGTCTTAATAAAGAAAGTGTGCAAATTATCGTTGGGACACGTGCCGAACTGATTGCTAGTGCCATGCGCAATATTGTGGCTTCAGGCCCGATCGCAGCGGCTTCAGCGAACTCTAGCGTAGCGCCAAAAGTAACACCACAGGCGGTTGCTAATGCGCCTAAAGCCGTTTTCCAGACGTTAGTCGCACCGGTAACAGGTGATGTTGTGACTCTGGAACAGGTTCCAGACGAAGCTTTTGCCAGCAAAGCTGTGGGTGACGGTGTGGCGATTCGTCCAACCGAAAAAACAGTTGTAGCACCTGCTGATGGCACTGTCGTGAAGATCTTCAACACTAATCATGCTTTCTGCCTGGAAACAGTTAAAGGTGCCGAAATTGTGGTACACATGGGGATTGATACCGTCGCGCTGAAGGGCTTAGGTTTTAAACGCCTGGTTGAAGAGGGGGCAGAAGTCAAAGCAGGCCAACCGATCCTGGAAATGGATCTGGAATACCTGAATGCTAATGCGCGCTCCATGATCAGCCCAGTTGTTGTCAGCAATTCCGATGACTATGCCGGGCTTACAGCGTTGGCAACCGGTAAAGTGATTGCTGGCCAAACGAAACTGTTTGATATCCAAAAATAGGTCGCGCTTGGTGTTAAGCGATTAATGAAGTGATATGACCATAGCTGGCGGGAAAAGAGCGATCTTTTCCCGCTTTTTATTTTTGTACGGTAGCGGTGTGTTTTCGTGAAACTAACGGTTGTTTCCTGACGTGGCTTGTTGGAACATAGACGATTATGTGAAGCGCTTTGCATTTGAGGAAGAGTGATATGAGTGAGGCCGCAGCCCGCCCAACCAATTTTATCCGTCAGATCATTGATGAAGATCTGGCATCAGGGAAGCACACGTCAATACAGACGCGTTTTCCACCGGAACCTAACGGCTATTTGCATATTGGCCATGCCAAATCCATTTGTCTGAACTTTGGTATTGCTAAAGATTATCAAGGCCAATGCAATCTGCGCTTCGATGACACCAACCCGGCGAAAGAAGATATCGAGTTTGTTGACTCCATCAAACACGACGTAGAGTGGTTGGGCTTTAAATGGAGCGGTAATGTTCGTTATTCTTCTGATTATTTTGACCAGTTGTATCAGTATGCCGTTGAACTGATTAGTAAAGGTTTAGCCTATGTCGATGAGCTGACTGCTGAACAGATCCGGGAGTATCGCGGTACGCTGACGGCTCCGGGTGAGGACAGCCCTTACCGTAACCGTACGGTAGAAGAAAACCTGGCGCTATTTGAAAAGATGCGTAACGGTAAGTTTGCCGAAGGTGCTGCCTGCCTGCGTGCAAAAATCGATATGACATCGCAGTTTATCGTTATGCGCGATCCGGTGATTTATCGTATCAAGTTTGCAGAGCACCATCAGACGGGTAATAAGTGGTGTATCTACCCAATGTATGATTTTACCCACTGTATTTCCGATGCGTTGGAAGGGATCACCCATTCGTTGTGTACGTTGGAGTTTCAGGATAACCGCCGTTTATACGACTGGGTGCTAGATAACATCACTATTGCGTGCCATCCGCGTCAGTATGAGTTCTCGCGCCTCAATCTTGAATACGCCATTATGTCCAAGCGCAAGCTGAGCCAATTGGTTACAGAGAAGGTAGTGGAAGGTTGGGATGATCCGCGTATGCCGACCGTTTCGGGCCTGCGTCGCCGTGGCTATACCCCCGCTTCTATCCGTGAATTCTGCCTGCGTATCGGTGTGACCAAGCAGGAGAATAACGTCGAGATGATGGCGTTGGAGTCCTGTATTCGTGACGATCTTAATGAGAATGCACCGCGGGCCATGGCGGTATTGGACGCGGTGAAGGTGGTTATCGAGAATATGTCGGATGAAGTGGAAATGGTGTCCATGCCTAATCATCCTAACAAACCGGAAATGGGGAGTCGTCAGGTCCCTTTCAGTCGCGAAGTGTACATCGATCGTGCAGATTTCCGTGAAGAAGCCAACAAACAGTACAAACGTCTGGTGTTGGGTAAAGAGGTTCGTCTACGCAACGCCTATGTCATCAAGGCCGAACGTATAGAGAAAGATGCTACTGGTGAGATCACCACCATCTTCTGTACCTATGATCCAGAGACGTTGAGCAAAGATCCTGCCGATGGCCGCAAGGTAAAAGGGGTTATCCACTGGGTATCTGCCGCCCATGCCATACCAGCCGAAATCCGTTTGTATGATCGTCTGTTCAGTGTGGCTAACCCAGGGGCTGCTGATGACTTCCTTTCCACGATTAACCCGGAGTCACTGGTTATCAAGCAGGGTTTTGTCGAGCCAAGCCTGGCAGCAGCACAACCGGAAAAAGCCTACCAGTTTGAGCGCGAAGGCTATTTCTGCGCCGATAGTCGTTATTCTTCGGCCGAACGTCTGGTATTCAACCGCACCGTTGGATTACGCGATACCTGGGCGAAAATTAGCGAATAGCACTAATACAGTATTGTCCCAAAAGCAAGCGCAGCTTAGGCTGCGCTTTTATATCTGCTAAACCAGCCTCACTTTTCCTGTTTCTGAATAATCCAAAATAGCATCTATGCCCGAATTGGAGCGACTGCTACGGCGACATATTTCAGGATGAGAAAGATGTTAAATTCATCGTTACCGCTTTATTCACCGTCTTCTGATTTTGAAAAAATTTGTACTTACAACAACTGATCACACTATAGGTTGAAGAAGATGAACAAGTTTAAGATGAGTGTCTTTGCCGCCCTGATGGCAAGCGTTGAGTTCCTAGGAAGTACAGGACCGGCTATGGCGAACCCGCAGTTGGTTGACCGACTCAGTCAGTTGAAAGTAAACCTCAAGATGCAAGATAACCGTGCGGGTGAACGGGGTGTCGATTGCGCTAAGCTGGGGGCAGACTGGGCATCCTGCCATAAAGTGCTAATGACCTTGAGTAATGATGGGCAGGAAATCAAAGGTAAAGACTGGGCGATCTATTTCCATAGTCCACGTCAGACGCTGAAAGTGGATAACGAACAATTCAGAATTACCCACCTGACTGGCGATCTTTACAGACTGGAACCTACCGAAAAATTCACTCATTTCCCGGCGAATCGAGCGGTTGAAATCCCGATTACTGCTGAATATTGGCAACTGTTCCGCAATGACTTTATCCCTCGCTGGTATGCAACCTCAGGTGATGCCAAACCGAGGGTCTTGGAAAATACCGACACGGAAGATATAGAGCAGTTTGTATCCCCGTTCACCGGCGACCAGTGGAAACGCACCAAGGATGACAACAATATCCTGATGCAGCCGGAAAGCCGTTTTGCTAAAAACCAGGATTTGAGAGTGATGCCAATGGCGGCACTGCGCGGTCAGATCATACCTACCCCGATGGAGATCAAGATCCATCAACATGATGTTGATTTGGGTAACGGTGTTGCTTTGGAACCGAGTGCGTTACCCAGACCAGCTGCTGACGTAATCAGAGAGCGTTTTGAATTACTGGGTATTACCAATAATGTAACTGGTTATCCGATAAAAACCGATATTCAGCCTGGTATCTTTAAAGGTAATGTTGCAGTGTCGGGGGCTTATCAGCTCAAGATTGGTGAGCAAGGGGCCATGGTTACCGGTTTCGATCAGGCTGGGGTGTTTTATGGCCTGCAGTCCATCCTCTCTTTACTGCCATCTGATGGCAGCAAGAAGATTGCTACGCTAGAGGTTAAAGACGCCCCACGCTTCCAGTATCGCGGTATCTTCCTCGACGTTGCGCGTAACTTTCATCACAAAGAGACGGTATTGCGCCTGTTGGATCAGATGGCTGCATACAAGCTGAATAAATTCCATTTCCATTTGACGGACGATGAAGGCTGGCGCATTGAGATCCCAGGTATATCGGAGTTGACTGAGGTGGGAGGGCAGCGTTGCCATGATTTAAGCGAGACAAGCTGCCTGTTGCCACAGTATGGTTCCGGTCCAGAGCCGCACGGTGGTTTCTTCTCTCGCCAAGAGTACATCGACATCATTAAATATGCTCAGGCGCGTCAGATTGAAGTGATCCCCGAGATTGATATGCCGGCACATGCTCGTGCAGCGATAATCTCAATGGAAGCGCGTTATAAGAAACTGCATGCCGAGGGTAAAGAGAAAGAGGCGAATGAGTTTCGCCTGATTGACCCGACCGACACCTCCAATACCACCTCTGTCCAGTACTTCAACCGTCAGAGTTACTTAAACCCATGTCTGGATTCATCGAAGAACTTTGTCGACAAAGTGATCGGTGAAATCGCTCAGATGCACAAGGAAGCTGGGCAACCGCTAAAAACCTGGCACTTTGGCGGTGATGAAGCAAAAAATATCCGTTTGGGCGCTGGCTATACCGATGTTAAGAACCCAGAGGCTGGCAAAGGTATTTTGGATCTGAGCAAGCAAGATAAACCTTGGGCTAAATCTCAGGTGTGCCAGCAGATGATCAAAAACGGCAAAGTGGAAGACATGGAACATTTGCCTAGTTACTTCGGGCTGGAGGTCAGCCAACTGGTGAAATCACACGGCATCGACAGAATGCAGGCGTGGCAGGATGGGCTAAAGGATGCGAAAGATTCGCAGGCATTTGCCACCAAGCATGTTGCGGTGAACTTCTGGGATACGCTGTATTGGGGAGGTTTCGACTCGGCTAATGATTGGGCGAACAAAGGTTATGACGTGATTATCTCCAACCCCGATTACGTCTATCTGGACTTTCCGTACGAAGTTAACCCGAACGAGCGTGGTTATTACTGGGGAACTCGTTTCAGCGATGAACAGAAAATCTTCAGCTTTGCGCCAAATAACCTGCCGCAGAATGCTGAAACCTCGGTTGACCGCGACGGTAATTATTTTGCTGCCAAGAGCGACAAGCCATGGCCGGGCGCCTATGGTCTTTCTGCCCAGATGTGGAGTGAAACACAACGCACCGATCAGGAAATGGAATACATGATCTTCCCACGCGTTCTGTCCGTTGCTGAAAGAGCTTGGCACCGTGCAAATTGGGAACAGGAATATAAAGCTGGCCGTGAATATAAGGGTGGAGAAACCCATCTGGTGGATATCCGAACGCTGGAAAAAGACTGGATGCGCTTTGCCAACCTGATCGGGCAACGTGAACTAGCCAAGCTGGATAAAAGTGGTGTGGGCTATCGCTTGCCAGTACCAGGGGCACGTATCATCGGTGGTACACTGGAGGCAAATATTTCTCTGCCAGGCTTGGGTATTGAATACTCAACTGATGGGGGAAAACAGTGGCAGCGTTATGATGACAAGTCGCGTCCTGCCGTGGTGGGTAAGGTGATCATCCGTGCGGTTAGTCCGGATGGCAAACGCTTCAGCCGTGCAGAGCCAATTAAGGCGTAATACTCTAACCTAACCCATCTGCACCCTGGCGGTTGGGTTAGGTTGTAGTCGTAACAAGTATTGTATGAGCGCGCTGTTACTTTGTCAGATTTTTACCATCGCTATCCCAAGGGGGGCCGGGGATTTTTGGTAACTTGTAAAAACAAAAAAGCCGCCATGCAATGAAGGCGGTTTTCTCAATACGCTTGGCGTGAAGTTATTTTTTATCGTGTAGTGACTCATCTGCACGGCAGTCACCTGTTTCACAGTGGCCGTACAGATACAGACTGTGGTTGGTCAACTTAATACCGTGTTGTTTGGCGATATCACGCTGGCGTACTTCGATAGGCTCATCGCTGAATTCGATCACCTTGCCACAATCAAGGCAAATGAGGTGATCGTGGTGGTCCTGCTGTGTCAGTTCGAATACAGACTTGCCACCTTCAAAGTTGTGACGAGTGACAATGCCGGCGTCATCGAATTGGTTCAGCACGCGGTATACGGTTGCCAGACCTATCTCTTCACCCATGTCTATCAGTTTTTTGTACAGATCTTCCGCACTGACGTGATGGCATTTCGGGTCCTGCAATACTTCCAGGATTTTGAGTCGCGGAAGCGTGACTTTTAAGCCGGCCTTCTTCAATGCGTTGTTGTTGTCAGTCATGCGGGTTCAGTCCTGTTACTATGCAAATCAAGTTAAGGCGTTATCGCCTGTGGCAATCGGTTGGCACAAAGAGTTAACTGCGTCTCATTATAGAACCGGTTACTGTAAATAGTAACCTTTAGCCACTAACAAAGCTATCTTTGCACTGTCGCAGGCTGCTTTGTGGGGTTTGGCTGCGCCCCTTAATTGACCGACAGCGGTACAATTAAGGGGAAGGGGCTGTACGGTACAGGCCAAATGGCGTATTTATCCGACGATATCAGCCAAGCTCAGTTCTTCGCTGATCTGTTTAACCCAGGCTTCAACACGTTCGTTGGTCAGTTCAGGCTGGCGATCTTCGTCAATGGCAAGACCAACGAAATGATGGTCATCAGCCAGCCCTTTAGAGGCCTCGAAATGGTAGCCTTTAGTCGGCCAGTGGCCCACGATAGCAGCACCGTGTGGTTCAATGATGTCCCGAATCGTCCCCATGGCGTCACAGAAGTATTCCGCATAGTCTTCTTGATCGCCACAGCCGAATAAGGCAACCAGCTTACCGTTGAAATCGATATCTTCCAACGTTGGGAAGAAGTCATCCCAATCACACTGTGCTTCCCCGTAGTACCAGGTTGGGATACCAAGCAGTAAAATATCAAATGCTTCCAGATCTTCTTTGCTGCTCTTGGCAATGTCGTAAATTTCGGCGACATCGTTGCCGTATTTCTGGCGAAGAGTTTTTTGGATCATTTTGGCAATGTTTTCGGTATTGCCAGTATCGCTGCCAAAGAAAATGCCTACATGAGCCATATTACAGATAACCTTTTAATTCAATGGATTGTATTGCGTAAACGCGGTATGAGAACGTGCTTTCATCGTTCAAATTATCTGGGGTTGGCTGCGCACTACCTGTCGACATTGCATCTTAAGGCTAGCGTTTGCCGCCTTTATACACCCGGATTATCTTAAACATAAGGCACGGTTTCTCATCCGTAAATGCGTATCATGCCAGAAATTTGCCTCAAGGTTTTATCATGTTTATGCGATGCCTTGACTTATCTATACGTGCTGATTAGGCATGGCACCATCCTTAACGCCATGCCTTTAACAAGATCATTGTTCAGGATACTCTTCCGCCAACTGTGCTAACAGCATCTGTTCAATTAACTCACTGCGGCTGATATTGCGCTGACCAGCCAGTTGGTTAAGGGCATCTACCGCATCAGCGTTAATTTTTAGCTCCACACGCCTTAAACCACGTACTTTGTCACGCCGCAGTTGATTGCGCTTATTGATTCTGAGCTGTTCATCACGGGAGAGCGGGTTGGTCTTCGGGCGCCCCGGACGGCGCTCATCCGCGAACAGATCTATCGTCGTGCGATCCGTTTGTTCTTTTGCCATAGTAGGTAGCGGTACTGCAAGGGAGTTTGCATCCCAAAAATGCTATATCCGGAGCCTGTCAAATGGCAGGTTCTCAAGTGTATCGCGTTGTTGGAAAGCTTGATTAACACAATTCAGGCCAAAAAACCCTAACCAAATTCACCCCCAGCCTGCGCTGACTCACACGTTGGACTGGGCGGCAAAATTATAGCGCGTCATCTTACCCTAGCGGAGGGCGCACCGACAATGCCAAACTTGGCCACAAGCACGCTAAGCCATTATCTTTAGCACGTTTTTTCGCCATTACACGTTTATGAAACGTCAAGGAAGCGACGAATAACCCGTAATACGCTCTCTGGTTTCTCTGCATGAACCCAATGACCGGTACCAGCAACAACATGAGCACGAGCTTGTGGGAATTGGCGGATGATGCCTTCGCGATAGTTATCCTGTACGTAAGGAGAAAGCCCACCACGGATAAACAACGCTGGACGTGGCCAGGGAGGAATATCCTGCCAGCCGATAATATTTTCGTATTGTTCAATCAATACCGGCAGGTTGAATCGCCAGGTTCCCGCATGGAAGGACTTCAGCAGGAACTGGATCACGCCTTCTTCATCCAGATATTGGCGCATCAATAGGGCTGCTTGTTGACGTTGTGTGATGCCTGCATCGCTCACAGCTTGCAGAGCAGCAAAAATCCGATCATGACGACGGGTGTTGTATGCCACGGGGGCTATATCGATCACTATCAGTTTTTCAATGCGCTCGGGGGCTATTGCTGTTAATGCCATTGCCGCTTTCCCTCCCATAGAATGGCCAATAATGATGGCTTTATCTATCCGTAACGCATTCAACAGAGTTAACAAATCTTCTGCCATCGCTCGATAAGTCATCTCGGTAGAGTGCGGGGAAAGCCCATGATTGCGTAGATCGACTTTCAACACATCATAGTGTTGGCTCAGATCGCGTGCTAGCACGCCCAGGTTGTCCAGATTGCCAAAGAGGCCATGGATCAAGACGATGGGTAATGTTGCCGTGGTGGAAACCTCTTGGGGCAACAATTGATAATGTAGTTTCATGGTTAAGTTCATGACGTTGAGATATTTGGTTAAGGTATCATGATATTGATCTACTTGATGAGTCATGTGGGCTCTTCATGCCAAACCCAGAGTTCGCGAGTGCTGAAGTAGGAAACCTGAACTTGGATTTTCTTGTTTGATCGCCATCGCCGTATTGTTGTTCTCTGCTCTAGATGACCGTTCAATAGTGCTGGTGCGTAATTAGCGGATACAGCCTGATGTTAGATTTGCAGTTATCTGTACCAGCCACCCTTTTTCTAAACATTCCCCAAAGTCATAGCGGTAAAGTTGGCGGGTCCTCTAGAGTCTGTTAATCTAGCCAAAGGCAGTGAATTACAGTAAAACCAGATATATAAATATGTAGGTGAAAATTAAGTTTTTCTTTAAATACCATAAAAATCAATTGCATTATCGTTTTGGATAAAGATGAAAACTATAGAAGTTGACGAAGAACTTTACCGCTACATTGCCAGCCATACGCAGCACATTGGTGAAAGTGCGTCTGATATTTTACGGCGCATGCTGAAATTTACCGCAGGCATTCCTGCACGTAACATGTCAACTGTTGTTGAGGCGGCTCAGGCTAATATGCCTGTTGTTGCCGTTCCAGCAAAACTGTCGCATGAGCGTGTTGTGCATGAACTACTGTTGTCGAATGAGTATACCGAACAGAATAAAGCGATAAATCGTTTTATGATGATACTTTCCACTTTATATTCTATTGATCCAAAAGGGTTTTCAATAGCAACCGATGCGTTGCATGGGCGCACTCGTACCTATTTTGCTGGCGATCAGCAAACGTTGTTGGCAAACGGAACGCATACTAAACCCAAGCAGGTTTCAGGTACGCCTTATTGGGTGATTACTAACACTAATACTGGCCGCAAGCGTAGCATGATCGAACACATCATGCAGGCTATGCAGTTCCCGGCGGAACTGATCGAGAAAGTTTGCGGTACTGTCTAATTTAGCAAACAGCCTGTGACGGTGGTCGTAAGCGATATGTTGCCCGGCCGCGGTACTGGCATAAGGGAGAGAGTCGATGGCGAATGACCCACGTGCCGGGCAACCCGCTCAGCAAAGTGATTTGATCAACGTAGCTCAACTAACGTCACAGTATTATGTGCTTGAACCGGAAATCGGTAATGCGGCTCATGCTGTAAAATTCGGCACATCAGGGCACCGTGGCAGTGCTTTACGCCAGAGTTTTAATGAAGCGCATATCCTGGCGATAGCACAGGCTATCGCCGAAGTTCGCCGCGAGCAGGGCACCACTGGCCCTTGTTATGTAGGCAAGGATACTCATGCTCTCTCTGAGCCCGCCTTCATTTCCGTGCTGGAAGTTTTGACTGCCAATGGTGTTGAGGTTGTTGTACAAGAAGATAATGGCTTCACACCAACACCGGCTGTGTCACATGCTATCTTGTCGCACAACCGTAAAGGCGGAGCAGTCGCTGACGGCATTGTTATTACGCCTTCGCACAACCCGCCGGAAGATGGTGGTATTAAGTATAATCCGCCAAACGGTGGCCCCGCTGACACTAATCTAACTTCGGTGATTGAAAAACGCGCCAATGAGCTACTGACACTTAAATTACAGGGTGTTCAACGTCAATCGTTGGAAAAAGCCTGGAATAGTGGCTATCTTCATGCTCAGGATTTGGTACAGCCTTATGTCACTGGGCTGGTGGAAATTATTGATATGCCAGCTATTCAGCGGGTGGGGCTGAAGCTTGGTGTTGATCCACTCGGTGGTTCTGGCATTGCATACTGGCAGCGGATTGCCGAGCATTACAAACTTGATTTAACGTTGGTTAATGATTCGATCGATCAGACTTTCCGTTTCATGCACCTTGACCATGACGGTATCATTCGCATGGACTGTTCTTCTGAGTCGGCAATGGCCGGTTTGTTGGCTCTGCGTGATAAATTCGATCTGGCCTTTGCTAACGATCCAGACTATGACCGCCACGGTATTGTCACGCCAAAGGGCCTGATGAACCCGAACCATTATTTGGCGGTAGCCATCAATTATCTTTTCCAACATCGTCCGCAGTGGAGGGAGGATGTTGCTGTGGGCAAAACTTTGGTATCCAGTGCGATGATCGACCGTGTGGTTGCCGATCTGGATCGCCAACTGATAGAAGTCCCCGTGGGTTTCAAATGGTTTGTTGAGGGGCTGTTTGATGGTTCTCTTGGATTTGGTGGTGAGGAAAGCGCTGGGGCTTCATTCTTGCGTTTTGACGGTACGCCTTGGTCTACAGACAAAGACGGTATCATCATGTGTCTGCTGGCGGCAGAAATAACAGCAATCACCGGAGAAAATCCGCAGCATCATTATGATGATCTGGCTAAACGCTTTGGGGCACCGAGTTATAACCGTCTACAGGCACCAGCAACGTCAGCACAGAAGGCCGCCTTGTCGAAGTTGTCGCCAAAAATGGTAACAGCCAGCACGTTGGCAGGCGATCCGATTACTGCACGTTTGACCACCGCGCCGGGTAATGGAGCTTCGATTGGTGGCCTGAAAGTGATGACTGATAATGGTTGGTTTGCTGCTCGCCCTTCAGGCACCGAAGAAGCCTATAAGATCTACTGTGAGAGTTTCCTCGGGGTTGAACATCGCGAAAAGATAGAGCACGAAGCCGTTGAAATCGTCAGTGCAGTACTGGCCTCCGCAAAATAGTGTTTTCTTTTTATGCTCGCGCGAGTGGCTCCCTAGATCGTTGTTAGTAGCGTCCACATGAGTTATGGCATAAACCGGTAACCAACGCCGGTTTCTGTCAGTAAATGCTTTGGGCGTGCCGGATCTGTTTCCAGCTTTTGTCGCAGATGGCCCATATAGATCCGTAGATAATGGCTGTGTTCAACGTAATTGGGTCCCCAGACATGGCTCAGCAATTGGCGCTGGGTAATTACTTTGCCGGAGTTTGCCAGTAATTCTGCCAGCAAACGAAACTCGATAGGTGTCAGGTGCAGGTCTTCACCATCACGCAGTACCCTGCGGTTGATCAGATCGACAGTGATATCCGAGAAGGTTACCACAGGATTTTCTTGTGAGTTACCGGAGTGGCGACGTAGCGCAACTCGCACTCTGGCCAACAATTCCCCAATGCCAAAAGGTTTGCACAGATAGTCATCAGCACCGGCATCCAATGCGGAAATTTTGTCTTCTTCTGCATGGCGTGCTGAAAGCACGATCACCGGAATTGTGCTCCATTGACGCAAATCGCGGATGTAGTTTAATCCATCGCCATCAGGCAACCCCAAATCAAGGATGATCAGATCTGGTTTACGCGTGCCGGCCTCGATCAGCCCACGTTGCAGCGTTTCACTTTCAAACACCCGCAAACCCTCGCTCTCCAGCGCGGTTCTTACAAAGCGCCGGATCTCTTTTTCGTCTTCAACAATCAAAATATTGGTTGGCGATGTGGTCACGGGGCCTCTATCGTTCGATCATAGGTCAATATCATCTCCCTCCAGCTCAGGGACTTTTTCCAGCGGCAGCATAAAGCGGAAGCTGGCTCCGCCTTCTTTGCGATTTTCTGCCCAGATACGACCGCCGTGAACTTCAATAATGGCACGACAAATCGCTAACCCCAAGCCCACGCCAGGAATTGCTGACTCTTTATTGCCGCGAGAGAATTTATCAAAGATAAGCTGTGTTTGCTCAGCCGGAATACCTGGACCGTTATCCCAAACCTCGACCTCAAGCCATTCTGGTAGGCAATGCGCACGTATACCGATAGTTGCTTCGGAACCTGCATATTTATTGGCATTTTCCAACAGGTTAGTGAAAACGCGTTCAAGTAGGCTTCCGTCGCAATTGACCAGCACCATCTCTTTGGGTAGTTCAACTTTGATTTGATGCAGCATGAGTAGTGGTTCCAGCATATGCAGAGACGCCCCGACAATCTCCTCCAAGGATTGCCACTCTTTGCGCAGGTTAAAACCGCCGGATTGGATGCGTGCCATATCTAGCAGGTTGTTCACCAGGCGAGTAGTGCTCAACACCTGCTGGCGGATTTGGCTGGCTTGCGTTGCGTGCTTAGAGCCTTCAGCCGCCAAATCCAGTGTGAGTATTTCCGCCTGGCCAAACAGGACGGTGAGTGGTGTTCGCAAATCGTGCGAGAGTGCAGCCAGCAACGAATTGCGTAGCTGCTCCCGTTCCGCCTCTAGTTTGGCGACTTCTGCACTGCGCGCCAGGTGCAGACGTTCTAAAGCACTGGCAATCAGCACAGCGAAAGTCTGTAGCAAGCGCTGTTGTTCCGGCACCATAAGTTGGCGCAGATTATTTGGCTCAATAGCCAACAGACCAAACGTCTGTTTGGAGGTGCTTAGTGGCATCAATTGGTAATGGACACCGGGCAAGGTGTCGGTGCCCGCACCGGCAGGTAGACCTTTGCCATAACTCCAGCGTGCGATGGCTTCATCCACCGACAGTAGACCCCCTTCTTCAGCTACCACTTGTTTTAAAGAACCGTCTTCTTGTGGCAGTAGTAATGCGGCTTTCGCCTGAAAGCTGCTGGAAAGAAAATAGCGACTGGTTTTAGCAATATCTTCACTGCTTAATGCTTTACTGAGCCCACGCGACATTTCATACAAATGTCGTGCTCGTTGTTCGCGATAACGCGCAACTCTGGCTTGGTAGCGAACCCCAGCTGTCAGATTTCCTATAGTGATACCCACGGTTAGCATAACGGCAAACGTCAGCAGGTACTGCATATCGCTAATGGCAAACGACCATTTGGGTTGGACAAAAAAGAGATCGAAGCTGGCAACGTTGATGACTGCCGCCAGTACCGAAGGCCAGCGGCCATAGAATAACGCGATAATAGCCACACCCAACAGATAGACCATCACCAGATTAGCTTGATCAAAGCCTGGGAGTAACCATTGCGACATCAGCGTTATGATGGCGCATAGCGCTACGGCCACGCCACATCCTCGTAATTGAAAACGCCATTTTTCGCTAAAGGTACGGCTATCATGCTCTTTGATTTGTGGCAGCGGTGCATCGTTTTCCAATGCCACGATCACCAGATCGAGATCTGGTCCAAGGTGGCCAAGGCGATCGGCAAAGCTGCCACGTAACTTCCAACGTTGTTCACCTCGGCGGCCAATAATGATTTTCCCCAGATTATGTTCCCGCGCATAACGTAATACCGCGCGCTCTTCCGAGGGATCGGAAAGGGTGGCTGTTTCTGCCCCCAGCTCTTGTGCCAGTCGTAAAGCCCGCAGAATAGCTCTCCGCTGATTTTCCGGCAGGCGATGTAGTTTAGGTGTTTCGACATAGACCGCGTGCCAGTGGCAACCAAGGCGAGCCGCCAGCCGCGCAGCGATACGCACCAGTTTTTCGCTGCCGCTGGTATGGCCGACGCAGAGCAAGATACTGTCGCGCGTATGCCAGACTTTTTCACGCCCTTGGGTTTCGCGGAAGGCTCGCATTTGATCGTCGACGCGGTCAGCGGTGCGTCGCAGTGCCAGCTCGCGCAAAGCAATCAGGTTACCTTTGCGGAAGAAATGCTCAATGGCACGTTCTGCCTGGCCAGGAATATATACCTTCCCTTCATTTAACCTTTGACGCAGGTCGTCAGGGGGAGATCCACCAGCACTACTTCTGTTGCCTCATCAAAAACATGGTCGGGGACCGTTTCTCTTACTCTCACACCGGTAACACCGCCAACGATGTCGTTAAGGCTTTCCAGATGCTGGACGTTAACCGTAGTCAATACGTCGATACCGGCATCCAGTAACTCCTCCACGTCTTGCCAACGTTTCGGATGACGAGAACCGTGGGCATTGCTGTGTGCCAGCTCATCCATGAGGATCAATGCCGGATGGCGTGCTAGGGCAGCATCAAGATCGAACTCATGCAGCAGACGACCGCGGTGTTGGATGCGTTTTTGTGGCAGGATCGTCAACCCATCAAGCAGAGCTGCGGTTTCGCTGCGGCCATGTGTTTCCACCACGCCAACCAGAACATCAAGCCCCTGTAACCGCAGCCGTTGCGCCTCTTGCAGCATGGCGTAGGTTTTGCCAACACCGGCACAGGCACCAAAGAAAACCTTCAGCTTGCCACGCGGTTTTTCATTGGCTAATGCTAATAGGCTGTCAGGATCGGGGCGTAGCTGTTCCTCATCCACCATAAGGGTTCCCTTTATTTCAGCGCATCCAAGGCCATATTGAGTTTAAGCACGTTCACCACCGATTCCCCCATAAAATTTGGCGTCGCCTTATCTGTGTTTTCTTCTATCAGCTTGGCGACCTGTGCCTCAGGGAGTTGACGTGCTTGGGCGATACGGGCCAATTGGTATTGCGCGGCAGCAACGGAAATCTGAGGGTCAAGCCCACTCCCTGACGCGGTCAACAGATCAACAGGAATAGGGCCGCTCATTGTCGGGTTAGCCTGACGGAGTTGTTTAACCCGTTCGGCAATCGCTTTATCCAAAACCGGGTTGGTGGCAGCTAGATTGCTGCCGCCGGATGCTAAGGCATTATAAGCCGAGTCACCGATCGCGGAAGGGCGCCCCCAGAAATAGCCCGGTTGGGAAAAATTCTGGCCAATCGAAGCTGATCCTACCACTTTATCGCCCTGGTAGAGTAGTGAACCATTAGCTGCTCCGTTGAAGAGCAATTGTGATAACCCGGTGGTTAGCAATGGGTAGGCGATACCGGTGATCAGCGTTAGCAGGACCAACATAACCAGTGAAGGGCGCAAGTAAGACATGATGATTTCCTCGTTATTTTCTTCATACCTGCAAGTTGCAGGCTGATTGCCACGGCCTGAAAGCGTTAGTTCGCCATATTTATCGCGGTTAACAGCAGGTCGATCAGCTTGATCCCCACAAACGGTACCAGCAATCCCCCAGCGCCATACAGCCACAGATTTCGCCGCAGCAGTGCTGCGGCGCTCATCGCCTTATAACTCACGCCTTTCAACGCCAGTGGAATTAGGAACACGATCACCAATGCGTTAAAGATCACCGCCGACATAATGGCGGAGGAAGGGGAGTGTAGCTGCATAATGTTCAGCGCATTTAACTGTGGATAGGTTGCCGCGAAGGCTGCGGGAATAATGGCAAAGTATTTCGCTACATCGTTGGCAATACTGAAAGTGGTGAGTGAGCCGCGCGTCATCAGCATTTGTTTGCCAATATGCACCACTTCAATCAGCTTGGTAGGGTTGGAGTCAAGGTCAACCATGTTACCTGCTTCTTTTGCAGCTTGAGTGCCAGAGTTCATGGCAACCGCCACGTCGGCTTGTGCCAAAGCGGGGGCATCATTTGTCCCGTCACCGGTCATTGCCACTAGGCGACCCTCCGCCTGGTACTGCCGGATCAGCGCCAGTTTGGCTTCAGGCGTGGCCTCTGACAGAAAATCGTCTACGCCCGCTTCGGCAGCGATAGCAGCAGCGGTCAAACGATTGTCCCCGGTGATCATCACCGTTTTGATGCCCATTTTACGCAACTCGGCGAAGCGTTCTTTAATCCCACCTTTAACGATATCTTTCAGTGCGACCACGCCGAGCACCCGTGACCCTTCGGCCACGACCAGCGGTGTGCCACCGGTACGCGCGACGCTTTCCACCAGATCGTCTACGGCACGGGGGAAATGGCCATGATTGGATTCTACGTGGCGACGAATGGCATCTACCGCGCCTTTACGGATCAAGCGATCCTGCACGTTGACACCACTCATACGCGTTTGTGCCGAGAAAGGAACAAAGGTCGCGTTCAACGCCTGCAAATCACGTTCACGTAAATTGAAGCGTTGTTTTGCCAGTACCACAATACTGCGGCCTTCTGGTGTTTCATCAGCCAGTGATGAGAGTTGTGCGGCGTCTGCCAGCTCTTGCTCCTTGACACCTGGTGCAGGTAGGAACTCAGAAGCCTGTCGGTTACCAAGAGTAATGGTCCCGGTTTTATCCAACAGCAATACGTCTACGTCACCAGCCGCCTCCACTGCCCGTCCACTGGTGGCGATGACGTTGGCACCCAGCATCCGGCTCATTCCGGCGACACCAATGGCAGACAGTAGCCCTCCGATGGTGGTCGGGATCAGGCAAACCAGTAAAGCAACCAACACGGTGATTGATACTATGGTGCCGCTACCCGCGGCTTCTACGCTGTATTGTGAGTAAGGGAACAGCGTTGCCGTTGCCAGTACGAACACAATGGTCAACGCAACCAGCAAAATAGTCAGGGCAACTTCGTTAGGTGTTTTACGACGTTTGGCACCTTCTACCATAGCGATCATGCGATCGAGGAAGGTTTCTCCCGGATTGACACTGCATTGTACGATCAGCCAATCAGACAGGACGCGGGTCCCCCCCGTGACTGAAGAGAAGTCACCACCCGATTCGCGAATAACCGGAGCAGATTCGCCAGTAATGGCACTTTCATCGACCGAGGCACCCCCTTCAAGCACCTCGCCATCGCAAGGGATGGTGTCACCAGCCTCAACCAACACCATATCACCTTTACGCAGGCTTTCTGCCGATACTCTCTCGGTAGGGGCACCGTGCTTTGGCGAGACGAGTTTCTTCGCCCAACTGGTTTTTTTGGTTCCTTTCAGACTTTCTGCCTGAGCTTTGCTGCGCCCCTCTGCCAGGGCTTCGGCGAAGTTGGCGAAGAGTACGGTAAACCACAACCACAGTGAGATGCTGCCGGTAAACGCAGCGTTACCCTCGGTTTTACCTATCAAGATCGTCAGCCAGATGGCAGTGGTTAGGATACTGCCAATGTACACAACAAACATCACTGGGTTGCGCCACTGGACACGAGGCTCCAGTTTTTTCACCGCATCGATCAGTGCGGTACGCACCAGTGCAGGTTCAAATAGCGCACGTTGTTTGCGAGTCATCGTCTTTTTCTCTCTATTGTGACGGTTAGTTGGCCAACCAAAGCTGTAAATGTTCGGCTACCGGGCCCAGCGCCAGTGCTGGAACAAAGGTTAGTGCCCCGACCAGCAGGATGCTGCCGATCAACAGGCCGATAAACAGCGGCCCATAAGTTGGCAACGTTCCGTTACCTGCAGGCTGGCGTTTTTTGACACATAAGGAACCCGCAATGGCCAGAACCGGCAGGATCACCCCGAAACGGCCTACGAACATTACAAAGGCCAATAATAGGTTGTAAAACGGGGTATTCACGCTTAAGCCAGCGAAAGCGCTGCCGTTGTTGTTAGCGGCAGAGGAAAGGGCATACAGCACTTGACTGAAACCATGCGCACCTGGGTTGAGAATACCCGCGCGGCCGGCATCGGTGGCGATGGCTAATGCGCTTCCCAGTAGCACGAGAGTGGGTGTTACTAGGATGGCCAGAGCGGTCATTTTCATGTCATAGACATCAATTTTTTTGCCGAGGTATTCTGGTGTCCGGCCAATCATTAACCCGGCAATAAACACGGTCAGCAAAACGAACAACAGCATGCCATACAGACCGGAGCCCACGCCGCCGAATACCACTTCGCCAATCTGCATCAGCCACATAGGTATCATGCCGCCTACTGGCGTAAAGGAGTCGAGCATGGCGTTAACGGCACCGCAGGAGGCTGCGGTGGTTACTACCGAGAACATACTGCTGGCGAGAATACCGAAACGGGATTCCTTACCTTCCATATTGATGTTGCTACTACTACCTAGGGCACTTAAATGCGGATTGCCTGACAGTTCAGCGTTCATAACGACAATCACGGCAACGATAAAGATCAGGGCCATCGCCCAGATCAGGGCATGACCTTGGCGGTTCTCACCGGCAACCTGACCGAAAGAGAAGCAAAGTGCACAGGGGATCAGAAATATCGCTAACATTTGCACAAAATTGGTCAGTACCGTTGGATTCTCAAATGGATGTGCGGAGTTAGCGCCGAAGAATCCCCCGCCGTTGGTGCCCAGCATTTTGATTGCTTCCTGAGAAGCGACTGGCCCCATAGGTAAGGTTTGTTGCGCACCTTCTAATGTATTCAGATGCAGATAAGGCAGAAAGTTTTGCAATGAGCCTTGGCTGACAAAAAACAGCGCAATAATGAATGAGAGAGGCAACAGCACATATAAAGTAATACGTAGAATATCTATCCAAGGGTTACCAATAGTTGCGCTTGAATGACGTGCAAAAGCCCTGATCAGAGCGAATGCAACAGCGATACCGGTCGCGGCGGACAAGAAGTTCTGCACTGTCAGCCCCACCATTTGGCTGAAGTAACTCAGTGTACTTTCACCGCTGTAAGCCTGCCAGTTGGTATTAGTCACAAAACTGATGGCGGTGTTCAGTGCCAGGTCCCATGACAAACCAGGAAACCCCTGCGGGTTGAGTGGCAATGAACCTTGTGCCATCAACATTAGAAATAGCAGCACGATGCCAAGTAGGTTGAACCACATGATGGCCAGTGCGTACTGCCACCAGTTCATTTCTGCGGTGTCATTACCACAGCAGCGCCAGACAGCGTTTTCCAAATGGCGTAAGACTGGTAACAGTTCTCCATCGATCAGGCGCGCTAAAAAGGCACCGAGTGGGCGGGCCAGTAAAAGAAGCACCAGCATAAAACTGGCGATCAATAAGAAGGCTGAAGCTGCCATTAAAAGTCCTCCGCGTTAAACAGGGCATAAATCAGATAGCCCAGTAGTAAGAGAACCAATAGCGCGCCACCGATAACGCTGAGACTCATGGGACACCTCCCTTGGTGTGGTTTAGATAGTCTGAGTCTAGAGGCTAGATTGGAAAGAAACTGAAAAAATAGCAGCGATAGGTGTAAAAAAAGTATAAAAATGGCTGATTTTTAAGCTAAAAATAGCGTTTTTGTTCGCAGGATGAATGGAAGTGCCCACTTAATAAAAACCGTCTAAAAGACACGCTGCAACCAATGTTGAGTTTTTTATTAACCTATTTGTAACAAATTTACCTGTTCATGGGTATTTTTGCGATTTTTTTGTGCAATTTAGTGGTCGGATGAGTAGTAAAATTACACGAAATACGATAATATTTTGTTCAGTTTCCAATTTATCTTGTTTAACCGTTCATATTGCACTGTGCTTTGACAACACAGTGCGAATATTTTGAAGGAGGTTCGTATGTCTAACTATCACGCCTACCCGCTGCATCGGATCCTCTTGCGCCGAAGCGCAGTGATTCTGGTCGGTATTGTGGCTTTACCCGTGATGCTGTTCCGTAACGATCGTGCACGTTTCTACAGCTACCTGCACCGAGTATGGTCCAAAACGAGCGATAAGCCTGTCTGGTTGCAACAGGCAGAAATGGCAGCCTGCGACTATTACTGATTTTTACTTGCCGTCGTTTTTTCTAAACCCCTCGCTTCTATAGCGAGGGGTTTTTTATTTAGTATCCTCCCTTTATCCTTGCACTGTATGGTCGTATCCGCCTCCAATCTCTTCTATACTCGTTGCCATTCAAGCAGCAGTGCTGGCTATGGGAACTCGCGAAGTGTCGCTGTTAGCGGTGTTCAAACCTGCTACCTGCAGGTTTGAGGTTGATGACAAAGTCGCCTTCTAACCTGATATACCCAGGCTTGGCGCACTGAGGGGCACTACGGCGGCTTACGCCGTTACGACGCCATCGGTACGTTCTACCTAATAATGGGCTTTGTGAGCAGTCTGAAATCTGCGACCGGCAGGTTTGCGCTGCACCAGCTATATAGTGAGCTGAGTAGTTGTCACCAGTTGGCTACCTACCTGCAACTTGAATGAACTTGGGGATATACTCTCGACATTATCTGTGTTGCTGGAGGCGGGATATGAGTGACAAAATTACCATCGGCATCAGTGCTTGCCTATTGGGCAGCTCTGTGCGTTTTGATGGTGGGCATAAACGGTGTGAGTTTGCCGTTGAACAACTAGCGCCCTATGTACAATTTGAACCCATTTGCCCCGAGATGGCAATTGGTCTACCTACCCCTCGGCCTGCGCTAAGATTGATAAAAAGCGGGCAACAGACATTGCTGTGTAATAGCAGTGACCGTAATGTTGATTTGACCGATAAAATGCAACAATTCTCAGAGCAACGAGTGAGTAGCCTGCAACATTTATGTGGTTATATCGTTTGCGCCAAATCACCCAGTTGTGGGATGGAACGAGTCAAAGTCTACGATGAAAACGGTGCCGGGTCGCGCAAAAGTGGCGTTGGGTTGTTTACTGCCGAGTTGATGCGGCAGTTCCCTTGGTTGCCAGTGGAAGAAGATGGGCGTCTCAACGATCCTGTATTGCGGGAAAACTTTGTCGAACGCGTATTTGCCCTTTATGAACTGAATACGCTTTGGCATAAGGGGTTAACGCGTGGCGGGTTAATCGCGTTCCATAGCCGCTACAAGTTATTGTTGTTGGCGCACTCGCAGCCAGAGTATCGGGAGTTGGGGCGCTTTGTCGCGGGTATTGAAAAGTGGGATTCACTAGACGCGTTTGCCGTGGAATATCGCCAGCGCCTGATGACCTTGCTGGCGCACAAAGCCACTCGCCGTAATCACACTAACGTATTAATGCACGTTCAGGGTTATTTCCGTAACCAACTTAGTGGGGCACAACGCCAAGAACTGGCTCAGCTGATCGAACGCTATCGTCAAGGAGTGCAGCCACTGTTGGCACCGATTACATTGTTGAAACATTATATGGCTGAATATCCTGATAGTTATCTCGCACAGCAGCGCTACTTTGAGCCTTATCCAGAGGCGCTGCGTCTGCGTTACGGTCACTAAAACAGCAAGGAATGTTATGGCCACTCATCTGGTCTGGTTACGTAACGATCTGCGTATTACCGACAACAAAGCACTTCACGCCGCTTGCAGCGATCCTGAAGCTATTGTGTTAGCTGTGTTTATTGCAACACCTGACCAGTGGCAGAGTCATCATATGAGCAGCCGTCAAGCTGCCTTTATTTACGCCAATTTATTGCAGGTTCAACATGCCCTTGCGGAACGGGGGATTGAACTGATTACTCATCAATGTCACGATTTTGCTGAATCTGTTACTTGGCTATCAGCATTTTGTCAGCAACACCAGGTCACCACACTGTTCTACAACCGGCAATATGAAATCAATGAATTGCAACGTGACAGCCAACTCGAGAAGGCATTGACAGGGTACGTTACGTGCTACGGTTTCGACGATAGCTTGTTGCTACCACCAGGTAGTGTGCAGACAGGTAGTGGCGAGATGTACAAGGTTTATACGCCATTTCGTCGTGCCTTTCTCCAACGCTTGGCCGAAAGCGATGTGACCTCCTTACCAGCACCCCGCGCAAGGGGAAATGCTATCGAATATAGTGTCCCCAAAGTATTCGACTACCCATACGCTGAAATCGGTGATGCGTATCCTGCAGGTGAAGAGTCTGCGCTACACAGGTTGCGTACGTTTTGCCGTGAACAGGTACAAAACTATGCGAAACAGCGCGATCTGCCTGCTATCGCAGGGACCAGCAACTTATCACCGTATCTGGCGATCGGCGTACTCTCCCCCCGGCAGTGTTTTAACCGTCTGTATGTAGAATGTCCTGATGTGTTAGAAACACCGGAAAGCGGGGCGTTTTGTTGGTTGAATGAACTGATTTGGCGCGAATTTTATCGTCACTTGATGGTGGCATATCCATCACTATGCAAGCATCGTCCTTTTATCGATTGGACAGATAATGTCTGTTGGAACAGCAACGATGAAGCCTTACAAGCATGGCAAGAGGGGAAAACCGGTTATCCCATCGTCGATGCTGCCATGCGCCAACTGAATAAAACGGGTTGGATGCATAATCGGTTGAGGATGATCACTGCCAGTTTCCTGGTAAAAGATCTGTTGATCGATTGGCGTGCAGGTGAACGTTATTTCATGTCTCAACTGCTGGATGGTGATTTAGCTGCTAATAATGGCGGTTGGCAGTGGGCCGCTTCTACCGGTACGGATGCTGCGCCTTATTTCCGCATTTTCAACCCGACAACTCAAGGTGAGCGTTTTGATCCGCAAGGTGTTTTTATTCGTCAATGGTTACCCGAACTGGCGGAAATACCCGAAAAATATATTCATCAACCTCACCTCTGGGCGGAGAAACAGCGACGTGTGCTTGACTATCCGTTGCCGATTGTCGATCACAAGCAAGCCCGTTTGGATACGCTAGCGGCTTTCGAAGTTGCCAAGCAAAAGGGATCTTAGCGCAATAGCAAGGAACTTCCTGATGATGAAAAAAATACTGGCTCTTTGTTTAGGGGGATATTCCGCATGGGCATTGGCCGGTTTTGACGTAGTGGCACTCGGTGTTGATGGTGGTGTCAGTGATGGCAACCTGACCTCTTATCTGATCCGCAGTGACAGTCAGACACAGTATCTGGCATTGGATGCAGGGACACTGTTGCCTGGAATTGCCAGAGGGCTTGAAAAGGGCAGCTTTCCGCAGGTAACGCCTGAACTGGCGGCTCCCTATACGCCACAAGGGTACATATTTCGTAAATTAATCGACAGTTATTTTATCAGCCATGGACATCTTGATCATGTCGCGGGGTTGATTATCGCTTCACCGGACGATGAGAAAAAGACCGTGTATGCGCAGGCCGATACCGTACTGACTTTGCGTAATCATTACTTTAACTGGAAATCCTGGCCGAATTTTACCGATGCGGGTAATGGTACTCGACTCGGCACTTATCGCTTGCAGACTGTGCGGCCACAGCAACCTGTGACTCTGGGGCTGACTGGCTTGAGTGGGGTGTTGTACTCACTCAGCCACGATAATTACTCTTCCTCTATGTTGTTGGTTTCTGACCGTGAAGGGGCATTTGCTTATTTTGGTGATACCGGCCCTGATGTGTTGGAGAAATCGCGCAATTTGGACACCATCTGGCGCGTGCTTGGCCCACTGATTGAGCAGAAGAAGCTGAAAGGAATGATCATAGAAACTTCTTATCCTGACAGAGCGGAAGATCAGCATCTTTATGGGCATTTGACACCAACATGGTTACTGAAAGAGCTTAAAAATCTGCAACAGTACAGCGGCGGCGAGGGTTCATTGAAAGGTCTGCCGGTGGTAATCAGCCATATAAAACCAACCCTTAAACAAGGTGAGGATGTGCGAGCTATCATCAAGCAGCAACTGGAACAGGGTAATGATCTGGGCGTTAAATTTATCTTGATGGAACAGGGCGAACGGCAACAATTTTGAAAAAGTGAGATAAGTATGCGTAACATCGAACTGGAAAATCTGATCAATATCGAACTGAATTGTGCTGCTTTTCAGGACTATGCGCCTAATGGCCTGCAGGTGGAAGGGCGAGCGCAGGTTCAGCGTATTGTCACAGGGGTGACCGCGAGCCAAGCGTTACTGGATGCGGCGGTGGAACATCAGGCGGATGCTATTGTGGTGCATCACGGTTATTTCTGGAAAAACGAAGCGCCTGCCGTGCGCGGTATGAAGCGTAACCGGCTGAAAACGTTGTTGAGTAATGATATCAATCTTTATGCGTATCACTTACCCTTGGATGCGCACCCGGTGCTGGGGAATAACGCACAACTGGCGCAACTTTTGGGGATCCGTGTGCTCGGTGAGGTTGAACCTTTAGTGCCCTATGGTGAGTTTGAGCAACCGTTGGGCGGCAGCGAACTGCAAAGGCGCATAGAAAGCCGTCTTGGTCGTGCAGTATTGCACTGTGGCGATAATACCCCTGAGCATATACGCAAGGTCGCCTGGTGTACCGGTGGCGGTCAGGGATTTATCGATAGCGCTGCGTGTTTTGGTGTGGATGCTTTTATCAGTGGTGAGGTGTCTGAACAAACCATCCATAGCGCTCGTGAGTTGGGGGTACACTTTTTTGCTGCGGGTCATCACGCCACGGAACGTGGAGGTGTCAAGGCGTTGGGCGAGTGGTTGGCAGATCATCACGGTTTTGACGTAACCTTCATCGATATCCCTAATCCTGCCTGATCGCCTTCGGGTTCGGTTTGTTGAACCCGTTAATAATACTAACCCCCTTATTTACCAATAAGTTATTCTCTTGACAGTGGGCATGGTGCCACACATAACAGATAAACCTTACAAATAATAAATGTCAGATTAAGCCAACTACGCTGTGGTATGAAAGACGACGTTATAAGGAGATTAGGGTGCAACGAGCACGATATTATCTACTGGGGGAACGCGCTGTAGTGCTTGAATTGGCACCACCCGTGACGTTACACAGCCAACAGCGCATCTGGGCATTGGCGGAAAAATTAACCCAACACAGCGATGTGCAGGAAGTGGTTCCTGGCATGAACAATCTGACGTTACTGCTGCATACGCCAAAAGCAGATGCCGATGCGATGATTGCACTTTTGCGGCAGGGTTGGGAAGGAAGCGAAAGTCTGGAGCTCGAATCTCGTAATGTGGATATCCCGGTTATCTATGGCGGTGAGTATGGGCCTGATTTGGATGAAGTGGCTCAGCATACTGGCATGACGGCGAAGCAGGTTGTTGAATGCCATTCGTCGGCGCTCTATGTGGTTTACTTCCTCGGCTTCCAGCCTGGATTTACTTACCTTGGAGGAATGCCTGAAAGGCTTGCTACCCCACGTCGTGCAGAGCCACGTTTGTCAGTTTCTGCTGGTTCGGTAGGCATAGGCGGAGAACAGACGGGTATCTATCCATTGGTGACTCCTGGTGGTTGGCAATTGATTGGCCGTACCTCTCTGGCGTTGTTTAATCCTAAAGAAATGCCGCCGACGCTGCTGCGCCCGGGCGATAACGTGCGTTTTGTGCCACAGAAGGAAGGCGTATGTTGAAAATTTTGCGCGCGGGTATTTACACCACGATTCAAGATCTTGGGCGGAACGGTTTCCGGCAGTTGGGGGTCAGCCAAGGAGGTGTTCTTGATGTGCCTGCAATGAAAATCGCTAACTTGCTGGTGGGGAATGCACCTGATGCGGCAGGTCTTGAGATTACGTTAGGGCAGTTTAGTGCCGAATTTACCCGCCCCGGTTGGATCGCGTTAACGGGGGCAGGCTGCGATGCACAACTGGATGATAAGCCTGTGTGGACCGGCTGGCGTTATCCAGTGAAAAAAGGCCAACGGCTGACGCTGAAATTACCTAAACATGGGATGCGCAGTTATTTGGCGCTTTCCGGTGGGATCGCCGTCCCAAAAGTATTGGGGTCCTGCAGTACCGATATCAAAGCAGGTTTTGGCGGATTTGAAGGTCGGCAATTAAAAGAAGGCGATAGTTTGCCGCTGGGCAAGTCGCAAAAATTACCATCGCGCAGTATCGGCGTTAAACAACTACTGTCTAGTAACCGTATCCGTGTCATTCCCGGGCCTGAATATGATGAATTTAGTGTGAAAGCGCAGGAGGACTTTTGGCGAACGGCTTGGCAGCTTAGCCCCCAGAGTAACCGAATGGGTTATCGTCTGTATGGCAGCAGTACCCTAACGCGCACGACTGAACGTGAAATGCTTTCCCACGGCCTTTTGCCGGGAGTGATTCAGGTTCCCCATAATGGTCAACCTATCGTGCTGATGGCTGATGCGCAAACGACCGGTGGTTATCCGCGTATTGCCTGCGTTATCGAAGCCGATCTCTACCACTTAGCTCAGATCCGTCTGGGCGAGACAATTCGTTTTGTCTCCTGTACGTTAGTTGAGGCGCAGCAAGCCAAAGCTGAGCAGGACCACTTTATTCAACAGATTGCCTGGGGGATTAAATGATCGTCGATTTAAATGCCGATCTCGGTGAAGGTTGTGCCAATGATGAGGCGCTGCTGCAATTGGTGAGTTCTGCCAACATTGCCTGTGGTTTCCACGCGGGAGATGCTCAGACCATGCGTCAGTCAGTACGCTGGGCGATGCAGTACGGTGTAGCAATTGGTGCACATCCCAGTTTCCTCGATCGTGAAAATTTTGGCCGTACCCGTATGCAATTACCTGAGGAGACGGTTTATGCACAAGTTGTCTATCAGCTAGGCGCGCTGGCTGCGATTACGCATGCAGAGGGGGGAGTCATGACCCATGTTAAACCCCACGGTATGCTTTACAACCAGGCTGCAGTGGAACCTGCATTAGCCGACGCGATTGCCAGAGCTGTGCTGGCGGTCAGCCCGGCATTGTGTTTGGTTGGGTTGGCTGGCAGTGAGCTTATCCGGGCTGGCGAGAAACTGGGGTTAGCAACCAGGCAAGAGGTTTTTGCCGATCGCGGTTATCAGGCTGATGGCACTTTGGTACCTCGTGGGCAGCCTGGGGCACTGATCGCCAGTGACGAGCAGGCGCTGGAGCAAACCTTAGAGATGGTGCGTCACCATCGGGTGCGAACCATTAGCGGAAGTTGGGCTGCTGTTCAGGCAGAAACTGTCTGCCTGCACGGGGATGGCGAACATGCTTTGGTTTATGCTCGTAAACTGCGAGCGAGCTTTGCCCAACATAAAATTACTGTCAGTGCAGAATTAAGAAATACTCAAAGTGAAAATAAAATATAACCCAATGAATTTTAATTAATTGATTGGAAGGGAAAGGGATAATAGAGGGATAGTCATATGGAGCAAACCGTAAATCTCTGGCCGCTGATTGGTATTGTCGCGATAGTGGTTGGATTTCTTTTACGCTTTAACCCGGTGTTGGTGGTGATCGCTGCGGGTATTATCACCGGATTGTCGGCGATGATGCCTTTGGATGTGATTTTGGAAAAGCTGGGTGAAGGGTTTCTCAATACTCGCAACTTGCCTTTGATCTTGTTATTACCCCTGGCTGTTATCGGTCTGTTAGAGCGCCACGGATTGAAAGAACGGGCGCAGGCTTGGATTGCCAAAATCAAAAGTGCTACCGCAGGGCGTTTACTGATCGTCTACCTGTTTGTCAGGGAAGTGACAGCCGCAATGGGGCTGACAAGCCTGGGTGGGCATCCGCAAATGGTGCGTCCGTTATTGGCTCCGATGGCGGAGGGGGCAACTGAAAGCCGTTATGGTCAGTTGCCGGAAGCAGTACGCAATCGCTTGCGTGCGATGTCTGCCGCAACGGATAACATCGGGCTGTTTTTTGGTGAAGATATCTTCGTCGCTTTTGGTGCGATTATCTTCATGCATAACTTTATGCTGGAATCTGGTGGTATTCAGACTGAACCGTTGCATATTGCACTTTGGGGGATTCCAACGGCGATCTTTGCGTTCTTGATCCACGCTTTCCGTTTGTATCGTATGGATAAAAAATTATCGGTTGAACTTGCCAAACTCAACCGTGCTGCGCTGCAGGCGAAAGGGGATGGCCAATGAATTTCCAGCAGCAGTACTTATACTGGTTGGCGGGGATTGTATTACTGATCGTTGCTGTGATGTCTTTTCGCGATCGCGCTAACCCACGCCGTATTACAACAGGCCTGTTCTGGGCATTGTATGGACTGATTTTCCTGGTGGGAGATTGGACTTATGAACTACTGGGAAGTGGTGTAGAAGCTAAACGTCAATTGCACATTGTTGTGGGTGTATTTGTGGTGGCAATGGCCTTGATCGCCGGTTTTGGTGGCGTTCGTCTCGGCAGTTACCACCAACGTAGCCCACAAGAGAGAGAGGCTAGTGCCAAACGACTGGGGAATCGGTTGTTTATTCCAGCGCTGGCGATCCCGATAGTGACTGTGATCGGTGTGCTGTTGTTCAATAATATTCCAGCGTTGCAACTTGCCGTCTTTGGCAGCGGTAACCATGCGACATTGATAACGTTGTTCTCTATGACCGTGGGTTGCCTGTTGGGGCTAATTGTTGCAGTGAAGATGACCCATGAAAATGCATTACAACCGGTTCAGGAAGCTCGCCGCCTGTTGGACTCCATCGGTTGGGCATTTATCCTGCCACAGATATTGGCTACTCTCGGTCTCCTATTTACTACCGCTGGTGTTGGTACCGCTATTTCTCATTTGACGCAGGAATATCTGGCAGTAGATAACCGCTTTATTGCTGTGGCTGTGTATGCCGTTGGTATGGCAGTGTTGACGATGGTGATGGGGAATGCTTTTGCGGCCTTTCCGATTGTTACGGCGGGCATTGGTATTCCTATTCTGGTGCTGCAACACGGTGGTAACCCGGCGGTGATGGCGGCAATAGGTATGTTTTCCGGCTATTGCGGCACGTTAATGACCCCAATGGCAGCCAACTTTAATATTGTACCGGCGGCATTATTGGAGTTGCCGGACAAGAATGCGGTTATCAAAGCGCAGATCCCGACTGGGATCACGTTGTTGTTGGTTAACGTGTTCCTGCTTTATTTCATGATGTTTCTATAGGTGAACACATGCGGAAGGTATTGATTACCGGTTTTGAACCCTTTGATGGTGAGCATGTAAACCCTTCCTGGGAAGTGGTGAAACGGCTTAACGATCTGGAGCTTGCTGGTGTGCATATTGTTGTGCGTCAGTTGCCTTGTGTTTTTGGTGAGGCATTGGTGGTATTAAACGCGGCCATTGATGAGGTACAGCCGGCAATGATCCTGGCGATTGGCCAGGCAGGTGGGCGTACCGATATCACGCTAGAAAGGGTAGCGATTAACATTAACGATGCTCGTATCCCAGATAATCAGGGGCAACAGCCGATCGATCAGGCTATTGTAGAGGGTGGCCCCGCAGCCTATTTCAGCACGTTGCCCATCAAAGCGATGGTCAACGCCATGCGTGATGCCGGCATTCCTGCTACGGTATCGCAAACGGCGGGGACTTACGTTTGCAACCACGTCATGTACGGTCTGTTACACCGCTTAAGCGGGCAGAAACAGGTACGGGGTGGTTTTATCCATATCCCTTATCTACCTGAGCAGGCCACGTTACATCCCGGTGCACCAAGTATGTCTGCCCATACGGTATTAGTCGCTCTGGAATTGGCGATTTCTGTCGCTTTGCAGGTAGAGCAGGACCTAAAGCTAGAAGGAGGAGCCACACACTGAAGAATTGGAACCTATTCCAGTGGGTGCTGTAAGCGTTAGGCAGTTTGGATACAGCAGCATATAAGAACCGTTGCACACACAGTTTGCGAGGATCCTGGGTTATGTTCAGGAGCCAAATGAGTAGCGATATATCGCACTTAATGGATAGGTTTTTGTTTTTCAGTAAATTGGGCCTATGAATCAAGGAGCTACCCTATGCCGGAAGGACCAGAAATCCGCCGGGCTGCAGACCAACTTGCGGCGGTGATGATTGGTCAGCCGCTCACTACAGTCTGGTTTGCCTTTCCACAGCTGAAGCACTATCAGGCTGAATTGATCGGCGGCACTATTACTTCCATACAACCGCGTGGTAAAGCCTTGTTAACTCACTTTTCCACTGGGCTGACGATGTACAGCCATAACCAACTTTATGGCGTATGGAAGATTGCATGGGCAGGTGAAACGCCGCAAACCAAACGTGACCTGCGTGTTAGATTGGAAACTGCCGAGCGGGCAATCTTGTTGTACAGTGCTTCTGATATTACTCTCGCACCGAGAAGTGAGATCGAACAACATCCGTTTTTACAGCGAATTGGCCCAGATGTGCTGGATAGCGCTGTTACCGAGCAACAGGTGGAACAACGCCTGCTGTCTGCGGCATTTTGCAAGCGGCAACTGGGTGGCATGCTGCTGGACCAATCTTTTCTGGCGGGGTTGGGTAACTATCTGCGAGCAGAGATTTTGTGGCAAGCGCAATTGGCACCCGCGCATAAACCGCAGGATTTATCGCTGGATCAACGGCATAAATTGGCGCAGGCGTTACTGGAAATTCCTCGTATTTCTTACCATACTCGCGGGCAAGTGGATGGTGGCCATCATCATGGGACGGTGTTCAGTTTCAAAGTGTTCCATCGCAGTGGTGAGCCCTGCCTACGTTGTGGCGGTATGATAGAAAAGATATCGCTGTCGTCGCGGCCATTCTATTGGTGCCCGCTATGCCAGAAATGACTGATAAAAAACGCCGCCCAGTTGGGCAGCGTTGAGTTGGCGGTAAACCCTGTGGGGAAAGGGGGTTACCTCAGAACGGTTTATTTTTTAACCTGAGAAACGAACTCACGTTCTGCATACCCGGTGTACAGCTGGCGTGGGCGTGCGATCTTGATGCCTTCATCGTGCATTTCGTTCCAATGAGCAATCCAGCCAATGGTGCGGGCAATGGCGAAGATAACGGTGAACATTGAAGAAGGAATACCCATGGCCTTCAGAATAATTCCTGAATAGAAATCGACATTTGGATACAGTTTTTTCTCGATAAAGTAAGGGTCGTTGAGCGCAATGTGTTCCAGCTCCATCGCAACGTCTAACAGATTGTCGTCTTTCTTGTTCAGCTCTTTCAGTACTTCATGGCAGGTTTCGCGCATTACGGTAGCACGCGGATCGTAGTTCTTGTATACACGGTGGCCAAAGCCCATCAGGCGGAATGAGTCGTTCTTGTCTTTGGCACGTCTGATGAATTCCGGAATGTGTTCAACGGTTTTTATCTCTTCCAGCATTTTTAATGCGGCTTCGTTAGCACCGCCGTGAGCTGGCCCCCAAAGGGATGCGATACCCGCTGCAATACAGGCAAACGGGTTGGCCCCGGAAGAACCTGCAGTACGTACGGTCGATGTTGATGCGTTTTGCTCGTGATCGGCATGCAAGATCAGAATACGATCCATGGCACGTTCCAGTACTGGATTCACCACATATTCTTCACAAGGTGTTGCAAACATCATGTGCAGGAAGTTACCTGCATAGGATAGCTCGTTACGCGGGTAGACAAATGGCTGCCCTTGGGAATATTTGTAACACATTGCTGCAACGGTAGGCATTTTGGACAGCAGGCGGAACGCAGTGATTTCGCGGTGACGTTCGTTATTGACGTCGAGAGCATCGTGGTAGAAAGCAGCTAGCGCACCGGTCACACCACACAGGACCGCCATGGGATGTGAGTCACGGCGGAAACCACGGAACAGATGGGTGATCTGGTCATGGATCATGGTGTGGCGCGTCACGGTAGTTTTAAAGGTTTCGAACTCTTCTGCCGTCGGGGTCTCGCCGTATAAAAGGATGTAACACACTTCTAGATAGGAAGATTGCTTCGCTAACTGTTCGATAGGAAAGCCGCGGTGCAGCAAAATGCCTTTGTCGCCATCGATGAAAGTGATTTTGGATTCGCAGGAAGCGGTAGAAGTAAAACCGGGGTCGAACGTGAAGTAACCTTTAGAACCTAGTGCCCGTACGTCAATAACGTCGGGGCCCAGTGTTGGGGTGAGTACGCCCAGTTCGATCATAGCTTCGCTATTATTGATATGTAGCGTCGCTTTCTTATCAGTCATTTACAGTCTCCTTAAGCGCCTTATTTAAAAACCTCTAACAACTGAAATACCTTAAATCTCTGTAGGTTGCCCACAATAAAGTGGTACGGACGCTAACTCTGTGAGGAACAGCGCAAATGCGCAAAGTAAAATACAGAGTGCTACCCATGTAAATGAGACGGGTTACCAGCCGTTAATGATCCATCGGAATTCATTATTTTCTGTTAATCATTGCCTACGATAATTTTAGAGTTTTAACCAAATACACTGTTGCATAACTTGTGCTTAGGGGGAAGTGTACTGTTGACCGGTAGCGCATCATAGGATTGATTGCCATGCTATTTGTAATGTAAATGTTGAACTCTTGTCAAATCAGATAATTAATTTTGTATTAATTGTGGTAATCGTGATCTGAATCACTGTTCGAGGGAAATGTTACTAAAGGGATTGTATGGGAATTGTAATGGGAATGTGAACCTCCTATACTGCCGCCAGGTCTCCGGATTACCCTGAAGTAGGAGCACCCAGCGTATAAAACGCGCCGTTTGAACTCAAGGGATATTGATGTTTAAGCGTGTGACGTATGAGTGTTTTACTCTTGACGCTGTCTGATCCCCACCCAGGCCCGGAGGAAGGAAAATAATAAGAGCTGTGTGGGCAAAACTGTGAAAAAACAAAGACCTGTCAACCTGAATCTGCAAACGATTCAGTTTCCTGTAACTGCGATAGCGTCCATCTTACACCGAGTCTCTGGCGTAATCACTTTCGTCGCTGTGGGTATTCTTCTCTGGCTGTTGGGTATCTCTCTCTCTTCTCAGGAAGGTTTCCTCCAAGCTGCCGCCATCATGAATAGCTTCTTCGTGAAATTTATCTTGTGGGGAATACTCACCGCGCTCGCCTATCACATTTGCGGTGGCATCCGTCACCTGTTGATGGATTTTGGCTATATCGAAGAGAGTTTAGCCGCAGGTACCCGTTCTGCCCAGATAGCGTTCGGTCTTACCGTTCTGCTATCAATTCTGGCTGGAGTGCTCGTATGGTAAGCAACGTTTCTGCGTTAGGACGTAACGGCGTACACGACTGGTTGTTAATTCGTGCTTCCGCAATCGTTATCACCCTGTATGTTCTTTATATTCTGGGCTTTGTTGTTATGGCTCCAGATATGACCTATGAAATTTGGCGTGGTTTCTTCGCCGCTCCTATTACGAAAGTATTCACCTTGCTGACGTTGTTGTCGATTCTGGTTCATGCCTGGATTGGAATGTGGCAGGTGCTGACGGACTATATCAAACCACTGGCGTTACGCTTGGTGCTGCAACTGGTCATCGTTGTCGCATTATTGGTCTATTTACTGTACGGAACAATCGTAGTGTGGGGGGCTTAAATGAAACTGCCAGTCAGAGAGTTTGATGCAGTTGTGATCGGTGCGGGCGGCGCAGGTATGCGTGCAGCGCTGCAGATTTCTCAAGCGGGCTCAACCTGTGCTTTGCTTTCCAAGGTATTTCCTACCCGTTCCCATACTGTGTCTGCACAGGGGGGTATTACTGTTGCCCTAGGTAATAACCATGAAGACAACTGGGAATGGCATATGTATGACACGGTGAAAGGTTCCGATTATATCGGAGACCAAGAAGCCATTGAGTATATGTGTAAAACCGGCCCGGAAGCTATTTTGGAACTGGAACACATGGGGCTGCCGTTCTCACGCTTGGACGATGGCCGTATTTATCAGCGCCCGTTCGGTGGCCAATCGTTAAACTTTGGTGGTGAACAGGCGGCACGAACCGCAGCAGCGGCTGACCGTACCGGGCATGCGCTACTACATACGCTTTATCAGCAAAACCTGAAGAATCACACCACTATTTTCTCCGAATGGTATGCACTGGATCTGGTGAAAAATCAGGATGGTGCAGTAGTCGGTACAACGGCCATCTGTATCGAAACCGGTGAAGTGGTGTACTTCAAGGCTAAAGCAACCGTGTTGGCGACAGGCGGCGCAGGCCGTATTTATCAATCCACGACCAATGCCCATATTAATACCGGCGATGGCGTCGGTATGGCATTGCGCGCTGGTGTGCCAGTACAGGACATGGAAATGTGGCAGTTCCACCCAACGGGGATCGCGGGTGCCGGTGTATTGGTAACCGAAGGTTGTCGTGGTGAAGGTGGCTACCTGCTGAATAAACATGGCGAACGTTTCATGGAGCGTTACGCACCAAACGCCAAAGATTTGGCGGGTCGCGATGTAGTCGCTCGCTCAATAATGATCGAAATTCGCGAAGGCCGTGGCTGTGATGGTCCTTGGGGCCCGCATGCCAAACTGAAACTGGATCACTTGGGTAAAGATGTTCTGGAATCGCGTCTACCAGGTATTTTGGAACTGTCACGCACCTTTGCACACGTTGATCCGGTGAAAGAACCGATCCCGGTTATTCCAACCTGTCACTACATGATGGGCGGTATTCCAACCAAAGTGACCGGTCAGGCGTTGACCGTGAATGAAAAAGGCGAAGATGTAGTGATCCCTGGCTTGTTTGCCGTTGGGGAAATTGCCTGTGTATCAGTACATGGTGCTAACCGTCTGGGCGGTAACTCGTTGCTGGATCTGGTGGTGTTTGGCCGTGCCGCCGGTATGCACTTGCAGGAATCTTTGGCAGAACAGGGCGAAAGCCGCGATGCCAGCGAATCCGATGTGGAAGCCTCTCTGGAGCGTCTCAACCGTTGGAATAATACTCGCTCGGGTGAAGACCCGGTAGAAATTCGCAAGGCATTACAAGCCTGTATGCAGAATAACTTCTCTGTGTTCCGTGAGGGTGATGCGATGGCAAAAGGTTTGGAAGAGCTGAAAGTGATCCGCGAGCGTCTGAAGAATGCTCGTCTGGATGATACTTCGAGCGAGTTTAATACTCAGCGTATCGAATGCCTAGAGCTGGATAACCTGATGGAAACCGCTTATTCCACTGCGGTTTCTGCCAACTTCCGTACGGAGAGCCGTGGTGCGCATAGCCGCTTCGATTTCCCTGAGCGTGACGACGCGAACTGGTTATGCCATTCGCTGTATTTGCCGCAATCAGAGAGTATGACGCGTCGTGAAGTGAATATGCAGCCTAAACTGCGTGCGGCATTCCCGCCGAAAGTGCGTTCTTACTAATTGCGGAGCTCGATTGATGAAACTTGAATTCTCTATCTATCGCTACAATCCGGATGTTGACAACGCGCCGTATATGCAGGACTTCACTCTGGAAGCGGCAGAAGGTCGAGACATGATGCTGTTGGATGCGTTGATCCAACTGAAAGAAGGCGATCCGACGTTATCGTTCCGCCGTTCTTGCCGTGAAGGTGTGTGCGGTTCAGACGGTCTCAACATGAATGGTAAAAACGGTTTGGCCTGTATTACTCCGATCTCGTCATTGCGTAAGGGCAATAACAAGATCGTAATTCGCCCGCTGCCGGGGTTACCCGTTGTGCGCGATCTGGTGGTTGATATGGGGCAGTTTTATACCCAATACGAAAAGATCAAGCCGTTCTTGCTGAATGATGGTAAGAATCCGCCTGCGCGTGAGCATCTGCAGTCGCCGGAAAGCCGGGCCAAACTGGATGGTTTGTATGAATGTATCCTCTGTGCCTGCTGTTCAACTTCTTGTCCCTCTTTCTGGTGGAACCCTGACAAGTTTGTGGGGCCGGCTGGCCTGTTGGCAGCATACCGTTTCCTGATCGATAGCCGTGATACGGAAACGGAAGCACGCTTGGATTCTCTGGACGATGCATTCAGTGTTTTCCGCTGCCATAGCATCATGAATTGTGTCAATGTGTGTCCAAAGGGCTTGAATCCGACGCGTGCGATCGGTCATATCAAGTCTATGCTGCTGCAAAGAGGCGCATAAATAGCATGAGTTCGCGCCGGATATTTTCTTCCGGCGCAGTTCTCTTGGTGGAGGGAGTCTCTAAAAACTGACCCGTGATTGTGGCAATAAACAGTCAGGTTCGTCCCGCCAGTTTTTAGAGGTTCCTTGTAAGGGACCGCAAGGTCCAAAACAGAACGTGCATTTAAGGTTTTAAGCACGTCGAGTGAACCGTTTTTACGGCAAACCGTACCATTACGGTAATTATGTCAACCACGGCGAAAACTGAAGCTTTAAAGCTTAAGGGATCATAATGCAGAACGGCGCAATGAAGGCCTGGCTGGATTCCTCCTATCTGGCGGGCGCGAACCAGTCCTACATAGAGCAGCTCTATGAAGACTTTTTGACCGATCCGAGTTCCGTTGAAGATAGCTGGCGTTCCATTTTCCAACAGCTACCCACTGCGGGTGTTAAACCCGATCAGCTCCACTCCCAAACGCGAGATTACTTCCGCCGCATGGCGAAAGACTCTGCTCGTTACAGCACCACTATTAACGATCCTGATACCGATGCCAAACAGGTAAAGGTACTACAGCTGATCAATGCGTTCCGCTTTCGTGGGCATCAGCATGCAAATCTTGATCCTCTTGGGCTATGGAAGCAAGAGAGAGTTCCAGATCTCGATCTTGCCTATCACAATCTGACCGAGGCCGACTTCCAGGAAACCTTCAATGTGGGGTCTTTTGCTATTGGCAAAGAAACCATGAAGTTGGGTGACTTGTATGCAGCATTGAAGCAGACCTACTGTTGTTCGATTGGTGCAGAGTATATGCACATCACTAATACCGAAGAGAAACGCTGGATCCAACAGCGTATTGAATCGGTAGCGGGGCAAGCTAGCTTTACTGTTGATGAGAAACGCCGTTTCCTGAGTGAACTGACTGCTGCTGAAGGGCTTGAGCGTTACTTAGGGGCCAAGTTCCCTGGTGCAAAACGTTTCTCACTGGAAGGTGGTGACGCACTGGTGCCGATGCTTAAAGAAATGATACGGCATGCAGGTAAAAACGGCACACGTGAAGTGGTATTGGGTATGGCCCACCGTGGTCGTCTGAACGTGTTGATCAACGTTCTGGGTAAAAAACCAGCAGACCTGTTCGATGAGTTTGCCGGTAAACACAAAGAACACCTTGGCACCGGTGACGTGAAATACCATCAGGGTTTCTCTTCCGATGTGGAAACCGAAGGCGGTATGGTTCACTTGGCGCTGGCATTTAACCCATCGCATCTGGAAATCGTGAGTCCGGTTGTTATGGGGTCGGTCCGCGCTCGTCGCGATCGTCTTGATGAAGCACGTAGTAACATGGTGCTGCCAATCACTATCCATGGTGACGCAGCCATTGCCGGTCAGGGGGTGGTTCAGGAAACGCTGAACATGTCGCAGGCCCGTGGTTACGAAGTCGGCGGGACAGTGCGGATCGTCATTAACAATCAGGTTGGCTTCACCACTTCCAATCCGCTAGATGCACGTTCTACACAATACTGTACCGATATCGGCAAGATGGTACAGGCACCTATTTTCCACGTAAACGCTGACGATCCTGAAGCGGTAGCCTTTGTCACCCGTTTGGCATTGGATTTCCGTAACACCTTTAAGCGTGACGTCATGATCGATTTGGTCTGCTACCGCCGTCATGGGCACAATGAGGCCGATGAGCCAAGTGCAACCCAACCGGTGATGTATCAGAAGATAAAGAAACATCCGACGCCACGTAAACTCTATGCTGATGTTCTGACCGGCCAGAGTGTCATCAGTCTGGAAGATGCCACGGAAATGGTCAACCTGTACCGTGATGCGCTTGACCGTGGCGACTGTGTGGTTGACGAGTGGCGGCCAATGAATCTGCATTCCTTTACTTGGTCGCCTTACCTCAACCATGAGTGGGATGAGGAGTATCCAAGCAAGGTTGAGATGAAGCGCCTTCAGGAATTGGCTCGCCGCATCAGTAGTGTGCCAGAGGCAATAGAGATGCAGTCGCGTGTCGCCAAAATTTATGGTGACCGTGCTGAAATGGCCGCAGGTAACAAACCGCTTGACTGGGGAGCCGCTGAGACATTGGCTTATGCCACACTGGCAGATGAAGGCATTCCGATCCGAATTTCGGGTGAAGATGCTGGCCGTGGCACCTTCTTCCATCGCCATGCCGTTATACACAACCAGCAAAACGGTTCTGTCTATGTGCCGCTATCTAATATCCACAGTGGTCAAGGCGAGTTCCGCGTTTGGGACTCAGTGCTGTCGGAAGAGGCCGTGTTGGCATTCGAATATGGGTACGCTACCGCAGAACCGCGCACTTTAACCATTTGGGAGGCGCAATTTGGCGATTTTGCTAACGGCGCACAGGTGGTTATCGACCAGTTCATCAGCTCTGGTGAACAGAAATGGGGCAGGATGTGCGGCTTGGTTATGTTGTTACCACATGGTTACGAAGGGCAGGGGCCTGAACACTCCTCTGCACGTCTTGAACGTTACCTGCAACTGTGTGCTGAACAGAACATGCAAGTGTGTATCCCATCTACCCCTGCGCAGGTTTACCACATGCTGCGCCGTCAGGCATTGCGTGGTATGCGCCGTCCACTGATTGTCATGTCACCTAAATCGCTGTTGCGTCATCCGCTGGCTGTTTCCTCATTGGATGAACTGGCAAGTGGCACTTTCCAACTGGCTATCGGTGAAATAGACGATCTGGAGCCGAAAGCGGTCAAACGAGTGGTGTTGTGTTCCGGTAAGGTTTACTACGATCTGCTGGAACAGCGCCGTAAGAATGACCAGAAAGATGTGGCGATTATCCGTATCGAACAACTGTATCCGTTCCCACATCAGGCTGTTCAAGCCGTATTGGAACAGTATGCCCATGTGCATGATTTTGTCTGGTGCCAAGAAGAGCCGCTGAACCAAGGGGCATGGTATTGCAGCCAGCACAATTTCCGTGAAGTGATTCCGTTTGGCGCTTCTTTACGTTACGCCGGGCGTCCAGCTTCCGCCTCTCCTGCGGTTGGTTATATGTCCGTACACCAGAAGCAGCAACAGGCCCTGGTGAGTGACGCATTGAATATTGAATAAAAATTAAGGGAAAGCTGATGAGTAGCGTAGATATTCTGGTGCCAGATCTTCCTGAATCAGTTGCCGATGCAACAGTGGCCACTTGGCATAAAAAGCCAGGTGATACTGTGAATCGTGACGAAGTTTTGGTTGAAATTGAAACTGACAAGGTTGTTTTGGAAGTCCCCGCCAGTGAGACGGGTGTCCTTGATGCGCTTCTGGAAACTGAAGGCGCGACCGTTACTTCACGTCAGATCCTTGGTCGTATCCGTCCGGGTGATAGTTCTGGCAAGCCAACCGAAGTGAAAAGCCAAAGCGTTGAATCTACCCCTGCGCAGCGTGCCACCGCGAGTCTGGAAGTTGGGAGTAATGAAGCACTCAGCCCGGCTGTCCGCCGCTTGCTTGCAGAACATGATCTCGATGCCGCCGCGATTAAAGGCAGTGGAGTCGGCGGCCGGATTACGCGTGAAGACGTAGAAACTCACATCGCCGCTGACAAAAAGCCTGCCGCTGCTCCTGCCGTTGCACCACAGCCGGTCTTGAGTGGTCGTAGTGAAAAGCGTGTGCCAATGACGCGTCTGCGTAAACGCGTGGCTGAGCGTTTGTTGGAAGCGAAGAACAGCACAGCAATGCTGACGACCTTCAACGAAATCAACATGCAACCGATTATGGATCTGCGCAAGCAGTATGGTGAGGCTTTCGAAAAACGTCATGGTGTGCGTCTGGGCTTTATGTCCTTCTACATCAAAGCCGTAGTCGAAGCGCTGAAACGCTTCCCTGAAGTTAATGCCTCCATCGACGGTAGCGATGTGGTTTACCACAACTACTTTGATATCAGTATCGCGGTATCTACCCCGCGTGGCTTGGTAACGCCAGTATTACGTGATGTAGATGCGCTGGGAATGGCTGATATCGAGAAAAAAATCAAAGAGCTGGCAATAAAAGGCCGTGATGGAAAATTGACAGTGGAAGAGCTGACTGGTGGAAACTTTACTATTACCAACGGCGGCGTATTCGGTTCACTGATGTCAACTCCGATCATCAACCCACCACAGAGTGCCATTCTTGGCATGCATGCGATCAAAGATCGCCCGATGGCGGTTAATGGTCAGGTTGTGATCCAGCCAATGATGTACTTGGCTCTGTCTTACGATCATCGTCTGATTGATGGGAAAGAGTCTGTGGGTTATCTGGTGACGGTAAAAGAAATGCTGGAAGATCCGGCTCGTTTGCTGCTGGACGTTTAATTCCTGCACGGGCGCGGCGATGCTGCGCCCACTCAGTGTGCTATGTAGCCGACAAGTGATGCGGGCATTCCGCTAAAGTGACTCGGCTGAAATTTTCTGACCTGAATGGATACAACATCATGAATTTACACGAATATCAGGCAAAACAGCTGTTTGCTCGGTATGGTATGCCTGCACCAACCGGTTACGCCTGTACCACACCGCGTGAAGCAGAAGAAGCTGCATCTAAAATTGGTTCCGGCCCGTGGGTAGTGAAATGTCAGGTTCATGCTGGCGGCCGTGGCAAAGCGGGTGGTGTTAAGGTCGTTAACAGCAAAGAGGATATACGTGCTTTTGCTGAAGCTTGGCTGGGTAAACGCCTGGTGACTTATCAGACGGATGCTTTGGGGCAACCTGTTCATCAGATCCTGGTGGAAGCGGCAACCGACATCGATAAAGAACTCTACTTGGGTGCAGTGGTTGACCGTGCAAGCCGCCGTGTCGTGTTTATGGCTTCCACCGAAGGTGGTGTTGAGATTGAGAAAGTTGCGGAAGAAACCCCGGAACTGATCCACAAAATGGTTATTGACCCGCTGGCAGGTCCACAGCCTTATCAGGGACGTGAGCTGGCATTTAAACTGGGTCTGACGGGCAAGCAAGTTAGCCAGTTTGCCAAGATTTTCATGGGGCTTGCCACACTATTCCTTGAGCGCGATCTGGCTATGGTTGAGATTAACCCGTTGGTGATCACCAAGCAGGGCGATCTGGTGTGTCTGGATGGTAAACTGGGCGCTGATGGCAACGCACTGTTCCGTCAGTCTGAACTGCGTGAAATGCGAGATCCTTCTCAGGAGGATGAGCGTGAATCTCGTGCAGCTCAGTGGGAACTGAACTACGTTGCACTCGACGGTAACATTGGTTGTATGGTTAACGGTGCCGGCTTGGCCATGGGTACCATGGACATCGTTAAATTGCATGGTGGCGAACCAGCTAACTTCCTCGATGTGGGCGGTGGTGCAACCAAAGAGCGTGTGACCGAAGCCTTTAAAATTATCCTGTCTGATGACAAGGTGAAAGCGGTACTGGTGAATATTTTTGGTGGTATTGTACGCTGCGATCTGATCGCTGACGGCATTATTGGCGCAGTCGCTGAAGTGGGCGTGAATGTCCCGGTGGTGGTGCGTCTGGAAGGAAACAATGCCGAGCTGGGAGCCAGAAAACTGGCAGACAGTGGTTTGAATATCATTGCTGCGACCAGTCTGACTGATGCTGCTCAGCAAGTTGTTGCTGCAGTGGAGGGGAAATAATGTCCATTTTAATTGATAAGAACACCAAAGTAATTTGTCAGGGTTTCACCGGTAGTCAAGGGACCTTCCACTCTGAGCAGGCTATCGCGTATGGCACCAAAATGGTTGGAGGCGTAACGCCTGGCAAAGGTGGCACTAAACATTTGGGCTTACCGGTGTTCAATACCGTGCGTGAAGCCGTCGAAGCAACGGGCGCTACCGCATCGGTGATTTATGTGCCAGCACCTTTCTGTAAAGACTCCATTCTGGAGGCAATCGATGCTGGTATTAAACTGATCATCACGATTACTGAAGGTATCCCAACCCTGGATATGCTGACGGTGAAAGTGAAGCTGGACGAAGCGGGTGTACGCATGATTGGCCCGAACTGCCCAGGTGTGATCACCCCAGGTGAATGCAAGATTGGCATCATGCCAGGTCACATCCACTTGCCAGGCAAGGTGGGTATTGTTTCGCGTTCAGGCACACTGACTTATGAAGCGGTTAAACAAACGACCGACGCTGGATTAGGGCAGTCTACCTGTGTTGGTATCGGCGGCGACCCGATTCCTGGCTCTAACTTTATCGATATTCTGAAGATGTTCCAGGAAGACCCGCAGACAGAAGCGATTGTCATGATCGGTGAGATTGGCGGGAGTGCGGAAGAAGAGGCGGCAGCCTATATCAAAGAGCATGTAACCAAACCGGTTGTTGGTTATATTGCTGGCGTAACTGCGCCTAAAGGTAAGCGTATGGGCCATGCTGGAGCCATCATAGCGGGTGGGAAAGGGACCGCAGATGAAAAATTTGCGGCTCTTGAAGCGGCAGGCGTTAAAACGGTTCGTAGCCTGGCTGACATTGGTGACGCAGTGAAGGCGATTCTGAGTCGTTAATCCGCGTTACAAGCAAACTAGGCCATGTCCCTCAATTTACCGCCAGTGGCGCTTGCGTGCAATTGAGGGACACAGCCTAGAACGATACGTTTGGCCACCTTTAGGGTGGCCTTTCTATACCAACGAAATAGCAAAACAACGGTGGTAATACAAAATTGTCGTATTTGCTCCAAAGTATCGACCACACCCATCGCCTTTTAAGCGTCATCTGTGTTGTCTACCTGCTGTTACCCCAATCACTTTGTCTATCAAGCATCTGGAGGTTGCCTACACGTAACTTGAAGTCACGTGGGTACAACGATACGATTAAATTTTTAATTTGATTTATGAATGCTTAACAAATAATGAATTGGGCATTGAGCTGCTGAAATTTCCTTGAGGAAATAAAAAGTTAATAAATATCGAGTAAATAAATTTAATTAATACAGTTAAGGTTATATTTAATTACATATCATTAACACAATGATATTGATAAAAAATAATTAAACTTTCGTGTAACATATTCTTAGATGAATTATGCAGAAATATGCAATGAATCTGGAAATAATACGCGGATAATATTAAATTGTTTGAGATCAAAATAAACCAAAACAGCTATCAGGGCCGTTTCTTGACCTATAGCCAGAAGTCTAACCCACTTCACACAAAAACCTATTTATCGTGTGGGATTTGACGAGTATCATGCCATCGTGTAATTAGGGATGGTTTATCTTGTTGCATTTCTTACCCGCTCTCGGTTTTCATTGGTGCATTTGCGTTGGGTCTCTGCGGCCCTGCTAAGAATGTGTGGTTGAAAGCAGAGAGTTTGAAAATTTGTTGTGTTTAAGAGCATTCACTGCGGGACGTTACTGGTTACTCCATACAGGGCTTTATCCTTGATAATTTGAGTTGCAGAATGGTGGCAGGTTCGTAACCTCTAAAAGCATATAAAAACATGCGGTTGGAGTGAGCGAATACGGTCATCATATGCAAATTTAAGTATGAGGGGGTAAATACCGATAACCGCAAGTCGGAGTCTTCCTGCGAGGAGCAAGGAGTCAAGATGTTTGATATTGTCGAACTGTCACGTTTACAGTTTGCTTTAACGGCGATGTATCACTTCCTATTTGTCCCATTAACGCTCGGCATGGCGTTTTTGCTGGCAATCATGGAAACGGTATATGTGTTGTCTGGCAAACAAATTTATAAAGATATGACCAGATTCTGGGGAAAGTTATTCGCAATCAACTTTGCTCTGGGTGTGGCTACCGGGTTGACCATGGAGTTCCAATTCGGGACTAACTGGTCATATTTCTCTCATTACGTCGGTGACATCTTTGGGGCTCCATTAGCCATCGAAGGTTTGATGGCGTTCTTCCTTGAATCGACACTGGTCGGCCTGTTCTTCTTCGGTTGGGATCGCCTAAGCAAGATACAGCATATGACGGTTACTTGGCTTGTGGCTCTCGGTTCAAACCTTTCTGCATTGTGGATACTGGTTGCTAACGGATGGATGCAGAACCCGATCGCATCTGATTTTAACGTTGAAACCATGCGTATGGAGATGGTGAGCTTCTCTCAACTGGTTCTCAACCCGGTAGCTCAGGTGAAGTTTGTTCACACCGTAGCTTCAGGCTATACCACTGGTGCTATGTTCATTCTAGGTATCAGTTCCTACTATCTGCTGAAAGGGCGTGACGTTGCTTTTGCTAAACGTTCGTTTGCCATTGCTGCCAGTTTCGGTATGGCGGCGATACTTTCCGTTATTGTGCTGGGTGATGAATCCGGTTACGAAATGGGCGACGTGCAAAAAACCAAACTTGCTGCCATTGAAGCTGAATGGGAAACTCAGCCACCTCCGGCTGCTTTTACGCTGTTTGGTATTCCGAATCAGGAAAGGATGGAAAACTCCTTTACGATTCAGATCCCATGGGCACTTGGCCTGATTGCAACTCGTTCCATTGATACACCGGTTATTGGCTTGCGGGATCTGATGGCACAGCACCAGGTACGTATTCGCAACGGCATGAAGGCTTACCAGCTTCTGGAAGAGTTACGCAGTGGTAATACTGATCCAGCAGTTAGAACCGCGTTCAACGATGTCAAGCAGGACCTGGGCTATGGGATGCTGTTGAAGCGTTATACTGATAACGTTCCCAATGCAACAGAAGAACAGATCCAGCAGGCAACCAAAGATTCGATCCCGCGCGTTGCTCCGCTGTACTTTGCTTTCCGTATCATGGTGGCGTGTGGCGTGATCATGCTGTTCATTATTGGTATGTCATTCTGGAGCGTAATGCGTAACCGGATCGGTGAGAAAAAATGGCTGCATCGTGCTGCGCTGTACGGCATACCATTACCGTGGATCGCAGTAGAAGCTGGTTGGTTCGTAGCTGAATATGGCCGTCAGCCGTGGGCTATTGGTGAAGTATTGCCAACTGCAGTTGCAACCTCTTCACTCACCACCGGGCATGTTCTCTTCTCGATGGGGCTGATTTGTGGTTTGTATACCCTGTTCCTGGTGGCTGAATTGTACCTGATGTTCAAATTTGGGCGCATGGGGCCAAGTAGCCTGAAAACTGGCCGCTATCACTTTGAACAACCGACTGCCCACGTGCAGGAAGCTCGCTAAACAGGAGTCCACGATATGTTTGAATATGAAGTACTACGATTTATCTGGTGGGTTCTGGTTGGCGTTTTGCTGATCGGTTTTGCGGTTACCGACGGTTTCGATATGGGGGTCGGTATTCTGGTGCGCATTATCGGTAAAACCGATACCGAACGCCGGATAATGATCAACGCTATCGCTCCACATTGGGACGGTAACCAAGTGTGGTTGATTACTGCAGGTGGTGCATTGTTCGCCGCTTGGCCGATGGTTTATGCTGCTGCGTTTTCTGGCTTCTACGTTGCCATGATCTTGGTACTTGCCGCTTTGTTCTTCCGACCGGTCGGTTTTGATTACCGTTCCAAGTTGGAAAACAGCCGCTGGCGTAACATGTGGGACTGGGGCATCTTTGTCGGCAGTTTCGTGCCAGCACTGGTATTTGGTGTAGCATTCGGCAATTTGCTTCAAGGTGTGCCATTTCATATAGATGAATACCTGCGTCTGTTCTATACCGGCAATTTTTTCCAGTTGCTTAATCCGTTCGCCTTGTTGGCCGGTATCGTGAGCTTAACTATGTTGTTGACTCAGGGGGCGACCTATCTTCAGATGCGAACCACGGCTGAGATTCATCTGCGTTCGCGCGCGGCTGCGCAGATTTCTGCCTTAGTGATGGCAGTATGTTTTCTGTTGGCAGGGATCTGGCTGGTGAAAGGCATTGACGGTTTTGTTGTGACTTCAGTTCTGGATACAGCGGCGGAATCTAACCCACTGCGTAAAGAAGTCGCACATCAGGCTGGCGCTTGGCTAATTAACTACAACAAGTATCCGATCCTGTGGGTGTTACCGGCGTTAGGCGTTATTTTGCCATTCGTCACAATCCTGTTCTCTCGTTTGGAGAAAGGGGCGCTTGCATTCTTGACTTCATCACTAACGATCGCCTGTGTGATTTTGACGGCAGGGGTAACCATGTTCCCGTTTGTGATGCCTTCAAGCACTGTGCCTAACGTTAGCCTGACAATGTGGGATGCGACTTCCAGCTTACTGACGCTGAAAGTGATGACCATTGTCGCGATTATCTTTGTGCCTATCGTTCTGGCGTACACCATCTGGTCGTACTACAAAATGTTTGGGCGTCTGGATAAGAACTTCATTGAAAACAACAAGCATTCACTGTACTAAGCCAAAGGAGCTAAACCATGTGGTATTTTGCCTGGATCCTCGGAACGCTTCTTGCCTGCGCGTTTGGTATTATCACTGCGCTGGCACTTGAGCACAGTGAAGATTCAAAAGCACAGCACGACGGTAAGTGATGAGTTCTTCGCTCGCTGATAAGCTCTACGCGCTCACTGATAAGGGCCCTGTGCGGGCCCTTTCATTGGTGATGGCATTAACTTTGGCTGGGTTTGTTTTTTGGGACCCTACCCGTTTTGCAGCGCGCACCAGTTCATTGGAGATATGGCAAAGTATATTCCTTATCTGGGCGGTGTGTGCTGGCATGGTTCACGGCGTTGGGTTTCGCCCACATAGCCCGTTCTGGCGAGCGTTTTTTGCGCCATTACCTGCCATTGTCATCTTGGCAGCAGGATTACTTTACGTTTCTTTATAATCTGCTGTACGTGCCATTCTATGGGCCATTCTGGCCCATAATTATTTTCATTACCATCTGGTTACCCATTCCCAACCCGATCTGTCTTGCGTATAGTAACAACGTTAAATCGCATTGGTTTGGAAGTATCGTGAGTAATACGTTGTTTCGATGGCCGGTCCGTGTCTACTATGAGGACACCGACGCCGGAGGTGTGGTTTACCATGCCCGCTACGTCGCTTTTTATGAAAGAGCGCGCACAGAGATGCTGCGTCAACATGATTTTCATCAACAGCAGTTGCTCAGTGAACATATCGCTTTCGCCGTCCGGCGTATAACGGTGGATTATCTGCTTCCGGCTCGCCTTGACGATATGCTGGAAGTGCAGAGCGAAATCACCTCAATACGTGGGGCATCTCTTACGTTTGCTCAACGCATTGTTAATTCTGACGGTACTCTTTTGAGTCAGGCCGATGTATTGATTGCATGCATTGATCCACACCAAATGAAGCCGATAGCGCTTCCTAAGTCTATTGTCGCGGAGTTTAAGCAGTGACTGACATGAACATCCTAGATTTATTCTTGAAGGCGAGCCTGCTGGTTAAGCTTATCATGTTGATTCTGATATGTTTCTCAGTGGCGTCCTGGGCGATTATCATTCAGCGTACTCGCATCCTGAATGCGGCAACGCGCGACGCAGAGGTTTTTGAAGACAAATTCTGGTCGGGTATCGAGCTTTCGCGTCTATATCAAGAAAGTCAGGCGCGTCGAGATAGCCTGACGGGTTCTGAACAGATTTTCCATGCCGGTTTCAAAGAGTTTGCCCGCCTGCATCGTGCTAACAGTAATGCACCTGAATCGGTGATCGAAGGTGCTTCACGTGCTATGCGCATCTCTATGAATCGTGAACTGGAAACATTGGAAACCCATATTCCTTTCCTTGGAACCGTCGGTTCTATCAGCCCGTATATTGGTCTGTTTGGAACGGTGTGGGGGATTATGCACGCCTTTATCGCACTTGGTGCCGTTAAGCAGGCTACTTTGCAGATGGTAGCGCCAGGTATTGCTGAAGCGTTGATCGCAACAGCGATCGGTCTGTTTGCCGCAATCCCTGCCGTTATGGCCTATAACCGCCTTAACCAGCGTGTTAACAAGCTTGAGCAGAATTACGACAACTTTATGGAAGAGTTTACCGCTATTCTGCATCGCCAGGCTTTCTCTAGGGATAGCAAATAAGTAGGAGGTTGCATGGCGAAAGTTCGTGGTCGTAACCGTCGTGAGCTGAAGTCGGAAATCAACATTGTTCCCTTGTTGGACGTATTGCTGGTGTTGTTGCTGATTTTTATGGCAACTGCCCCCATCATTACGCAAAGTGTTGAGGTTGATTTACCTGATGCCACCGATTCAAAAACGGTATCTAGCAGCGACAATCCCCCAGTCATTCTGGAGGTTTCAGGTGTGGGGCAATACACACTGGTAGTAGATCACAATCGTATGGAGTGGTTACCGCCAGAACAGGTTGCCGCCGAAGCCAGATCGCGTTTGGCTGCTAACCCTAAGACGATCTTTTTGATCGGTGGAGCAAAAGAAGTTCCTTATGATGAAATTATTAAAGCATTGAATATTCTTCGTGAGGCAGGTGTCGCTTCCGTTGGGTTGATGACCCAGCCAATTTGACAGTAAGGTGAGTGGCAATCCGGCTTCAGTATCTCTGATGCTGAAGCCTATTTAAGCACCAGTTTTTGGGACTCTATTTTGGTAAAGGCAACTGAACAAAACGATAAGCTGAACCGCGCCGTTATTGTTTCGGTAGTTCTGCACTTCATATTGATTGCCCTGTTGATTTGGGGATCGCTGCATGAAAACGCTGAAATGAGCGCAGGTGGAGGAGGCGATGGTTCCGTCGTTGGTGCAGTGATGGTCGATCCTGGTGCTGTGGTGGAACAGTATAATCGCCAGCAGCAGCAGAGCAGCGATGCAAAACGAGCCGAAAAGCAGCGCCAAAAAAAGGCGGAGCAACAGGCGGAAGAGCTACGACAGAAACAGGCTGCAGAGCAGCAGCGTCTAAAAGAACTTGAGCAAGAACGTTTAGCTGTGCAGGAGAAAGCAGCACAGGACGCTAAATTGCAGGCGGAGCAGCAAAAGAAAGCGGCAGAACAGCAGCGGCAGGCTGTAGAGCAGCAAAAAGCAGCAGAAGCAGCTGCAGCGAAAGCTAAAGAACAGCAGAAAGCCGCTGAACAGGCGTTAGCTAGCGCTAAAGCTGAGGCGGAAAAAATAGCCAAAGCGCAGGCTGAGGCACAGAAACAGGCCGAAGCTGAAGCCAAGAAACAAGCCGCAGCCGCTGCAGCTAAGAAACAAGCTGAAGAGGCTAAAAAAGCCGCGGAAGCTGCCGAGAAAAAAGCTGCTGCTGAGGCTGAAAAGAAAGCCGCCGCAGCAGAGAAAGCCGCTGCTGCCAAGAAAGCTGCTGAAGAGAAGAAAAAGGCCGCCGCTGAAGCAGCCAAACAGTCTGCGGAAGTGGATGATTTGTTTGGTGGTTTGGCGGATGGTAAAAATGCACCAAAAGGTGGTGGAGCCAAAACCCAAGGTGATGGCAAGCCTGCTGGACAAGGTAATGCTAAAACTGCAGGGGCAAGTGGTGCTGATTTGGACAGCTATGGTAGCCAGATACAGAATGCGGTGAAAAATAAATTCTACGACTGGACGTCCTATAAAGGGCGTACGTGCAGATTGAGAATCAAACTTGGCCCGGATGGTTTCTTGATCGATGCGAAAGTTGAGGGCGGAGATCCTGCACTTTGCCAAGCGGCTCTGGCCGCTGCTCGGCAAGCGAAAATACCTAAACCACCAAGTAATGAAGTGTATGAAGCATTTAAGAATGCACCAATTGACTTTAATCCTCAGTAAGTTGTAGAAGTTGTTTGAGTAAAGTTTACACGACGCCGCCAACAGGGAGCAGGTAGTTTTGTTGGCGTTGATTTGTTAAAATTCTGCTATTTATCGTAGGCATCCTGCCTGGGTAAGGGAGATGAGATGAAGCAGGCATTTCGAGTAGTGCTAGGTTTTTTAGTACTGTGGGCCGCAGTGTTGCACGCGGAAGTTCGCATTGAAATCACCCAAGGGGTCGACTCAGCTCGCCCGATTGGTGTGGTACCGTTTAAATGGGCGGGGCCAGGCACCCCTCCTGAAGACATTGGTCAGGTTGTCGGCGCAGATTTGCGCAACAGCGGAAAATTCAACCCAATTGATGTTGCACGTATGCCGCAGCAACCCGCAACCGCTTCTGAAGTAACGCCAGCAGCTTGGACTGCACTGGGTATTGATTCTGTCGTTGTTGGTCAGGTGCAACCTGGTGCTGATGGTAGCTACCTTGTTTCCTACCAACTGGTAGATACGTCAGGTTCTCCGGGTACTGTTCTGGCACAAAACCAGTATAAAGTCACTAAACAGTGGTTACGTTATTCCGCGCATACCGCCAGTGATGAAGTGTTTGAAAAGCTGACAGGCATCAAGGGGGCATTCCGCACACGTATTGCGTATGTTGTACAGACCAACGGCGGGAAATTCCCGTATGAGTTGCGCGTCTCTGATTACGATGGTTACAACGAGTTTGTTGTTCATCGTTCACCTGAACCACTGATGTCACCAGCTTGGTCTCCAGATGGCAGCAAATTGGCTTATGTCACCTTTGAGAGTGGTCGTTCAGCATTGGTGATCCAGACGCTGGCCGATGGTGCTATTCGTCAGGTTGCTTCATTCCCGCGTCACAACGGAGCACCCGCTTTTTCACCAGATGGAAGCCGCCTTGCTTTTGCATTGTCGAAGACCGGTAGCCTTAATCTGTATGTGATGGATCTAGGCTCAGGCCAGATTACGCAAATCACCGATGGTCGCAGCAACAATACGGAGCCAACTTGGTTCCCGGACAGCCAGTCTCTGGCATATACTTCTGACCAGGGAGGACGCCCGCAGATTTATAAAGTCGGTGCTGGCGGCGGTGCACCGCAACGTCTCACTTGGGAAGGGTCTCAAAATCAGAACTCTGATGTGAGTTTCGACGGCAAGTTTCTGGTGATGGTCAGTTCTAATAATGGTAACCAGCACATCGCCAAACAAGATCTTGGATCGGGGGCCGTTCAAGTATTAACGGATTCGTTCCTAGACGAAACGCCTAGTATTGCGCCAAACGGCACGATGGTGATCTATAGCTCCACGCAAGGTATGGGCTCTGTGTTACAGTTGGTATCGACTGATGGGCGTTTCAAAGCGCGTCTTCCGGCGACAAATGGACAGGTCAAATTCCCTGCTTGGTCGCCGTATCTGTGATGCATGTGTGAATATGTATGGCAAACTCTAAAAGGATCAAAGAAATGCAACTGAACAAAGTGCTGAAAGGGCTTATGCTGGCACTGCCAGTTCTGGCTGTAGCAGCTTGTAGTTCTAACAAAAGCGCAAACAATGATCAATCTGGTATGGGCGCTGGCGCTGGCACTGGTATAGAAAATGGCAGCAGCAATCTCTCTTCTGAAGAACAAGCCCGTTTGCAGATGCAAGAACTGCAGAAGAGTAACATTGTTTACTTCGGTTTTGACAAATATGACATCAGCTCTGAGTTTTCTCAGATGCTGGATGCTCATGCTGCATTCCTGCGCAGCAATCCATCTTACAAGGTGACCGTTGAAGGTCACGCAGATGAGCGCGGTACACCAGAGTACAACATTGCTTTGGGCGAACGTCGTGCAAACGCAGTTAAAATGTATCTGCAAGGTAAAGGCGTTTCAGCCGATCAGATCTCTATCGTTTCTTACGGTAAAGAAAAACCAGCAGTACTGGGCCATGACGAAGCCGCTTATGCTAAAAATCGTCGTGCCGTTCTGGTTTACTAAGAGAATTGCATGAACAGTAACTTCAGACATCACCTGTTGAGTCTGTCGTTATTGGTTGGCGTAGCGGTCCCATGGGCCGCTACTGCCCAAGCGCCAATCAGTAATGCCGGCTCTGGCTCGGTCGAAGACCGTGTCACATCACTTGAGCGTATCAGTAATGCTCAGGGGCAGCTTTTAAACCAACTCCAGCAGCAACTCTCCGACAATCAACGCGATATTGATACTCTCCGCGGGCAGATCCAGGAAAATCAATATCAGTTGAATCAGGTTGTTGAACGTCAGAAACAGATCTATCAACAGATAGATAGTATTAGCCAAGGTGGTAAACAGAATGCTACAGGTGCCACGGTGGATAATACCGGTGATTCTGCCAAGGTGCCTGCTGAAAGCGCTGTAGGTGCAACAACCGCGCCAGCGAGTGCCGGGGATGAGAACAGTGACTACAACGCAGCTGTTTCTTTAGCACTGGAAAAGAAACAGTATGACCAAGCTATTTCTGCTTTTCAATCCTTTATAAAGCAGTATCCGAATTCGACTTACCAGCCTAATGCCAACTATTGGCTTGGTCAGATGTACTACAACAAAGGCAAAAAGGATGATGCTGCATACTATTATGCCGTAGTGGTGAAGAATCATCCAAAATCACCTAAGGCGCCGGACTCTATGTACAAGGTCGGCGTGATTATGCAGGAAAAAGGCCAGCTAGATAAAGCTAAAGCCGTTTATCTGCAGGTAGTAAAACTCTATCCGAACAGTGATGCAGCTAAGCAGGCAAAGAAACGCGAGGCTAGCTTATAAGTATAAAATGAGCCTAGAAGTTAGTCGATTTGACCGAGTTCTGGGCTCATTCGAGTGAAGAACAAGCAGTTGAACCAGTATATCCAAAATTTAGGTTGCGCTGTCGGGAGAAGTTAGTAATATATGCCGCCGTTGCCAAGACATCTTGCGAGATGCTAAAGCAACAAGAAAATTGGGTCGTTAGCTCAGTCGGTAGAGCAGTTGACTTTTAATCAATTGGTCGCAGGTTCGAATCCTGCACGACCCACCAGTTTTCTATGTAGTACCCACGACTGTGGGTGATTAGCTCAGTTGGTAGAGCACCTCCTTTACACGGAGGGGGTCGGCGGTTCGAGCCCGTCATCACCCACCACTTCGGGTCGTTAGCTCAGTCGGTAGAGCAGTTGACTTTTAATCAATTGGTCGCAGGTTCGAATCCTGCACGACCCACCAATTTTAAAGAATCGGAAACGCCAAGGTGATAGAACCCTGGTTAATAGAGTAGCCAATTCTGTGTTTGTCGTTCGGTAAATCCCATCAATGGGTCGTTAGCTCAGTCGGTAGAGCAGTTGACTTTTAATCAATTGGTCGCAGGTTCGAATCCTGCACGACCCACCAATCTTAAAGAGTTTCCACGTGATAAAATCGTGAATGGTAATAACCTTATAGGTTTGAACCAAACGATGATTGAAAGTTGCAAAATCCATTCTATCGTTTTGCCTTTTTTGACAGCACTGAGACAAATATCCCCTGCATCTGTTTTTGAAAGTGATCCTGGAAGTTTTTCGACAATCATCTGAGTGTTAAATTTTTAATAAATTAAACAATTTATTTGTTAAAAGAAAAATAACGGCGACTTTTTAGTTTTATTTCTGTATTTTGTTTAGCATATAAAACAAAGGTGTTTGCAAAAGACGCGATGTGTCTGAGTTACAGGTAAACAGCCTAGCACAGAGATGACAGCGATGAGTGAAATGTTTGATGCTAATGCATTGATATACCCGTTCCCGCCGAAACCGACGCCATTAGATGAAAAAGAGAAGTATTTTTATCGGCAGAAAATTAAAACTCTGCTTAAACAGCGTGATGCCGTCATGGTGGCCCATTACTACACCGATCCAGAGATCCAGGCTCTGGCTGAGGAAACCGGTGGTTGCGTAGCCGATTCACTTGAGATGGCTCGTTTTGGCAGCCAGCACCCTGCCTCGACTCTGTTGGTGGCTGGTGTCCGTTTTATGGGAGAAACAGCCAAAATACTCAGCCCAGAAAAGCAAATCCTGATGCCGACACTGAAAGCCGAATGCTCGCTGGATATTGGCTGTCCTGAGGCTGAATTTACCGCGTTTTGCGATAGCCATCCAGAGCGCACCGTAGTGGTTTATGCTAATACCTCTGCTGCAGTTAAAGCTCGGGCTGATTGGGTAGTGACCTCCAGTATTGCAGTTGAATTAATTGAACATCTCGACAGTTTGGGTGAGAAAATTATTTGGGCTCCTGATCGGCACCTCGGACGTTATGTACAAAAGCAAACCGGAGCGGACGTATTGTGTTGGCAGGGAGCGTGTATTGTTCACGACGAATTTAAAACACAAGCGTTGATACGTATGAAGGCTTTGTATCCTAGTGCTGCAATACTGGTACACCCTGAATCGCCACAGGCTATTGTCGAGCTGGCAGATGCCGTCGGTTCTACCAGCCAGTTGATTCAGGCTGCAGTAACGCTACCTAACCGGCAACTTATTGTCGCTACAGACCGAGGTATCTTTTACAAGATGCAGCAGGCCTGCCCAGACAAAGAATTATTCGAGGCTCCAACAGCAGGTGAAGGAGCCACTTGCCGCAGTTGCGCTCATTGTCCTTGGATGGCTATGAATGGTTTGAAGGCGATTGCCGAGGGATTGGAACAAGGTGGAATCAAACACGAGATTTTTGTTGATAGCGTATTACGCGAAAAGGCACTTGTTCCACTTAATCGCATGTTGAATTTTGCTGGTAAATTGAAGCTGCAGGTGAAAGGGAACGGGGATAGTTGACAGGAATTGTCAGTGTGGGACGTTTAACCGTACGTCGATGCTCCGCATTTTTTGTACCTGTCTGAAATTTAAAGTGGAACCGTGTTAAGCGCTATTTAGGCGTTTGGAACATAAAGTTAAGGAAAGCAAGATGAGTTTTTTCAGCACTGGCAACATATTGATTCATATTCCGCTGGGGGCAGGGGGATACGATCTATCGTGGATTGAAGCCATTGGGACACTGTTTGGATTATTATGCATCTGGTATGCCAGTAAAGAAAAAATCATCAACTACCTGTTTGGCTTAGTTAATGTCACACTGTTTGCCGTGATTTTTTTCCAGATTCAGCTTTATGCCAGCCTGTTGTTGCAACTGTTTTTCTTCGCCGCAAATATATACGGCTGGTATGCTTGGAGCCGTCAGACCCTGTATAACCAGGCAGAACTGAAAATTCGTTGGTTATCGCGTTCTAACGTATTGTTATGGGGCACGGTATGCGTAGTTGGTATTGCGTTGATGACGTATAACATTGACCGCGTATTTGCCTATCTGACGCAGGTTGCGGTTGTTGTGATGCAGGGGGTGGGTCTTAACGTACAGATGCCAGAGTTACAACCTGATGCTTTCCCGCTATGGGATTCAACAATAATGATCCTGTCTATGGTCGCTATGCTCCTGATGACGCGTAAATATGTTGAAAACTGGTTATTGTGGGTTGTTGTTGATGTTATTAGTGTGGTTATCTTTGCCTATCAGGGCGTGTACGCAATGGCTCTGGAATACGTTATTCTCACCCTGATTGCGCTTAACGGTTCTTGGTTATGGGTTCGCAGTGCTGCCCGTAACCACTCCCGGCCATTATCCTCTGTGAAATAAGGTGAACAGAGTAACTGCCAGGCTTGCTATGCCGATAAATCAATAAAAAGTACTAATTGGCTATAGGTTAAGAACTGGGCCGTAGTACCTTCCATAGGATGGATATGATGGTAATCCGCGCCTTAATCTAAAGGTGATTTACAGCACTAGCTTCACAGGCTAAATTGGTAAAAATTATTTGCTGCGAATTGCACTTACTGAATACCGAATGGAAAAGTTATGAATTATCAAAACGACGATTTACGTATTAAAGATATCAAGGAGCTTCTGCCTCCAGTGGCTTTGTTAGAGAAATTTCCTGCTACGGAACAGACTGCACAGACGGTCTCACAGACTCGCAATGCTATACACAAAATTCTTAGTGGCAATGACGATCGCTTATTGGTTGTGGTTGGGCCTTGTTCCATCCACGATACCCAATCAGCAAAAGAGTATGCTGCGCGTCTGTTAAGATTACGCCAGGAATTAAGTAGTGAGTTGGAAGTGGTAATGCGCGTCTACTTTGAAAAGCCGCGTACCACCGTTGGCTGGAAAGGTTTGATCAACGATCCTCATATGGATAATAGCTTCCAGATTAACGACGGTTTACGTTTGGCGCGTAAACTACTGCTGGATATTAACGATAGTGGCTTACCTGCAGCGGGCGAATTTCTGGATATGATCACTCCGCAATATATGGCAGATTTAATGAGCTGGGGGGCGATTGGTGCGCGTACCACTGAGTCCCAGGTACACCGTGAACTTGCCTCCGGTCTGTCGTGCCCTGTAGGCTTCAAAAATGGTACTGACGGTACGATCAAAGTTGCGATTGATGCTATCAATGCTGCCAGTGCACCGCACTGTTTCCTGTCTGTCACCAAGTGGGGTCATTCCGCGATTGTTAACACCAGCGGCAATAGTGATTGCCATATTATCCTTCGTGGTGGCAAAGAACCGAACTACAGTGCTGCGCATGTGAGAGAAGTGAAGGATGGGCTGACAAAAGCTGGCTTACCTGCGAAACTGATGATTGATTTCAGCCACGCCAACAGCTGTAAACAGTTCAAAAAACAAATGGACGTAAACGAGGACGTTTGTAAGCAAATCCGTGCCGGTGAGAATGCTATTATTGGTGTGATGATCGAAAGCCATCTGCTAGAAGGTAATCAGAATCTGGAAAGTGGCGAGCCGCTGGTTTACGGTAAAAGTGTTACCGATGCTTGCATTGGCTGGGAAGATACTGAAACCGTACTGCGTGAACTGGCCGCTGCAGTGAAGGTGCGTCGCGGGTGATCGTTCGTTCTACTAGACCATATTAATGGTATAGACTCACCTTCTTCATCTGAGCCTCATCCGTGAGGCTCACCTCTCAGTACAACGTTTGCTGTGCAGCAACTTGAGTTGTTTTATTTCCTGAGTATGATTATTTTGCCTTGCCTTGGTTTGCTACTGCGGCTGCTTTTGCTGCGATTTCATCGGCATTACCCAGGTAGTAACGTTTAATGGGTTTGAAGTTCTCGTCGAACTCATATACCAATGGTACGCCGGTTGGGATATTCAGCTCAAGGATTTCATCTTCGCTCAAATTATCCAAGTATTTAACCAGCGCACGCAGTGAGTTGCCGTGAGCTGCAACGATGACTCGTTCGCCGCTTTTTATGCGTGGCAAAATTTCTTGGTCCCAGTAAGGGATCACACGATCAATAGTGAGTGCCAAGCTTTCTGTTAGTGGCAGTTCCTTTTCTGTCAGTGCAGAATAACGTGGATCGTGACCTGGATAGCGTTCATCTTCTTTGGTTAGTTCTGGAGGCGTTACTGCGAAACCGCGACGCCATTGCTTAACCTGCTCGTCACCGTATTTCTCAGCGGTTTCTGCTTTGTTCAGGCCTTGCAGAGCGCCGTAATGGCGTTCGTTCAACTTCCAGGATTTTTCTGTTGGCAGCCAAGCTTGATCCAGCTCGTCCAGAATGTTCCACAGCGTATGGATAGCGCGCTTCAGTACGGAAGTATAAGCGAAATCAAAAGAGAAACCTTCATCTTTCAAAAGTTTGCCCGCCGCTTTAGCTTCGGTACGGCCTTTGTCAGACAGATCGACATCATACCAACCGGTGAAGCGGTTTTCGTTGTTCCACTGGCTTTCGCCGTGACGCACCAGAACCAGCTTAGTTACAGCCATAGCTTAACTCCTTAATAATCTGATATTTCAATGATAACGCAAATCATTATATTACCGCAGCCTGTAACTCGGCAATCGATATACCCGTGAGTGTAACCCGACCAAAATGCCCTGCCAAACAGACATTGGGTGTCGTGTTTAACCATAGTCAATTTATGGTAACAAGGTAAATACGGTTGTAAGGTGATGGTTAATCGTTCAATCGGATTGAGCAGTGAATAAGGACGCGAATGAGATTAATACAATCGCGCCAGGGAGAATCAAGAGGTTTTTTTCAAACAGTGACTCATAAAGGTTTTACGTTCGTCACCTTTCAGGCTCTGTTTAGCGGCATCAGCGTTACAGTTTTTCATTTTCTGCTGCTGTGGAGTCAGGTTTTTTTCTGGTTGATGGCTTTCCGCCTTCAGGCAGGCACTCATGAATGTGCTGCGGTCAGCGCCTTTTAATGATTGGCTGGAGGCCTGTTTATTACAATCGGTCATTCGCTTCTGTTGTGCGGCTTGAGCCGGAGAGGGGGTTTTTGCCGTGTTTTCTGCGGCCATAAGATTGGTGCTAAGTATGAAACCTACCAGTAATGGAAGTGCGGTAATCAGACGCATAGGTGTTCCTTCAGCTATTGTTCGGCCCGAATGGCCGAAAATTATGACATTGCACAGCATGTTGTGCTTATCACACTAGGCTGATTTTAGTGCGGGGTTTGGAATAAGGGAAGGGTGTTTACAGTGATAACCGTTTGTAAAACAGTAATCATTTATATCCACCCGTCTCCTTTCCGTACAGCAAAAGAGCGACAATTCAGAGAATCAAAGGGTTTCTCTGAATTGATAATGCGTTGCGCTTCGGTAATGTTGGCCGGGTTGCAGCCAACAGTCTGGCTGAGGCCATTCGGGATGGTGCGGGCTATCGGGCAGAAATTCACTTTCAAGCGCTACTCCCGCGTAATTGTCGTAGGTACCACCGTTACGCGAAGGGGTCCCCTTAAGATAATTGCCGCTATAAAATTGTAGGGCTGGGGCTGTGGTAAAAACCGTTAGTTCAATGTGGCCATCAGCAGACCACAGATAGGCTGCCGGGGTCGTCAATTCGTTACAGGCTGAATGCAACAGATAAGCATGGTCATAACCATTAACGCACTGTTGATCGGCGTCACGTAATAAATCTAGGTACAGGGGTTTCGGTTGACGGAAATCCATACCGCTATCCGCAACGGTCGTCAGAGCGGCGCAGGGAATACCTTCACTGTCTACCGGCAGATAATAGTCTGCAAACAGCTGCAACCGCTGTTGCATTGCGTCATGCCCCGTACCATTCAGGTTAAAGTAAGCATGATTGGTCAGATTAACCGGGCAGGCGCGATCGGTTTGAGCCTGGTAGCTTATTTCCAGTCGGTTATCTGGGGTTAGCAAGTATGTCGCTGTCACATCAAGGTTACCCGGAAAACCTTGATCGCCATCAGGCGAATGCAGCTGATACACTACCTTCCGCTCATCATGGGTCACAATCTTCCAGCGCCGAGCATGGAATCCGCCTGGCCCACCGTGTAGCTGATGTAATCCTTGATTGGGTACTAGCGGATGATGTTTACCGTCTACCAGTAGACTGGCATGTGCAATTCGGTTGGCGTAACGCCCGACGGTAGCTCCTAGGTAAGCCCCTTGACGTAAGTAATCCGCAGCGGTGCTACAACCAAGCAGCAATTCACGTTTTTCGCCCGATCTCAACGGCAATTTGGCGGAAAGCCAGGTAGCCCCCCAATCCATTAATGTGATAGTCATTCCCTTGGTGTTACATAGTGTAGTAAGAATCAAGGGCTGGCCGTCAGGGGCAAGTGTAGTTGTGTCCGTTAACATAGGCCCGACCCCTGAGATGCTTTGCACAGGTAGAAAGTTTCTTTCAGTCCATTGGTTTTCAAAGGGTACTGTTGGGCTACGGCTACCCGAACAGGCTCAACCAAATTGAGAGGCATCAGTGCAACGATGCAACCGCCAAAGCCTCCACCGGTCATGCGCACACCTCCCCGATCGCCAACAACACTTTTAACAATCTCAACCAGCTTATCGATAGGGGAGACGGTGATCTCAAAATCGTCACGCATTGAGGCGTGCGATTCGGCCATAAGTTCCCCCATTAATTTTAGGTCACCAGCGGCCAACGCATCGGCAGCAGCCAGGGTACGTTCGTTTTCGGTAATCACATGGCGTGCTCGTTTGGCTATAATGGGGTCGAGTTCATGTTGATTCTGCAAGAATAGCTTTAGACTAACGTCACGTAATGACTTGACACCAAAGAAGCGTGCAGCGTCCTCACATTGTTGGCGGCGGGTATTGTACTCACTGTCTACCAAACCACGTTTCACATTAGAATGTATGATCACCACCGCCGCATCTTCGGGCATCGGCACTGCGCGGGTCCTCAGCGTTAGGCAGTCGATCAGCAAGGCGTGATCCTTTTTGCCCAATGCTGAAATCAACTGATCCATAATTCCGCAATTACAGCCAACAAACTGGTTTTCCGCTTCCTGACCATTCAGCGCGAGTGCGACGCCGTCTAACGGTAGCTGATAGAGTGCCTGTAATGCCTGTCCGACAGCGACTTCCAGGGAAGCAGAAGAACTTAGCCCTGCTCCCTGTGGTATGTTACCGGTGATCACTAAATCTGCTCCGCCAAAGTTATTGTCGCGCGCCTGTAGGTATTTCACTACGCCACGCACGTAATCAGCCCAGCGCTGAGTGGGATGGTTGACGATAGGGGCATCCAAAGAAAAAAAGTCCTGTTGCTTCTCATAATCTGCTGCTAGAACACGGATCTGCCGATCGTTACGAGGGGCGCAACTGATGACAGTCTGAAAATCGATCGCACAGGGTAAGACAAAACCATCGTTGTAATCGGTATGTTCACCAATCAGGTTGACCCTACCTGGAGCTTGCACGGTGAGGGCAGGCGCGTAGCCAAAATGATCGGTAAAGATAGTTCGGGTATGTGCTTTCAAACTCATTATTTCACTCCGGCTTCACGATAATGGATGTCGCTGACCGCTCTCAGACGCTCAGCTGCCTGTTCTGCTGTGAGATCCCTCTGTGTTTCTGCCAGCATTTCGTAGCCCACCATAAATTTGCGCACCGTAGCTGAACGCAGTAACGGTGGGTAGAAATGGGCGTGTAACTGCCAGTGGCGATTATCTGCATTATTGAACGGTGCCCCGTGCCAGCCCATCGAATAGGGGAAAGAGCATTTAAACAGATTGTCATACCGGCTGGTGAGCCTCTTTAGTGCGAGGGCCAGGTCGCTGCTTTGTGCCTGTGTGAGTTCTGTAATACGCTGTACAGCTATTTTCGGCAGTAACAGGGTTTCAAATGGCCAGGCTGCCCAATACGGGACTACGACTAGCCAGTGCTCGGTTTCCAGCACTGTCCTGTTGCCATCTGCCAGCTCCCGCAGTGCATAGTCGAACAGCATTGCAGAGTTATGCTGATTAAAATAGTCCCGCTGTAGGCGATCTTCCCGTTCGGCTTCATTAGGTAAAAAGCTGTTAGCCCATACTTGACCATGCGGGTGGGGATTGGAACACCCCATTGCAGCACCTTTATTTTCAAAGAGTTGTACCCAAGGGTAATGGCGACCCAGCTCGACCGTCTGCTCCTGCCAGGTGGCGACGACCTGCTCCAATTCGGAGAGCGAAAGTTGCGGTAGCGTTTTGCTGTGATCAGGGGAAAAACAGATTACTCGGCTGGTACCGCGTGCGCTTTGGCAACGCATCAGTGGGTCATCACTTTCTGGTGCCTGCGGGGTATCTTGCATCAGAGCCGCAAAATCGTTGGTAAAAACGTAGGTACCTAGATAATCAGGATTGTTATCTCCGGTTACGCGTGCGTTACCTGGGCAAAGGAAGCAGTCGGGATCGTGTGCAGGAAAAACCTCTTGCGCGGGTAATTCTTGCTGTCCTTGCCAAGGACGCTTGGCGCGATGAGGTGATACGAGTACCCATTGACCACTGAGCGGGTTAAAACGGCGGTGTGGGTGATCTATAGAGTTAAAATTAGGCATTATGCTTCCTTCATCCATCTACCTGCTTGGTTAATTGTAATCGTTTTCACTTTTTTCATGGCAGCCTCAGGCTCGGCATGTTAAAGAAAATATTTGTGATAAAGATAGCATGGCAGTGGTTATGAAAAGGTGATCTAGTGCGAAAAATGGAATCGTTTACACTAATTGATACAGTGGATTGGAAGCATCTGCAGGGAAGATTATTGGTAACGCTTTCAAAGTTCTGACCGGCATAATAATACGCCGGCCATAAGCATTATGGATGTTGATAAAGCGGGTAGGTAAAAAACAGTAGGTGGATCAGATTCAGGCCAAAATGAAAACAAATCGGTACCCAGAGGCGTCTGCTCCACATCCAGGCCAGACCATAAATCAATCCGGCTAATGCAGCAAATGCCACCATCAGTATGCCACCAGCAAGATGGGCTGCTCCAAACAGCAAGGCCGTAATAATCAGTGCCGGATAAGCTCCCAACCACTGATGGAGACGTTGCTGTAAATATCCTCGAAACAGAGCCTCTTCGGCCATAGAGACAAAAAATAAATTGGCCATCATGAATGCCAGCATCCAGTGGGGCATGTGCAGTTCAATTTTTAGCCCCCCCAATAGCACTGCCAATAACAACAAGGCTGGTACACTCAGTGCCAGAGTTACCCATGCGCGGACACCGACTTTTCTATCACGTTTGCCTGCATTGAACAGCGTTGGTAGGCAGATAAACAATAGGAATGGCACCAGTGCTTTATCGAAGTTGTAATACAAAGAATAAGGAGAACTCAGTGGCCCTAACTTATCTTGATTAACCATTAAGGGATTATTAAATCCAGGTATCAGGTGATAAAACAGGGCGATTGAACAGGCAACTAAAAATATCTCTACCAGCAACCTGATAATGCGTTGATGGCTATATTGGTGGCGGAGCCAAATGCTAATAGCGATGATTGCCAGGCAAGCTAAACTGAGAGGAGTCAGTACTTGATGGTAAACACCCATTCCAACGGCGGCGACTAATATGACCGAAGCAATAAGCCGATTAAATGGCAAAAAAAACAAGGAAGCCGAAAGTACGCCCCACATAATGGTTATCCCTTAAAATAGACACACGATACTTATACCCATTGCCATTCAAACTACTTCAGTGTTGGCTAGGTTACTTGGCCCGTCAATAGGGCTATTTCACTGGTCATTTTGGTCTTGGCAATAGGCGTTTACTTTGTGAGTTCCGCGTATTGCCTGTGTCAAACTGACTGTGCCAACAGCATTCGTTGGAATAGGTTCTTAGTACCGAAAATCTGAAGTGTTAAAGATTCGTAAAGCGAGTAATTGACCGCCAGCAGTGCTCATTTGAAATTCAGAGGCACAGTCTGAGTGAAATATTAGCATACGCAAAGACAAATATAAGATCGGGCCAGTTGCTTAAAAATCTTCCTATCATCAATGATGCTGCCGTTCACTTGTGAAACACAATCTAACTAGTCTTTCATCCAGCTTCGTGAGTGGATAATTTCCCCTAGGTTCTGCAACGTGTCCAGGCTTTGTTGATGGATCTCTTCGGTTTGAGCAGCGCACAGGTCCTGTAACACCGTCACTTTAAATCCAACATCGTGCGCCTGCCGCACCGTACCTTCTATGGCAAACGATGTACTGACGCCACACAGCAACAGATGATGGCAGCGGTTTTGTTGTAACCATACTAACAAATTGTTACCCGCAAAAGCGCAAACTGCCTTTTTTTCGAATTGCAGATCCTCCGTTTTCATCTCTAATCCCTCCAGCCAACGACAACCCCCGTTACTTAAACGGAGCGCACCGATTTGTTTAAGGTGAGTGAATAACGGTGAGTGTGCTGGAATATCGTGGTAATCATCGGCAAAACCTGTACGAACCCAAATCACTGGAATTTTGCGTACTCGAGCGTAGGCAGTAGCGGTATTGATGCGCGCTACCACGCCCCGCTTGACTATCTGTTCACGGCAGTAATTGGCTCTCCCTTTAGGGCCTGCCAGGTCTTCAATCAAGTCAATAAGGATCAGTGCTGCAGTCATACCTTACCCCAGAAAACAACCCTGCATGCTTTAATGATAAAAGACCAAATGTGATGTGCTGCGGGGAAGTGTTGCTGGATATGTCCTCGGTTGAATAATGATGTTTCCAACAGAGGGCATTTAGCCTGCAAAATTGCACGTTGACTCCACCCATAGGCTCATAGGCAATTAAGAGATACAGCCTAATTTCTCCTGCTGATAGCGATAACCATCATCTTCCGGTACGAAAGTCAGGCGGTGAGTAATACACTGCGGGGCATCTTCTGCATGATGAGAAACAAAAAGCAGCTGAGTTGCGCCTTGTCGAATTAAGATATCAACGAAGCGCCGCACCAGTTGGCGATTAAGCGGATCCAAACCTTGTAAAGGCTCATCGAGAATTAATAGCGCAGGGTGCTTGACCAGCGCTCTGGCGATTAGGGCTAGCCGCTGTTGGCCCCAGGAAAGGCTGTGGAAGGGGGTTTCTCCCTGCGTATTCAAACCGAGCAATGTCAACCATTGTGTTGCTAACTGTTGTTGGCGTTCTGAAACAGCCTGATAAATACCAATCGAATCAAAAAAGCCAGAAAGGATAACGTTACGAATGCTGCTTTTGACACGGTAGTCCAGATGTAAACTGCTACTGACGTAGCCGATATGGCGTTTGATGTCCCAAATTGTTTCACCGCTTCCGCGTCGGCGGCCAAATAGCGTCAGGTCATTACTGTACCCCTGTGGGTGATCGCCGGTGATCAGGCTGAGAAGCGTGGATTTACCCGCACCGTTTGGGCCGACTATTTGCCAGTGTTCGCCGGGATTAACCTGCCAGGTAAGCGGGTGCAGTATCGGACGATCGTCATAGCTCACTACGCAATCCCGCAAAACGATCAAGGGTTGTTGGGGGGGAAGCTGAGTGATTTGCGCCGGGTCTTCGGTTTCGGGTAGCGTCAGCCCGACCAGGCTTTCACTGTGTGCTAATTGAGCGACGAGTGCATCGGCCATGACTTGCTCTTTTGGCCCTTGGTGGGTAAGGATACAATCCGCCAGTACGCCAACCTGTTGGACAAACCCCGGTATTTCATCAAAGCGGTTGAGCACCATTACCAGCGTATAACCTTGCTGTGAAAGTTCCGCGAGCATTGTGGCCAGTTGAGCACGTGAGTTCACGTCCAATCCATCGAATGGTTCATCGAGGATCAACAGATCGGGTTGAGGCATCAGTGCACGGCAAAGCAGAGTTTTGCGCGTTTCACCGGTAGAAAGATATTTAAAACGGCGTGAAAGTAACGGGAAGATACCAAACAGGGCGGCAAGCTGTGCGCAACGGGCGGGATCATTAATTTCCTCCTGGATGATGTCTGCCGCAGTACGGCCAGTATCTTCTTCATCAGGGCTGAGCATGTCAGTGTTGTTACGTTGCCATTCATCACTGACCAGTTTTTGCAACTGCTCGAACGAAATCCGAACGGTGTTGCTGAAGTGATTGTGGCGTTCACCTTTCAGTAAAGTTAACTCATTGGCCAAAGCTCGAGCCAGAGCAGATTTACCGCTGCCGTTAGCTCCGACGAAAGCCCAGCTCTCTCCTGACTGAATGTGCAAGTGGTCTAGCGTTAGTGTACGTGTGTCACTTAAACGAAATGAACCTTGCGAAATTTGCAACGACGACATCATTTATTCCCTGTTCAGTTATGATTTGTTTAGGCCACCCTCAATATGCATCGTAGAAAAGCCACCGTGCATAGCCTAGAGAAATAGGCGTATCAAAAAAAGATGTCAATCGGTAATACTGCAACGTGACATTGCGTTTAACACAATGTAGCGATAATCACCCGGTCGGCATTGAAAAAAGCCTGTACTTCACAGCCAGGACACAGTTTTAACTGTGCAAGTTCCTGGTTTCTGAGTGTGGAGCACAGCGTTTCTCCACTGCTTATTGTGACCAGAACCTCGCTGTGTTCAATGCCTGGCTGAATGCTGGCCACGCTGCCCTCCAACACATTATCCACCAAGCCGGTCATCATTGAGGTGGTAGTCAGTTTCACCCAAGGTGCTTTTATGAGTGCTAAAACCTCTCTCCCTGGCGTCAGCCGCAACCGTTCGGCACTTTGCTGAGTGACGGCGGCGTTAATACGGGTTTGACCATCGGCCAGTAATAGGCTGATATGCTGCTGTACTCGTTGATGGTCGCGTTCAATAACGGTGCCGAAGAACTGGTTGCGTGCGCTGGTTTGCAGTGAGAAACGGGCAATTGCCGCAAGCAGGCTGTCGAGCGGTAAATTATCCTGCTGCAATATGTCGAAGGCCTTTTGCTGGATTTGGCCCATTAAGTCATAAAGCTGGATCAGTCGCAGCCCGTAGTGGGTAACCTGTGCGCCTCCCCCCCCTTTACCCCCCGTCGCTCGTTCCACCACTGTCTGGTCAGCCAGCAGGTTCATCTCATTGATGGCATCCCAGGCGCTTTTATAGCTGATCCCCGCCAGTTTAGCTCCCTGACTGATTGAGCCGGTATGCACAATCTGTTTAAGCAGCGAAATACGGCGCGGGTCAGCGAATAGCTTCTGCTGAAGTTTTAAGGTAAGAAGGATCTCTGCCTGCATAATTAACCCCGATTAGTAGTACGCCGTTCGTTTTTCAAGCCGCAGTTTGAAACTCATGGTGATAAAACCCGTTATTGTCGCTGATTTCGCCAAAAGCACCAAATGAGCACGTTTAGCAGGTTACAAATTTCACACTGTCCTTAAAATAAACACGTTTTTGCCTGCATTTTGGTTTAGAGTAAACTTAATGTAGTCGTTTAAATAGGCCGTAAAAGAGAGGTTCCATGTTGGAATTATTGAAAAGTCTGGTGTTTGCCGTAGTGATGGTACCCGTTGTGATGGCTATCATCTTAGGCTTGATTTATGGCTTGGGGGAAGTGTTTAACGTGTTCTCCAAAATTGGCCATCCAAAAGAAAAGCGTAGATAATTCCCTCAATCTCAAAGCTCCGTCGATAGCGTTTGGGGCTTTGTCGCGTTAAGCGCACGTCGGGTAACATTCTGTTTTATGGTGTTACCTGTCATGTTTCTGATAAAAAGCGTTCAAATGTCCGCACGATCATTCCATTTATACCAGCACACAGTTCGCTTGTTGGTACCTGACTTGTACCCTACGTTTTCTCGCCAGGATTTTTGTCAACAGTGTAACGAGTGATAAAAGCGGGGCAAATATTGCCACCTTGGCTCAGTTCAATAAGCAATGTGGTTATAAATTGCATGACAAGCTTTCACATTGCGTTATATTATAAAATATATAACGATCGATAGTATTGGCTAACGTGCGGAGAAAATAATGAAAAAGCAATGGTTCAAGTGGGGTGTTGGCGTCGCGCTGGCTTCAGGGCTGATGGCACAGGCGTCTGCGGCAGAGAAGATAACTGTTTTTGCCGCCGCCTCACTGACTAATGCGTTGCAGGAGATCGCCACTGAATATCAGAAAGATCATGATGTACAGGTCGTTTCTTCTTTTGCATCCTCTTCAACTCTGGCACGGCAGATTGAGCAGGGTGCTCCGGCCGATCTGTTTATCTCTGCCGATCAGCAATGGATGGATTACGTCATCGATAAGCAACAGATGGTGAAAGACACGCGCTATACCCTATTGGGTAACAAGCTGGTACTGATCGCAGCCAAATCCGTTCATCAAGACAAAATCGACGTTAACAAAAAAACGGATTGGGTCAGATTGCTCAATGGCGGTCGTCTGGCGGTTGGAGACCCGGATCATGTTCCTGCGGGGCTCTATGCCAAGGAAGCGCTACAGCACCTAGGTGCCTGGACGGCGCTGGAATCACAGTTAGCGCGTGCCAACAACGTGCGCAGTGCCATGGCGCTGGTTGAACGTGAAGAGGCTCCTTTAGGAATCGTTTACGGCTCTGATGCTATCGCCAGTGATAAAGTGAACGTTGTAGGCATATTCCCTGAAGAGAGCCATAAGCCAGTCGAATATCCAATGGCGATAGTTAAAGATCACCACACACCTGCTGTCACTGCTTTCTATAGCTATCTGAAAAGTAAAGAAGCGGCGGCTATTTTCGAACGTTATGGATTCGCTCCGCATAAATGATATTGAGTGAGTATGAATGGCAAGCGATTGAGCTTAGCCTGAGAGTTTCCAGCCTGGCAGTGATCTGCAGTTTACCTCTGGGGATCTTGATGGCTTGGATCTTGGTGCGCTGCCATTTTCCTGGCAAATCACTGTTGGATAGTATTATTCATCTGCCGTTGGTACTGCCACCGGTAGTGATCGGTTATTTACTACTGATTGCTATGGGGCGCCGAGGTTTTATCGGCGAAGGGTTGTATGCGTGGTTTGGATTCAGCTTTAGTTTCAGTTGGCGTGGTGCAGCGCTTGCCTCCGCCGTAGTGGCATTTCCGCTGATGGTGCGAGCTATCCGTTTAGCCCTTGAAGCGATAGATATTCGCTTGGAACAGGCAGCTCGCACCTTGGGTGCGCATCCGTGGCGAGTGTTTTTCACTATCACTTTACCGCTTTCACTCCCCGGTATTATTGTTGGCACCGTATTAGCATTTGCCCGTTCTTTAGGGGAGTTTGGCGCGACTATTACCTTTGTTTCCAATATTCCCGGTGAAACTCGAACCATTCCTCTGGCAATGTATACCTTGATTGAAACTCCGGGGGCTGAAACGGCGGCGGCACGTTTATGCGTGATTGCCATCCTTCTTTCGCTAGCGGCGTTGATGGTTTCCGAATGGTTGGCTCGCTGGGGCCGCAAACGTATGGGCCTGTAAATGTTAGAACTGGATTTTTCCCAGCAGCTTGGCGAGCTCAGTCTGAATGTGCAGGCTAATCTGCCTGCACAGGGCATCACTGCACTATTTGGGCTTTCCGGTGCGGGTAAAACCTCGTTGATCAATGCCATCAGTGGCCTGACGCGTCTGCATCAGGGGCGGATCGTACTCAATGGCCGCACGTTGGTAGATACCTCCAGCGGTGTGTGTTTACCCCCGGAAAAACGCCATATTGGCTATGTTTTTCAGGACGCGCGTCTGTTCCCGCATTATCGGGTGCGAGGTAATCTGCAATATGGTATGGCAAGCAGCATGCATAACCAGTTCGATAACATTGTTGAACTTTTGGGGATCGCGCCGTTGCTCAATCGTCTGCCATTGACCCTCTCTGGTGGTGAAAAACAGCGCGTGGCTATTGGTCGGGCGTTGCTTACTGCACCTGAGTTGTTGCTGATGGATGAGCCTCTTGCTTCGCTCGACCTACCGCGTAAACGTGAGCTGTTACCCTATCTGGAACGGCTGGCACAAGACGTGAGTATCCCGATCCTTTACGTTAGCCACAGCCTGGATGAGATCCTGCGGTTGGCGGATCAGGTAATGATCCTAGATAATGGCCAGATAAAGGCGTTAGGAGGGCTGGAGGAGGTCTGGGCCAGCAGTGCGTTGCGGCCATGGCTGCAGCGTGAGGATCAGAGCAGCGTGGTGAGTGTTAGTGTGATCGCACAGCATCCGCACTATGCCATGACGGCCTTGGCTCTTGGCGATCAGCGCTTGTGGGTTGGCGGCATAGACGCTCCATTAGGGACAAAGCTGCGTATTCGTATCAACGCTGCCGATGTCTCTTTAGTGCTCCAACCACCGGTTAACACCAGTATTCGCAACGTTCTGCCAGCCAAAGTGCTTGAGTGTCTAGACGTTGACGGTCAGGTTGACGTGAAATTGGCGGTAACGGGAAGCATTCTCTGGGCACGCATTTCGCTTTGGGCGTGCGACGATCTGGCTATCAAGCCTGGTCAGTGGCTTTACGCACAGGTCAAAAGCGTCTCTATCAGCCGTGAAGGTTAAGGGGAACGGGTTTCCTTTTCTAACGTGAGCACGTTGCTGCGTTGTTCGCGGAGCAAGCTCCAAAACTGGACCTTGCTCAACATCCAAATAACCGCCAGCGGCGATAGCGCGCCACTAAAGGACAATAGCGGCCTGAAGCTTAAAGTTAAGCAACATTAAGTGTAGCTATTTAGAATCCTGGAGTGGATCACCTCTGCAATACCCGGCTGCTGGTTATCGGCGATCACCATATCTGCACGCTCCTTGACGGCGTCATCGGCGTTACCCATAGCAACCCCTAACCCAGCGGCTTCGAGCATGCTCAGGTCGTTATAGTTATCGCCAAACGCGACCACTTGATCCATGCTTAACCCCTGAGATTCGACCCATTGTTGCAAGCGCTTGCCTTTGCTATTACCCGTTTGTGCAATGTCTACCTGATCGTGCCATGACCATTCACAAGCCAGCCCTAATTCTTTCTCAACCGTTTCGGCAAAGTCACGTAGCGCTGGAATATCGGCATGCGAAGTGGCGAACTTCCAAATGGACTGCGCTTCATCCGCTGCTTGAACCAAGCTGCTCACTTGTTGAAGTATTGGGCGTTGGGCTAGTGGCAACGTTTCTGCCCAAGCTAATGAACGGGTCACATGTCCATTGGTTTGCTGGTACAACATAGCGTCATCCACGTACATAAGACCGTGAATATTGTTTTGCTTGAGCATCTGTAACACCAGCTTGGCTTGCTCTTTTGCCAGCGGGTCGGCAGCCAGTACCTTTTTCTGTTCGAAATCATAAAGGTAGGTTCCATTACAGCAGATGGCAGGAGTGTCGATCTGCAACGCTTGATAGAAAGGGTGAATAGCAACGTGATGGCGGCCAGTGACTATCACCACCTTCACTCCTGCGGCGCGTGCTTTGACCAGTGCGGTCAGTGACTGGGGCAAGATTTGTTTTTGGTTGTCCAACAGGGTGCCGTCTAAATCGAGGGCAATCACACGGTAGCTCATAGCATTCTCATAAGGGTTAGCAAGGAAATTAATCTGATGGTACACCTGATGAGCGTTTGATAAAACAGCATAGCCTAGGGTTGTTATGGCGCAGATGTCAGGTAAGCTAGCACAAACAGCAAAACTGAAACCGGTTACTCTTTCTCAGTTAAGGAGAGAAAATGAAGCAAATCGTTTATGTCGCTAGCCCTGAAAGCCAGCAGATCCATGTTTGGCAGTTAGACGGCAATGGAGCATTGACACTATTACAAACGGTCGACGTACCTGGGCAGGTGCAACCTATGGTCATCCATCCTGACCGAACCCATCTTTACGTCGGGGTTCGCCCGGTATTCGGTATTGTCAGTTACCGTATTAAAGCTGATGGCCAGTTGGAGCAAGCGGGTATGGCACCGCTCCCTGGGAGCCCGACCCATATTTCAACCGATTTGCAGGGCCGCTATTTGTTCTCGGCTTCTTACAGCGGTAATTGTGCGAGCGTCAGCCCGATTGGTCATGATGGCGTGGTTGTAGCACCTATTGAGCAAATAGAAGGGCTGACTGCACCCCATTCGGCAAATATTGATCCAACCAATCAACTGCTGTTGGTACCTTGTCTAAAAGAAGATCGCATTCGGTTGTTTAACCTGAGTCTGGAAGGCAAGTTGACGCCACACAGTCAGGATGCCGTATCAACGGCTACCGGCGCAGGGCCACGCCATATGGCATTCCATCCGAACAGCCAGTTTGCTTACTGTGTTAACGAACTAGATGGTACGGTGGATGTTTTTGCCATCAGTAAAAACGGTGGCAAATATATGCTAGTACAAACTCTGGATGCGATGCCTGCTGATTATAGCGACACTCGCTGGGCTGCAGATATTCATCTTACGCCGAATGGCCGCTTCCTTTATGTCAGCGAACGTGCTTCCAGTACCCTAACGATTCTCAGCGTGTCTGCAGACGGAGGGAAAATTGAAGTGATGGGGCATCACGCCACAGAAGCACAACCACGTGGTTTTAATATTGATCATAGTGGTCGTTTCGTGATTTCAGCCGGTCAGAAATCCGATCATATTGAGGTCTGTGAGATTGACCAGAACAGTGGCGAGTTGACAACATTGGCACGTTACCCAGTGGGTAAAGGTGCCATGTGGGTGAGTATTCTGGCGAAGTAATATATCTATACCCAAAATAATTCGAGTTGCTTGTAGGCGGCAACCGAGTGAAGCTCTAGGAGCATATAGATAAACTGTGTGACTAGGGTGAGCGAAGGTAGCCAACACCCAAGCAACTATGTAGCCCTTTAACATGCAGGGGAGGTTGATCGACTGGTTATTGCTTTGCTTCTTACCTGCAATTTGAACTAAGGGCGGGTATCGAGTCATGCTTGGTGAGAGTAGGATGTCAAGCACAATAGGACGCAGTAAAACAGGGGCACTGTAGGTGTGCCCCAAGGTAAAATCAGTTCGCGGTGCGGTTTTTCTTGCCGCGCATCAGATTGAGCACTTCAACAGCCATTGAGAAGAACATGGCGAAGTAGATGTAACCCTTCGGTATATGGACCTGAAAGCTTTCCAACATCAGTGTAAAGCCAACCAGGATCAGGAACGCCAATGCCAGCATTTTCACCGAAGGATGGCGGTTGACAAACTCGCCAATCGGTCTTGCGGAAAACATCATCACGCCTACGGAAATAATCACTGCAGCCATCATGATGAACAGATGGTCTGAAAGGCCCACAGCGGTAATCACAGAATCTAGGCTAAAGATAATATCAAGCAGCATGATCTGCACAATAGCGCCAAAAAAACTGTGAACTTTCGTGCTCTGCTCTTCAGCCGAACCTTCGATCGTTTCATGGATTTCTTTACTGGCTTTCCAAATCAGGAACAGACCACCCAGCAGCAAAATCAAATCGCGGGCCGAGATGCTGTGCTCCATCACGGTAAAGAGTGGATTAGTCAGGCTGATCACCCAGGAGATTGATGCGAGCAATCCTAAGCGCATTAGCATTGCTGCAGCTAGGCCGATACGACGCGCCTTGTTCTGTTGTGCTTTTGGTAGTTTTGCGACCACCAAAGAGAGAAAAATAATGTTATCAATACCCAATACAATTTCAAGAATAGTTAGCGTAGCTAGTGCTAACCAAGCATTCGGGTCCACAATCCATTCGAACATTGCCGTAACACCTAAATAAAAAATAAAGCGGGATTATACGCCTTTATTCAGCATGCGATAGCGCTAGTTAAACCTTGTCTAAACATATTGCTAAACGTGCGAAAAATTCGATTGTTTCACTTGCAAAATAGTGAGGGCAGTCATTGGGATGGAATCAAATCGTAAAGTGCCTGGCGAGTAACGCACCAGTGAAGTTTTTCTTTAAATAAAACCCGCGCGGCAGCGTAAGAATGGGTTGTCCTTGCTCTCCGATGGCTTCTGTCAAAGCCCGGCTGTTAGCAGCTTTGGGCCGTAATTGTAATACTTCGCCATGGCGTGCGGTGATGCGCTCAACTTGCCCAAGAACAATCATGTCCATCAGTTCTTCCCAATCGCAGCGAAGCAACTCTTCCTCTTGTTGACTGGGTTGCCACAATAGCGGTGAACCTATGCGGCGCTGTGACAAAGGAATTTGTCGTTCGCCTTCAACCGGGATCCAGAGTACACGAGCCAGTTTATGGCGCACATGGCTGCTTTCCCAGGTTACGCCGCAGTTACCGGTGAGTGGTGCCACACAAACGAAGGTCGTTTCCAGTGGTTTCCCGGTGGTATCGACAGGGATCGTTTTCAACTCAATACCTAACTCAGGGAAATCTTGTTCAGGTTTGCTGCCAGCCATAGCCCCTAGGTACAACTCCAGCAGCATCCCCACCCAACCTTTATCACGTTTTAGATCGTTTGGAATGGGAACCTGTGCACGTACTGCCAACTCGCCAAGGTTAAAGCCGGACAGTGCCTGTGCGCGTTCAAACAGCTGTTGTTCAGTTTTTGGCGGGAGGGAGAGCGAGGTTAAAAACGCCATAAATCAAGCCCATGAATTCTGATTAAAAAACATACCACACATACCCACAACCCAATGTATTGATGTGAAGCAGGGGGAAATAATAATAGTAGCATGATTTTACATGACTTTTTTTTGCAATCAGCAGTATAAAAAAAAACCGTGTGGTGCTTGTTCACCTATAGCCACCGACAATGAACAGGATCTTACCCCTATTTATCCACAGATTTATGGGATAACCCAGCTTTTTGCCGATCACTGGTTTGATTTACAGCCTTGACGTAAGGGTTTTTTTACGAATTTGCTGATTTTATGCGTCACAATGACGAGGAAGCTGTGGATAAAATCCTTGTTGATGGATCTTTCACCAGGAAAAGATCTAAATCGTACATAGGCCATATCCCCCCCTTGTTTACAACTGATTATAATGATCTATCTTTATGTATTTAATGATTTTTTATGAATATAAAAATACGGGTGCTTTTAACGTCCACCGAGTTTTACAGGCTTATCCCTGGAGTTCTTCACACACCTATCCACAGAAAAAGTGAATAAAACTGCCATAACAATTCGCCATGTGTTTATAACTTTGCCTTTATCTGTGAATTATCCCAATGTTATTCGGAGTGCGCTCTGTAAAGCAGTGGTTTACCGACTCTAGCTTGTGTGAAACAATCAGGTAATCAATACAATTTATGCTTATCGAGGTAGTCCGGTGATCGATGATGATGGCTACCGCCCGAATGTTGGTATCGTAATCTGTAATCGTCAGGGGCAGGTCCTATGGGCCCGCCGCTTTGGTCAGCACTCCTGGCAGTTTCCCCAGGGAGGAATAAACCCTGGCGAAACGCCTGAGCAAGCAATGTACCGTGAGCTGTTCGAAGAAGTCGGGTTGAGTAAAAAAGATGTCCGTATTCTTGCTTCAACTCGTAGCTGGTTGCGCTATAAATTGCCAAAACGTTTGGTGCGTTGGGACACAAAGCCGGTTTGTATCGGCCAAAAGCAGAAGTGGTTTCTATTACAGTTAACTTGTAATGATGCGGATATCAATATGCAACGCAGCAGCACGCCAGAGTTTGACGGCTGGCGTTGGGTGAGTTTCTGGTATCCAGTGCGCCAGGTGGTATCGTTTAAACGTGACGTTTACCGTCGGGTAATGAGAGAATTCGCCGCGACCGTTATGCCAATGCATGAGCAGACAGCACAGCGGCAGCTACCCGCTTATCGCCGAAAAAGAGGTTAAGTTAAACGGATTATGCTCACGCGTTTGCGAGAAATTGTTGAGAAAGTGGCCGCTACAGCTAGTCTTTCAGAAGCCTTGGATCTTTTGGTCAATGAAACCTGTTTAGCGATGGGCACAGAAGTCTGTTCCATTTATCTAGCAGACAATGATCGTCGTTGTTACTACCTAATGGCGACGCGTGGCTTGAAGAAACCACGGGGTAAAACTATTGCGCTGGCTTTTGACGAAGGCGTTGTCGGTTTAGTGGGGCGCAGAGCAGAGCCAATCAACCTGGCTGACGTGCAAAAGCACCCCAGCTTCAAATATATTCCGCAGGTAAAAGAAGACCGTTTCCGCGCCTTCCTTGGCGTGCCGATTATCCACCGTAGACAGCTACTTGGTGTATTGGTCGTACAGCAACATGAGCTGCGCCAGTTCGATGAGAGCGAAGAGTCTTTTATGGTTACCCTGGCTACGCAACTGGCCGGTATCCTCTCTTTATCTCAGCTGAATGCCCTTTTTGGTCAGTATCGCCAAACTCGAATTCGAGCACTGGCGGCTTCCCCTGGAGTCGCGGTTGCACAGGGTTGGCAGGATTGTAGCCAACCCTCGCTTGAGCAGGTGTACAAAGCTTCTACGTTGGATACCGTCAGTGAACGCGAACGGCTCACTCAAGCATTGGAAGAAGCAGGGGCGGAGTTCCGTCGTTTCAGCAAACGATTTGCTGCCAGTTCACAAAAAGAGAGCGCTGCGATTTTTGATCTCTATTCCCATCTGCTCAACGATGCACGCCTCAAGCGTGAGCTTTATGCGGAAATAGATGCTGGCTCGGTGGCAGAATGGGCAGTAAAACAGGTGATTGAAGCTTTTTCAGCCCAGTTTGCCTCTTTGAAAGATACTTATATGCGCGAGCGGGCCAGCGATCTGCGCGCGCTTGGTCAACGCTTGTTATTCCATCTTGATGATACTACGCAAGGGGCAACACAATGGCCTGCGCGTTTTATTCTGGTCGCCGATGAGTTGACGGCGACCCTGTTGGCTGAAGTACCGCAGGATCGTCTGGCTGGCGTCGTGGTAAGGGATGGTGCCGCCAACTCTCATGCCGCGATCCTGGTGCGTGCAATGGGCGTTCCGACGGTTATGGGGGCGGATATTCAGCCCGCTCTGCTGGCTCAGCGGATGCTGATCGTCGACGGTTATCGTGGCGAATTGCTGGTGGACCCAGAACCGGTTCTGGTGCAGGAATATCAACGCCTGATCAGCGAAGAACTTGAGCTGAGCAAACTGGCAGAGGATGATGTTGAGCAACCCGCACAGTTGAAAACCGGAGAACGGATCCAAGTGATGCTAAATGCTGGGTTGAGTCCTGAGCATGAGCAGTTACTCGGTGGGCGAGTTGACGGGGTTGGTTTGTACCGCACAGAGATCCCGTTCATGCTGCAAAGTGGTTTTCCGTCTGAAGAGGAGCAGGTAGCGCAATATCAGGGTATGTTGCAGCTTCATCCGCAAAAGCCGGTAACGCTGCGTACGCTGGATATTGGTTCAGATAAGCAGTTGCCTTACATGCCGATCAGTGAAGAAAACCCCTGTCTCGGTTGGCGTGGGATTCGTATTACGCTTGACCAGCCAGAAATTTTTCTGATCCAGGTTCGTGCCATGTTGCGTGCCAATGCGGGAACCGGCAATCTGGGGATCTTGCTGCCAATGATCACCAGCCTGGAGGAGATTGATGAGGCTAAGCGCCTGATCGATCGTGCTGGTCGGGAAGTCGAGGAGATGCTGGGATATGAAATTCCCAAGCCCAGGGTCGGCATCATGTTAGAAGTGCCTTCGATGATCTTTCTGATCCCGCATTTGGCAACGCGTATCGATTTTATCTCTGTGGGTACTAACGATTTAACCCAATATCTGCTGGCAGTAGATCGCAATAATACCCGCGTAGCTTCGCTTTACGACAGCCTGCATCCGGCCATGTTACAAGTACTCAAGTTGATTATCGTGCAAAGTACAGTTGCTGGATTACAGGTTGGTGTGTGTGGTGAACTGGCCGGAGACCCGATGGGAGCAGTGCTGTTAGTAGGGATGGGGTACCGTAATCTGAGCATGAATGGTCGTAGCGTAGCGCGTATTAAGTACCTATTGAGACATATAGAGCTTGCTGACGCGCAAACTCTTGCTCAACGGGTGCTGAGTGCTCAGATGACCACGGAGGTGCGTCATCTAATGGCGGCATTTATGGAACGCCGTGGCATGGGGGGATTGATTCGTGGCGGACGATGATCAGACCTACTTTTTACAGAACTTTTCCCAGTTGGCAAGCTTGGACGCGGGCAAGCCTATGCTATGATGCGCAACCTCGATGCGGTGTTCGCGTTTATGGGTTTTGCACAGCGTTTGGCACCTGCCGCCCCCTAATGGGGAAGAATAACAGACATGTTGTGGTGATAGATGAGTAGCTATCTGGCGTTTCCTGAATTTGATCCGGTAATTTTTTCTATCGGTCCAGTCTCTTTACACTGGTACGGCTTGATGTATCTGGTTGGCTTTGTGTTTGCCATGTGGCTTGCGGTACGCCGCGCCAACCAACCGGGAAGTGGTTGGACCAAAGATGAAGTTGAAAATCTGCTTTATGCGGGTTTCCTCGGGGTATTTGTTGGTGGTCGTGTCGGTTACGTGCTGTTCTACAACCTGCCGCTGTTCCTTGATAACCCGCTCTACCTGTTCAAGGTTTGGGATGGCGGTATGTCGTTCCATGGTGGACTGGTCGGTGTGATCCTCGTGATGTTGTGGTTTGCCCAGCGTACTAAGCGCACTTTCTTCCAGGTTTCTGATTTTATGGCTCCCCTCATTCCATTTGGTTTGGGCGCCGGGCGTTTGGGTAATTTTATCAACGGTGAACTTTGGGGGCGAGTGACTACTGATACCCCTTGGGCGATGCTGTTCCCTGGTTCACGTACAGAAGATATTGCTCTCGCAGCAGCAGACCCCAAACTGCTGCCGTTGCTGAATCAATATGGTGTGCTACCGCGCCACCCTTCGCAACTGTATGAAATGGTGCTGGAAGGCATCGTGTTGTTTATTATCTTGAATCTGTTTATCCGCAAGCCACGCCCGACGGGGGCTGTATCTGGCCTGTTCCTGATTGGCTACGGTGCATTTAGGATTATCGTAGAGGCATTCCGTCAGCCGGATGCTCAGCTTGGCCTGTTTGAAGGCCTTGTCAGCATGGGGCAAATCCTGTCTGTACCAATGGTAATAGCCGGTATTATGATGATGTTTTGGGCGTACCGTCGTCGTCCACAGCAACAGTTATCGTGAGGAAAAATGAAACAGTATCTGGATTTGATGAAGAAAGTGCTCGCCGAGGGAACCCCAAAAGCCGACCGTACTGGCACCGGCACATTGTCGATTTTCGGCCACCAGATGCGTTTCAATTTGCAGGAAGGTTTCCCGCTGGTAACCACTAAAAAATGTCATCTTCGTTCGATTATTCATGAACTGTTGTGGTTCCTGAATGGCGATACTAATGTGGCCTACCTGCGTGAAAATAACGTCACTATCTGGGATGAATGGGCCAATGAAAATGGCGATCTGGGTCCAGTTTACGGTAAGCAATGGCGATCATGGGGAGCCGCAGATGGTCGTCAGATCGACCAGTTAAGCTCTGTGTTGCAACAGCTGAAACAGGACCCAAACTCACGTCGGATCATAGTATCGGCCTGGAATGTAGGGGAGTTGGATAAAATGGCGCTGGCACCGTGCCACGCTTTTTTCCAGTTTTACGTGGCTGAGGGCAAGCTTTCATGCCAACTGTATCAACGCTCGTGCGACGTATTCCTTGGTTTACCATTCAATATTGCCAGCTATGCCTTGTTGGTACATATGATGGCGCAGCAGTGTGATCTTGGCGTGGGTGATTTCGTCTGGACGGGTGGAGATACTCATCTTTACAGCAATCATATGGAACAGACACAGTTGCAATTAACACGTGAACCGCGCCCGCTGCCAACGCTTGTGATTAAACGCAAACCGGAATCGTTGTTCGATTACCGTTTTGAAGATTTTGAGATTGAAGGCTACGATCCACATCCGCCAATTAAGGCACCTGTAGCAATCTGATTTATTGTTGTATTGGGCTGTGTCCCTCTGACCGCAGTACCGTCGTCGACCCAAAAACTCGCCAGCGGTGCTCGCGTACAGTTAAAGGGGCACCGCCTAGGTAAGTTAAGACTCAGCGTCCGCTGGGTTTTTGGTTCTTTGCTCCTTCCTCGTTAGTGCCAACAATGCGCTGCCGCTCGCAATTTATCTTGCTGGATTACTCTGTGGGATAAGTTTTTGCTCGCTATTTTCCAATCTTAATAAAAGCGACTCACACCATCTTGTTCAGCGAATTACACTCATCCGATGAACAAGCATCGAGATAACCCCGATTGCCAGCAAGGTCTGACGCTGATCGAGTTATTGGTTGTGATCCTGCTGGCCTGCATGTTGACGTCCTGGGGGGTTGGCCAATGGCATCAATACCAGCAGGCACTGCGGTTAGAGCAAACGGCGCAGCAATTGCTGGCATTCCTGACGCGCCTACAGGCAGATGCCAACTGGCGCAATCGCAATGCCTTGCTGTGGTTTCGGCCAGGAAAAGACTGGTGCGTAGGAAGTGGTGTTCCAATCACATCCTGTAGCGTTCAGGAAAACTGGGTGTTTAAGCCTGAGTATCATGATGTGGCGTTGCGTGATTACACTCAAAAAGAGATGGGATTCTATGGCGTGCGTAACAATGCTCAGGCAGGGAGTATTCTGCTGGGAAATCAGGCGGGTCAGATACGTTTAGTGCTGTCCGCGAAGGGCCGTTTACGATTGTGTAGCCAAGGGACAGTGATTAGGAGTATTGCCTTATGCCAACCTTAGGCGGTATGACGTTATGTGCTTAAATCAACGCTCTTGTCGCTCAGATGGAATAGAGAGAAACCGCCTGGAACGAGGTTTTACTCTACCCGAAGTACTGCTGGCGATGACTTTTGGCAGTCTGATTGCGCTGGCAGCGGCAAAGTTCATGCCTATTTTACGTCAGCAAACCGTGGATATGGGCCGCTATTACCGCTTGGAGTTGGTTCTGCGCCAGTTGGCATTCGCTATTGAAAAGGATCTGCACCGTGCCGGTTTTTGTGCTGGTCAATGCCAGGGAACAGCCATGCTGATCGCGGGTGCTGTGGGTGAATCCTCCGATAGCTGCGTGATCGTTGCTTATGACCTTAATCTGAACGGGCGTTGGGAAATGGCTGGTGAAGCAGAATATTTTGGCTACCGTTTGCGCGCAGGAGCCTTAGAGGGGCAGCGTGGCGTCACTCACTGCCGTGGTACCGGCTGGGAACGACTACTCGACCAGGAAGAAGTGAGAATTGAGTCTTTTTCTGTCAGCCATCAGCCACAAAGCAATGGAAAATCTCTGGTGACGTTCCGTTTAAGCGGGCGTTCAACGGTACAACAGAATATACAGCGGAGTCTGGAATGGGCGGTGAGTATCGAAACGCCATAAACAGGCGAAAACAACAGGGCGGAAGTACATTGGTTGTCGTTATGATGCTGCTGGTTGTGGGGTTGATGATGCTTACTGCCCAGCATCGGCAATTAGACAGCGCATTACTACTGGCAGCCGATCAGCAACGTTATCTGCGTGCTTACAATCAGGCGGCTTCAGCATTGAGCTGGGGGCTGGCACAGTCGTGGCCTCGTACTTCTTTGCAAACTCGCCACTGGCACTGCCAAGAGTGGCAGGATGAAGCTCTACTCGCTTGTGTCAAGCGTTTGGGACTTGGTGGTGTTGTGATGGTGCGTGGTGCCGGGCAAATCCCTGGTGCAGAGCCACTGTGGTTATATCAACTGGCTACAGAATTTGGTGGTGAAGGCGGTATTAATCTGAAAGCTCAGAAAGGGGGTTGGTTAGATTTTTGTCCGGCAAAGAGAGAAAGCGATTGTGTCGAATAACCAGGCTAAGCGATGCCATCAACAAGGTTTTAGTTTACTGGAAGTATTGATCGCTGCACTGTTGTTCGCTGTGTCATTGCTGGGGCTGTTGCACTATCATCAGGTTTTATTGCAGTCTTTCCAACGGCAATGGCAATATCAGCAGGCATGGTCTCTGGCGCACCTGCAGTTGGAAATGCTTGATGCCAATTTACAAAAGCCAGGCGATAGCTCGGCATTGCCGCTAGGTTGGCGCAGCGAAGTTGATACCCTGATGGCCCTACAGTCTTGCCTTCGGTACGCCGTAATAATAGAAACGCCGCTGCAGCAACGGGCTGAACTCAGCCGATGGTATTGTAGTCGGTAACGTGCACTTTTTCGGTTTAAAGGAGCCTCATGTTTACGGTTTACCATTCCAATCAGTTGGATTTGTTAAAAACGCTGACGAGTGCGTTAATAGCCAGAGAGCCCTTGGCCGATCCATTCCAGCAAGAGGTCGTGCTGGTACAGAGCCCTGGTATGGCGCAATGGCTACAGATGCAACTGGCCGATCAATTTGGTATTGCCGCCAATATCCTGTTCCCATTGCCAGCGACATTTATCTGGGAGATGTTTACCAGGGTATTACCGGGGATACCTAAAGAAAGTGCCTTCAGCAAAGACGCTATGACCTGGAAGTTGATGTGGTTGTTGCCAGAGATGCTGGTACAGCCTGAGTTTGCTCCTTTGCAGCATTACCTGCGTGATGATGGTGACAAGCGTAAGATCCACCAGCTTGCTGGACGGGTTGCTGATCTTTTTGACCAATACCTCGTTTACCGTCCACAGTGGCTTGAAAGCTGGCAACGAGGGGAACAGCTTGAGGGATTGGCGGAGGCCCAGGTTTGGCAGGCTCCTTTATGGCAACGATTAGTAGCGTATACCCATGAGCTTGGTCAACCGGAATGGCACCGGGCCAATTTATATCAGCATTTTATCAACACGCTGGGAAGTACCACTCAATGCCCCTCCGGTTTACCTACACGGGTATTTATCTGCGGAATTTCCGCTTTGCCGCCTGTCTATTTGGATGCCTTACAGGCACTTGGCAAGCATATTGATATTCATCTGATGTTCACCAACCCTTGCCGTTACTACTGGGGAGACATTCAGGACTATGCTTTTCTGGCACGATTACAGAGCCGCAAACGTCGTCATTATCATCTGGCTCGCGAGCAGGGATTATTCCGCAAACCGGAGCAGGCTGCCGCTTTGTTTGATGCGGAGGGGGAACAACAGTTGAGTAATCCACTGTTGGCTTCATGGGGTAAGTTAGGGCGTGATCATTTGTACCTGCTGTCTCAGATGGAAGCGGTACAGGAAGTCGATGCATTTGTGGATATTCCGGCAGATAACTTGCTGCATGCTATCCAACACGACATGCTGGAGCTGGAGGATCATGCGGTTATCGGTACAACGCCAGCAACGTTGGAACGCAGTGACAATAAACGTCGCCTTGATCCTCTTGATCGCTCACTCAGTTTTCATGCTTGTCATAGCCCGCAGCGCGAGGTTGAAGTGTTGCATGATCGGTTGCTTTCCATGCTGGCTGAAGACGCACAACTGACAACACGCGATATTATTGTCATGGTCGCCGATATCGACAGTTATACCCCCTATATCCAGGCTGTTTTTGGTAATGCGCCAACTGCGCGTTATCTGCCCTTTGCTATTTCTGATCGTAAAGCTCGTCAGGCACATCCTGCATTGCAGGCATTTATCTCTTTGCTGGATTTACCACAAAGCCGCTTCACTTCAGAGCAGGTTTTGGCATTGTTGGATGTGCCAGCGCTGGCGGCTCGTTTCTCTATTCAGGAGGAAGGATTGACGTTGCTACGGCGCTGGACTGGGGAATCAGGGGTGCGTTGGGGGCTGGATGATGAAAACGTACGCGAGCTTGATCTGCCAGCAACAGGCCAGCACACCTGGCGATTTGGTATTACTCGTATGTTACTCGGGTATGCAATGGACAGTAACGCCGGCGAGTGGCAGGGGGTATTGCCCTACGATGAATCGAGTGGTCTGGTAGCCGAACTGGCTGGTCAGTTGGCCGATTTGTTGGCGCAACTCAGCCGTTGGCGGCAAATATTGAGCCAGGATCGTCCTGTGACCGAATGGTTGCCGCTGTGTCGTCAATTGTTGGAAACCTTCTTTAAGGCAGACGGAGAAACAGAAGAAGCGTTAGCACTGATAGAAGATCTGTGGCAGAGAGTTAACAGCTTTGGTCTGGAGGCCCGTTATCCAAATGCGGTGCCATTGACGTTGCTGCGCGATGAACTGGCAGCTCGGCTCGATCAGCAACGTATCAGCCAGCGTTTTCTTGCTGGTCAAATCAACTTCTGTACTCTGATGCCTATGCGTTCCATCCCGTTCAAGGTAGTGTGTTTGTTAGGGATGAACGACGGAGTATATCCACGAACTCTGCCACCGCTTGGTTTTGACCTGATGGCCCAGCAGATTAAACGGGGCGATCGTAGTCGTCGCGATGATGACCGCTACCTGTTTCTGGAAGCTATTCTTTCTGCCCAACAGCGGCTGTATATCAGTTTTATCGGTCGTTCTATTCAGGATAACAGTGAGCGTTATCCCTCAGTGCTGGTCACTGAATTGCTGGAATACCTAGAGCAGAGTTATTGTTTGCCTGGTGATGAAGAACTTGATGCAGATAGCAGTGCACGAAGGGTAGGTGAGCACTTGCTTAATCAGCATGCCCGTATGCCGTTTGCAGCTGAAAACTTCCTGCCAGCAACAGAGGAACAGAGCTATGCTGCGGAATGGTTACCTGCCGCAGATGGTCGCGGAGCCGTTCATCTTTCATTTAATCAACCGTTAGCCGTAGAAGAGAAAACAGAGGTTTCTCTAGATGAATTGTTGCGTTTTTATCGTCATCCGATCCGTGCTTTTTTTCAGCTTCGTCTCGGGGTTAACTTTATTCTAGAGGAAACTGAACTGCCTGAAGAGGAGCCTTTTACGCTTGATAATCTCAGACGTTATCAGTTGAGCAACCAATTACTGAATACGTTGATTGAGGGAGAGGATGCTACGCGATTATATCAGCGGGTGCGTGCATCCGGTGAATTACCCTACGGTGCTTTTGGTGAAATTTTTTGGCAAAAACAACAGCAAGAAATGGCTGAACTGGCTGAGTTGGTGCGCGAGCAACGCCAGGAGAATGGTAGTTTGGAGCTGGATATTCATGTCGCAGATATGCACATTACCGGCTGGTTGCATCAGGTCCAGCAGGATGGGTTGCTGCGTTGGCGCCCAGCCATACTCTCAGCCGTAGACGGTATTTCGCTTTGGTTGGAACATGTGGTGTATTGCTGTGCAGGGGGGCAGGGAGAAAGCCGCATATATGGTCGCAATAACTCAGTATGGCGTTATGCCAAGCTTTCTTCTGAAGAAGCTTATGAACAGTTAGCTGAATTGATTGCCGGATACCGTCGCGGTTTGTCACAACCGTTGATGTTGCTGAATAAAAGCGGTTGGTCATGGTTGAGCCAGTGTTATCAGACGGAAACGCAGCAAATTGATTGGGATGACGCTGTGCAGGCCAAGGCGCGTGCCAAACTGTTGCAAACCTGGCAAGGGGATCAGCGGGTACCGGGGGAGGGAGCCGATCCCTATGTACAGCGCGTTTTACGGCAGATGGATAATACATACCTTGAGCAAATTCTAAATGAAACCGAACGTTATCTGTTACCGTTGGCACGCCATAACCTTGGGTAACGTTTCTTTGTAGTGTTGTTTTATTCAGGGATGATAAAAATAAGCTGCTTCATACTCAACCATTCCGGCTATCCCCGGTCATATATCTCGTACAGATATCTATCCGCTGTTTTCAATCTGTAGCTAGGTGGTTAGCTTGAAATACGTCGTAGATACGTAGAGTTGAGTGTTTATCACCGTAAGATAAGCAAGCGCAGCATATAATTTTACGGGTATGACTTCTACTACGTTGCTATGTACAGAGTATTAGGCGGTCCCCCTCCGTAGTCCAAACCCAACGGACATCAATACGGTAATTAAGGGGCCCAGCCTAGACTTCAGGTATTAACCTGACAGTAAAAGAAAAAGGGGTTTATTTTGGATATGCGTAGATGGCTGGCCCGCATGACCGGGTTTGCGTTATTAATTATGTTTTGGGTTCCGTTAAGCTTCGCTTCGCAAGGATGGCAACCGTTGGCGGAAAAAATCAACAAAAGCGAACGTGACCCACGTCAGTATCAGGCAATCACGTTAACGAATGGAATGACCGTGTTGCTGGTTTCCGATGCAAAAGCGCCCAAGTCATTGGCTGCGTTGGCGTTGCCTGTTGGTTCGTTGGAAAATCCTGACAGCCAACTTGGCTTGGCCCATTACCTTGAACATATGGTGCTGATGGGCTCAAAGCGTTACCCAGAACCCGAAAGCTTCGCTGAGTTTCTGAAAAAACACGGCGGCAGCCATAACGCTAGCACCGCTTCTTACCGCACAGCTTATTATTTGGAAGTGGAGAATAATGCATTTGACTCGGCAGTCGATCGCCTTGCTGATGCTATTGCAGAACCTATTCTGGACCCCGACAATGCCGATCGTGAACGTAATGCGGTCAATGCCGAATTAACCATGGCACGCTCCCGTGATGTCATGCGTATGGCACAGGTTGGATCAGAAACGCTCAATCCTGCCCACCCTAGTGCCCGTTTTTCTGGGGGTAATCTTGAGACATTGAAAGATAAGCCTGGCAGCAAACTTCATGATGAATTGACGGGTTTTTATCAGCGCTATTATTCCGCCAATCTGATGGTAGGTGTGTTGTATGGCAACCAGTCGTTGCCTGACCTAGCCGCGCTTGCGGCCAAAACCTTTGGTCGTATACCTAATCGCGACGCTAAAGTACCACCGATAACTGTACCTGCGGTCACACCCGAACAACAGGGCATCATTATTCATTACGTACCAGCCCAGCCGACGAAACAGCTGAAAGTTGAATTCCGGATTGATAATAACAGCGCCGAATTTCGTAGCAAAACAGATACCTTTATCAGTTATCTGATTGGTAACCGCAGTAAGAATACGCTTTCGGACTGGTTGCAACAGCAAGGGTTGGCTGATGCCATTAGCGCGGGTGCCGATCCGATGGTAGATCGTAACGGGGGCGTATTCGTTATTAGCGTTTCATTGACCGATAAAGGACTGGCAGAAAGAGATCGAGTGGTTGCAGCCATCTTCAGCTATTTACAAATGCTACGTACAGAAGGGGTTAAGCAAAGTTACTTTGATGAGATTGCTCGCGTTCTGAATTTGGGTTTTCGTTATCCAGCGATTACGCGCAACATGAACTACATTGAGTGGTTAGTGGATACTATGCTGCGGGTGCCGGTTCAGCACACGCTTGATGCCTCTTATCTTGCAGACCGCTATGATCCGAAGGCCATTTCGCAGCGTCTGGCGCAGATGACACCGCAAAATGCACGGATTTGGTTTATCAGCCCTAATGAACCGCATAATAAAACGGCTTATTTTGTTGATGCTCTCTATCAGGTAGAGAAAATCACCTCGGAGCGCTTTGATAAATGGCAGCGGTTAGGTCAAGGCATTACGCTTTCTTTACCTGTGCCGAATCCCTATATTCCCGATGACTTTAACCTCAATAAGTCCTCACGTGAACTCAGCAAACCGGAAATAGTGGTAAATCAACCTGGGTTGAGGGTGTTATATATGCCGAGCCGCTATTTTTCTGATGAGCCTAAAGCCGATGTTAAGGTGGCTTTCCGTAACGCTAAAACCCTTGATTCTGCGCGTAATCAGGTTCTTTTTTCTTTAATGGATTACCTGGCGGGGATCTCACTCGATCAGTTGGGATATCAGGCTTCGGTTGGGGGGCTTAACTTTTCAACTTCTTCTAACAACGGTCTGATGTTCAGTGCCAATGGCTTTACGCAGCGCTTACCGCAGTTGTTGACTTCGCTGATTGAAGGATACTCCAGTTTTACTTCAACTGAAGAACAATTTGAGCAAGCCAAATCATGGTATCTGGAGCAGTTGGATGCTGCGGAGAAAGGTAAGGCTTATGAATTGGCGATCCAGCCGGTGCGGGGGCTTTCCCCTGTGCCTTATTCAGAACGCAGTGAACGTCGTGAGGTGCTGAAAACCCTGACGCTGAAAGATGTTCTGGCTTACCGCGATAGCTTGATAGTTGGGGCCACGCCAGAGTTATTGGTAGTGGGAAATATGAGCAAGCAACAGGTCGAATCACTGGCATCTTCTTTGAAGCATAGTGTGGGTTGTACCGGCGTTGACTGGTGGCATGGTGAAAATGTGGTGATCGCGAAAAACCAATTTGCCAACCTGCAGCGCCCTGGTAGCAGTACTGACTCTGCGTTGGCGGCAGTGTACGTACCTATTGGTTATGATGAAATTACCAGCATGGCGTACAGCTCTTTGTTGGGGCAGATCATTCAGCCCTGGTTCTACAGCCAACTGCGCACGCAAGAACAGCTTGGTTATGCGGTGTTCGCTTTTGCAGAGCCTGTTGGCCGCCAGTGGGGTATCGCTTTCCTGTTACAAAGCAATAGCAAACAGCCAGCTTATCTTTACCAACGCTATCAAGATTTTTACCAGAATACTGAAAAGCGTCTGCGTGAGATAAGTGACTCAGATTTTACCCAGTACAAACAGGCAATGATCAATCAGCTAAAACAGCGTCCTCAAACACTGAGAGAGGAAGCTGGCCGTTTCAGCAACGATTTTGATCGTGGCAATTTTGCCTTTGATACCCGGGAGAAGCTGATTGCTCAAGTAGAGGCGCTGACGCCAAGCAAACTGGCAGATTACTTCCATCACGCGGTAATACAACCACAAGGGTTAGCCGTATTATCCCAGGTGAGCGGTAACAACCAAGAGAAAGCAGACTTCGCGACACCGGGTGAAGGCTGGGTAACTTATCCTAATGCATCTTCGCTGCAAAAAACGCTGCCACGTGAAGTCGCTATGCCATGACTGGGTGCATTCCTCAACGGCTAGAACCATTGGCATTGCCGCTGTTTGGTGAACGGTTGATTGAAGCCTCGGCGGGGACGGGTAAAACCTTTACCATCGGGGCACTTTACCTGCGTTTGCTGCTAGGTTTGGGTCAGGCTGCTGCTTTTCCACGGCCGCTGACGGTGGAAGAAATTCTGGTGGTGACTTTTACCGAGGCCGCCACCGAGGAACTGCGTGGGCGTATTCGCAGCAATATCCATGCGTTACGTATTGCTTGCGTACGTGGCTGTAGTAAAGATCCGCTGTTCGCTGCTTTGATAGCGGAAATTGATGATTTGTCTGAGGCCGCAGCGCAATTATTGGCTGCGGAGAGACAGATGGATGAAGCGGCTATCTACACGATTCACGGCTTCTGTCAGCGCATGCTCACACATAACGCATTCGAGTCCGGTATTCTGTTTGAGCAGACACTGGTACAAGATGAGTTGCCGCTGCGTCGTCAGGCCTGCGCGGATTTCTGGCGACGTCACTGTTACCCGTTGCCGATCGGTGTTGCCCGCGCTGTCAGTCAAGAGTGGGATGGCCCGGAAGCGTTGCTTAAAGATCTTTCTGGCTATCTGCACGGTGAATCGCCAGTTTTGCGTCAATCGCCAAAAGACGACGAAACTGTGTTGATGCGTCATGAGCAGATTGTTGCCCGCATTGACGACATTAAGGCGCAATGGCGTGAGGTAGCCAGTGAGCTAGAAGCGTTAGTGAGCCAGTCTGGTGTCGATAAGCGCAGCTATAGCAGCAAACACTTGCCCAACTGGCTTAACAAAGTCGCTGAGTGGGTAGCGCAGGAAACACAGGATTATCAGCTACCTAAAGAGCTGGAAAAGTTCCGCCAGTCGGCGTTACTTGAGAAAACCAAGAAAGGTGAAGCACCGCGTCACAGTCTGTTTGTGGCAATTGATGCGTTGTTCTCTGAACCGCTGACGCTACGTGATTTGATTATGGCGCGGGCACTAAGCGAAATTCGTCATTCCATTCAGCAAGAAAAACGGCAACGCGCCGAGTTGGGGTTTGACGACTTGCTCAGCAGGCTTGATGCTGCACTGCAAAGTGCTTCAGGTGAACAACTGGCTTTGGCTATTCGCCAGCGTTACCCGGTGGCAATGATCGATGAATTCCAAGACACCGACCCACAGCAGTATCGTATTTTCCAAAAACTTTATGTTGGTCGGTCAGAATGCGCATTACTACTGATTGGCGATCCTAAACAGGCCATTTACGCTTTCCGTGGCGCGGATATTTTTACCTATATGCGAGCGCGGTCAGAAGTAGACGCCCACTATACGTTGGAAACCAACTGGCGTTCATCCCCCGCGATGGTTAGCAGCGTAAACAGACTATTTACGCAGGTTGAAAAACCATTCCTGTTCAGCCAGATCCCTTTTGTCAATGTTGCGGCTGCCCCTAAGAATCAGGGGCTGGTTTTTGAGTTGTTCAATAAACCGCAACCGGCGATGAAATTCTGGCTGCAGCAAGGGGAAGGCGTTGGAGTCAGTGATTATCAACAACTGATGGCACGCCAGTGTGCCTCACAAATCCGTGATTGGCTCAGTGCTGGGCAGGCAGGTAAGGCATGGTTGGTTGCTGGAGAACAACGCTGTTCCGTACAAGCATCGAATATTACCATTCTCGTACGCAGTCGTGCTGAGGCTGCGTTGGTGCGAGATGCGCTTAGCGCTTTGGCTATCCCCTCGGTTTATCTTTCCAACCGCGACAGTGTCTTTGATACGCCAGAAGCCAAAGACGTGCTGTGGCTGCTTCAGGCTGTTTTGGCCCCAGAACAGGAGCGTACTTTACGCAGTGCAATGGCGACCAGCTTGCTGGGGCTGGATGCATTGACATTGGACGAGCTGAATCGTAATGAGCGAGCCTGGGATGCATTAGTCGATGAGTTTGATGCATATCGCACCCATTGGTTACGCCGTGGGGTCTTGCCGATGTTACGTGAAGTGATGTCCCGGCGGCATTTGGCAGAGGATCTGCTGGTCAGCCCCGGGGGGGAGCGCCGTTTGACGGATGTTATGCATCTGGGAGAGTTGTTACAAGAGGCTTCTGCTCAACTTGACGGTGAGCATGCTCTGGTACGCTGGTTGGCACAACAGATCGCACAGCCAAACCGTCAGGCGGATAACCAACAGTTGCGACTGGAGAACGATCGCCATCTGGTACAGGTGATTACCATCCACAAGTCGAAAGGGCTGGAGTTCGATCTGGTATGGTTGCCTTTTATCGGCAATTTCCGTCAGCAACAGCAAGGGATTTACCACGATCGCCAAACGTTCCAGGCGTTGTTGGATCTTAATGCCAACGAAGAAAGTATCGCCTTGGCAGAAGAGGAGCGATTGGCAGAAGATTTGCGTCTGCTGTATGTGGCACTGACTCGTTCGGTTTATCACTGTAGCATTGGTATTGCACCGCTGTTCCATGGGACGCGTAAAAAGCAGGGAGAGACCGATCTGCATCGGAGTGCGCTGGGATATCTGGTGCAAGCAGGCCAGGCGGGGGATGCTGTCTATCTGGAAGACTGTTTACGGCGCTTGGCAACGCAAGATATCGCGCTGTCGCTGGTGGATGCCCCTGATGAAGATGTCTGGCAACCATCACAGGTATCAACGGCTGCGCTGGCTGCTAAACAGTTCTCGCGGCAGATGCAGGATTTCTGGCGGGTAACCAGTTATACCGGCTTACAACAGCAGGGCTCAGGCAGTATGCAGGAGCTGTTACCGCGCTTGGATGTTGATGCGATTGGTGAGCAGGCGCAGGGTATGGTTCCTGCCCTAACACCCCATACGTTCCCACGTGGTGCTGCACCTGGGACTTTCCTGCATAGTCTGTTGGAAATGTTGGATTTTGCCAAGCCGATTGACGAACTTTGGTTGCAAGAACAGTTGCAAACGCAAGGGCTTGAAGAGCATTGGTTGCCAGTATTGCGCGACTGGATGCATGTGTTACTGAATACGCCGCTAAACGATAGTGGGGTAGCGCTTTGCGCTCTGTCAGCCGAGAGCAGGCAAGCCGAACTGCAGTTTTACCTTCCTATCAACGGCCTGTTACAGGCCAGTGAGCTTGATAAACTGATAAAGCGTTACGATCCTCTTTCTGCAATATGTCCGAAATTAGACTTTCAGCGAGTGCAGGGCATGCTGAAAGGATTTATCGATCTGGTATTCCGCTGGCAAGGGAAGTATTACCTGTTGGATTACAAGTCCAACTGGCTGGGGGAAGGCAGCAGTGCCTATACCCAACAGGCGATGGCACGTGCGATGGCCGAACATCGTTACGATCTGCAATATCAGCTTTATACCCTGGCGCTACATCGTTATCTGAAGCATCGGTTGGCTGATTATGATTACAGCCGTCATTTTGGTGGCGTAATTTATCTGTTTTTACGTGGTGTTGATGCTGAGCATGCCGGTAACGGTATTTTTGCTTGCCGTCCCGAAGAAGCGCTGGTCGATGGTATGGACCGTCTTTTCAGCGGCGAAACGGTAGAGGCGAGGAACGGGCAATGATTGATATTTTGGAGCAGGCACTGGCGCTGGGGATACTACGTCCATTAGATGTGCAGTTTGCTCAAGTGGCCGCAAGTAATGAACAGCCTGAAATCCTGTTGGCAGCTGCTTGTCTAAGTGCGGAGGCGAGGGCAGGTCATGTTTGTCTGCTGCTCGAACAGTTATTGCCGGAAAACCTGTTTCAGGGGCGTTATCCCGAGTTGGCAATGGCCGCATGGCAAGCTTGTGGGCAACTGGATCTTGCTGGTTGGCAGCGGCGTCTGATGGCAAGCCCTGCCGTGAGCGATGGC